>JABIRL010000371.1 GCA_018667855.1 Rhodospirillaceae bacterium
ATAGCCGACCACCAGCGGGCTGCCACGCCGGGCCCCCACCATCAGGTCGTGCTCGCCCGAGAAGATCACCGCCAGCGCAAAGGCACCTTCCAGGCGCTTCAACGTCTTCTCCGCCGCCGCCACCGGGTCCAGGCCGTCCTTCAGATACTGGCTGATCAGGTGGACCACGACCTCGGTATCCGTTTCGGATGCGAAATTAGCCCCGCGATCCTGCAATTCCGCCTTCAATTCCTTGAAATTCTCGATAATGCCGTTGTGCACCAGGGCCACGTTGGATGTGGCATGGGGATGGGCATTGACCTCGTTCGGCACGCCATGTGTGGCCCAGCGGGTATGCCCAATGCCCACATCGCCCGCCAAAGGTTCCTCGTCCAGGCGGTTGGAGAGGTTGATCAGCTTGCCCTCGGCCCGGCGGCGGTCGATATGTCCGTTAACCAGCGTTGCAATGCCGGCGCTGTCATAGCCCCGATATTCCAGCCGTTTCAGGCCTTCCACCACCCTTGTGGCGACGTTGCCGTCTTCCTGATTGCCAAGAATGCCGATAATTCCGCACATACGGTTTCTTTCCTTGATTCCCTGATTTAGCTTTTATTTTGCGCGGCTTTTTCCGCTATTTTCCGTTTCCGGAAGGTTGTCGCCCAATCGGCGCGCTCCTTTTGCGGGGCGCGCTCAACGGCAAGGGCATCGGCGGCGACATCGTGTGTGATCGTGCTGCCCGCTCCCACGATGGCGCCGTCGCCCACGGATACGGGGGCCACCAGGGCCGTGTTGGAGCCGATGAAGGCGCCCTTGCCGATGTCCGTGAAGGATTTCAGAAAGCCGTCGTAATTGCAGGTAATGGTGCCGGCACCGATATTGGCGCCTTCGCCCACCCTGGCATCGCCGATATAGCTCAAATGATTGACCTTGGCGCCGTCCTCGATGCGGGCCTTTTTGACCTCGACGAAATTGCCGATACGGGCGCCGGCGCCGATCTCCGCCTCCGGCCGCAGGCGGGCGTATGGTCCCACGCTGGCGCCCGCCGCCACATGGCAGCCCTCAAGGTGGCTGAAACCGTTGATGATCACATCATCGCCAATCGTGACGCCGGGGCCGAAATAGACATGGGGCTGAATGGTCACGTCCTGGCCCAAAACCGTGTCGTGGCTGAAGAAGACGCTGTCGGGGTCCTGCAAGGTAACGCCGGCCGCCATGGCTTCGTGGCGCAGCCGGTGTTGTATCACCGCCTCGGCCTGGGCCAGTTGGTCCCGGGAATTGATGCCATAAGCCTCGATCTCGCCGGCCTCGATCACCGCGCAGGTGCGGCCCATGCCGTTGGCGATCTCGATAATTTCAGTCAGATAGTATTCCCCTTTGGCGTTGTCCGTGCCGATGCCGTTCAATAAATCACTTAGAATGGCGCCGTCGATGGCCATGAAGCCGGAATTGCACAGATCCGTCTGCCGTTCCGCCTCGCTGGCGTCTCGGTGTTCCACGATGCGGGCAAGATTGCCACTCTCATCCACGATCAGGCGGGCATATTCCGCCGTATTCGCGGGCCGAAACCCCATCACCACGACAGCCGGATCGCTGTTTGAACCACGCGCGGCCAGCATTGCAGCAAGTGTTTCCACCGATACCAGCGGCGAATCCGCGAACAGCACCAGGACATCGCCAGCGAATCCCGCCAAATTCTCCCGTGTCGCCATCACCGCATGACCGGTGCCAAGGGGGGGATCCTGCACTGCCGTTTCCAGGCCCGGAACCGCCGCGCCGATGGCATCCGCGTTGTCCGGCGAGACAACGACGATCCGCCGCTCGGAGCCCAAGGCATCCACCGTGGCCAGCAATTGGGCCAGCATGGAACGCCCGGCCAGCGGATGCAGAACTTTCGGCAGCTTGGATTTCATCCGCGTGCCCTGGCCCGCGGCCAGTACCACGGTTGCGATCGCCTGTTTGCTCATATCTACTATATCTTCGATTCGTGGGAAAATTCAGGTTGCCACAGGGTCAACCGTGGTCCAATTCAAATTCCTTTACAGTATCTTTCAATGCAGTGCCATCGATCACGAAGTAAGACGATAAAAAAGGGCGCGTGACATGGATTATGCGCAGTTCGCCATTACCGGCATCTTGGTTGCGGCCGTTGTCCTGTTCATCTGGGGCCGGCCCCGCTACGACGTTGTTGCCGTGCTGGCGTTGCTGGCGACGGCCATCGCCGGGTTGGTGCCGGCGGCGGAGGTTTTTGCCGGATTTGGTCATCCGGCGGTGATAACCGTTATCGCCGTGCTGATCGTCAGCCGGGGCCTTAGGAATGCCGGCGTGGTGGATATGATCGCCGGTTGGCTGTCGCCGCTGATCGACCGCCCGCAACTGCATCTGGCCGCCTTGACCATGACCTGCGGTTTCTGTTCCGCCTTCATGAATAATGTGGGCGCTCTGGCGATCCTGATGCCCGTGGCCCTGGAAACCGCCGGCAAGCAGCAACGTTCGCCGGCCGCCCTGCTGATGCCGCTGAGTTTCGGCGCCATTCTGGGCGGGTTGGCCACTATGATCGGGACGCCGCCCAATGTCATCATCGCGCAATACCGGGCCGATGCTTTCGATCAGCCATTCGCCATGTTCGATTTCACCCCCGTGGGCGGCGTCATCGCGGTGCTGGGAATTTTGTATCTGGTGGCATTCGGCTGGCGTCTGATCCCGCGCCATCGCCAGGGCCAGGCCAATGCCGAGGATGTCTTTCAGATCCGCGACTATATGACCGAGGCCCGCCTGGGTCCCGACGGCGCCCTGGTCGGCCGCTCCATCGCCACCCTGCCGGAGCTGGACGAGCTGGATGTCCTGGTCACCGCCCTGATCCGTGGCGAGGAGCGCCGTCCCGCGCCGAGCCGGCGAACCAAGCTGCAGGCGGGCGATATTCTTGTTCTGCGGGCCGATCCGACGGACCTGAAAAGTTTTATCGAGGCGGCGCAGCTGGAACTGGTGGGCGACGAGGAACTTTCGCCCGAGCATCTGGCCTCGGACGAAATCGCCCTGATCGAAGCAGTGGTCACCACGGAATCCAATCTGGCCGGGCGCAGCGCCCGCACGGCGAACCTGCGCAACCGCCAGGGTTTGAACCTCCTCGCCATCGCGCGTCAGGGCCAGCGTGTGCGCAGCCGTCTGGACCGGGTGGTGATGCGGCCGGGCGACGTGTTGTTGCTGCAGGGCGACAGCGGCGCCATGCCCGACACCCTCTCGCGCCTGGGCTGCCTACCCCTGATGCGCCGGGGTCTGCGTCTGGGCGAGGAACGCCGGGTGCTGTTGGGCTTAGGTATCTTCGCGGGCGCCCTGGCGGCCAGCGGGCTGGGACTACTGCCGGCGGCGGTGGCCTTGACGGCTGCCGCGGTGGCCATGGTGCTGCTGGGGTTCCTGAATTTGCGGGAGATGTATGACGCCATCGACTGGCCGGTTATCGTGCTGCTGGGTGGCATGATCCCCGTGGGCGGCGCGTTGGAGAGTACGGGTACCGCGTCCCTGCTGGCCAACGGCCTGGTTGGACTGGCGGGCTCGTTGCCCGTCTGGGCGGTGCTGGCATTCGTGCTGATTTTGACCATGACATTGTCCGATGTCATGAATAATGCGGCGACGGCGGTGGTCATGGCGCCCATATCGGTCGGCATCGCCCAGGGCCTGGGCAGCAGCCCCGACGGCTTTTTGATGGCGGTGGCGATCGGCGCCTCCTGCGCTTTCCTCACGCCCATTGGCCATCAGTGCAATACCCTGGTATTGGGTCCCGGCGGCTATCGGTTTTCCGATTACTGGCGGGTTGGCCTGCCTTTGGAAATCGTGATCGTCGCGGTTTCCGTACCTTTGATTATGTGGATTTGGATTTAGTATGTCATTTGCAGAGCGTTTCGACGCCGTCCTGTTCGATCTGGACGGCACTTTGATCGAAACCGCGCCGGATTTGTGCGGCGCTCTTAATTACACCCTTGGGCAAGCCGGGCGGGACGGCGTGGAACTGCATCAGGTCCGCCATATGATAGGTGACGGCGCCCGCGTCATGCTGCGCCTGGGTCTGGAAGCCACCGGGCAGGCGCCCAGCGATGGAGACATCGAACAATGGTTCGATGTCCTGCTGGCTTACTATTGGGACCATGTGGCTGACGAAAGTTTTGCCTTTGCCGGTGTTCTGCCGGCCCTGGACACCTTGCGCGCGGCCGGTTTGAAACTGGCCGTCTGCACCAACAAACCCGTCGCCATGTCGAACCGCCTGTTCGACAAATTGGACATGGCGCATCACTTTGACGCCGTCCTGGGTGGCGACAGTCTGGCCGTGCGCAAACCCGATGCCGGCCATATTCTTGGTACCCTGGAGGCGATCGGCGTTCCCCCCGACCGCGCGGTGATGAT
>JABIRL010000004.1 GCA_018667855.1 Rhodospirillaceae bacterium
AGGCCGGTCATGCACTAACATTCAAACTGGACCACTCAATGGGGGCCGACCACTTCGGGTGTGTCGACCCATGTCTGTCTACGTCAAGCGCGTTGAAGTCGCTTCAATCTAAAAGAAGTACAAGTCATCACGCCTTTGAGCACCTATTCCTTGTTCCCTCAAACATTGAACAATTTCCTGCTCCCACTGAGGGTCTATAACCCAAAAATGCCCATTCAACGTGGATAACTTCTCCTCTGACCAGTGCTCAATAATTTCATTGGGCAGCCAGATATCTTGAGCCTTCTGAAGCCAATATGGATAGTCACCATCAAAATAGGCGGCGCAAATATCCTCGGCATCGAACGGATCGTCTGGTTCAAGAATGACGAAAAGATCACCCCAGGCGTTTTCATATCTCGATTTCAGGAGGCTCTTCAGGTCGTCTTCGGGCATAAGGGCCTGAAACTCGCCCCATGTTTTGGCTGCAAAGGCGCCGCGGATTTGTGATCCATTCTCGGCCAATTCGGGTGGAGCAAAGACAAGCGATGCCATATGCGGGACATCGCGATAGAACAGTAACCGGTCGACTTCCGGAAGTTGCCTCGTATCGACCTCGGATAGAGGCGCCGACAGCGCATCCGTATTGCGTTTCTTCATGTTGGGAGTTCCCTCTCTTTAGTGCTTTTGGCGTAATGCCACGGCGCACAAGCTGAAGTTCAAATGCCGTGTTGAGTTTGTAGCAGATCGGTGCCGCAATGTCGACAATGGGTTGGTCTGCGGAGCGTTCCGCCTCAAGGGCGCCAAAGAAGTGCCATTTCCTGGGTCCAGGGCGGCCGTCAGAGGGCAAAAGCGGGTTTCTGTTGGGTAGGAGGCATTCCACGCCAAAACCCGCCGTACGCTACCCCAAACGCTACCCCACGGGCAATCTGGCACAGACAGGATACGGTTTTTAGCAGAAAATATGGTGCCGGCGACAGGAGTCGAACCCGTGACCTACTGATTACAAATCAGTTGCTCTACCAACTGAGCTACGCCGGCATTGCGGGGGTTTTAGTCGGTTGTTGGGGTAATCTCAACCCTCTTGCGAACGCTTTTGCCCCGTTGTCCCCATCGCGGTATCAGTTGCGGTAACTGTGGCGGCATCGGTCATGATGGGGATCGTGGTTTCGATCGCGGCGGCTGCTTTGGGGTGGCGACGGTCTGCGGCCAGTGCCTGGGCTGGACGGGCGATCGGTGTCAGGGGCAGAACCAGCCAAACGCCATCCATGGTACGCGCCGTGACCGCCTGCAGCACCGCGATGGGATTTCGATTTCGCCGCGACACCTTTGCGCTTGATGGCGCCGCGGGCAGGCAGGTGAGGGTTAACACCTCTCCCGGATGCATGAAATTCCGCATACGGTCATCGGGGAAATAACCAGGCGTCAGAACCTCGCCAGGCCGGTCCGTGGTGCTATAGGCCCATTGCGAGGCCTGGCTGTTTCCGGCAATGCAAATGAGGTTGGCGGCATCGTATGACAAAAGGCGGTTCCTGCTCTAACATCGGTCCATAAATATACGTCATTGCATATTTTTTTGCAAGAAATATCCCCATGCTCGTATATTTTGGCATATCGGGAACGAATCGATAACGCCTAGCGATAAACCCTATGGGCCCCGACGATCAAATGCATGGCCGCGACTTCACCAGGATCAAGGTGGATTTCCTTGGGCGGATTATACTGTTCCAGAATAATGGCGCGCTGGGTACGTCGGCGCAGCAATTTAATAAAAGCCCGGTCATCGGTCGTCTGAACAACCACGTAATCATTCGGCTGCACGGGGATATTCGGATCCACCTCAACAATTTCACGCGGCTCGTAACGCGGCCGCATGGACGAATTATGCACGATCAGGGCATAGGAGTTGGCCACCCCAACCAGATTGGACGGCCGGCCCGCATAGCCCGTAACCGTACCATTATCAAGGAATGTGCCGTCTTCACCCGCTTCGGCATGGCCCAGGATCGGCAGATCGCGAATACGGCCAGGGGGCCCGGGTATTTCGGTGGCAACCAGATGATCCGACATCCCCGGTGCCGGCCAGGGCACCTCCCCCGGCAGGGCATAAAACCCGCCCGGCGCATTGGGGGACGCCGCCGCCAAGGCAACAATGGCGCGGGACTGTTCCCGATCCGGGCCCTGCCGTCCCGACTCCCAACGTGAGACGGTCGCCTGCGTCGTCCCCAGGGACGCCGCGAATTGCGTTTGCGTTTGCTGCCGTTCCCGGCGTAGACGCTGCACGGTTTCTGCCCAATTCACCATGGGCGCAGAATAGATTAAATTTTATACGATGACAAATACGAATTGGCATTTTTTTCTTGCAATTTATACGGATTCGTATATTTTCATCACCATGACACAGCACACCGAATGTACAGCTTCCCCCACCCCCGCCGTTGAAAGCACTCAAGCCGCCGGCCCTTCCGAGCCTGGAAAGAAACAACAGGCATTCGGTTGCCGTTGGATCCATGGCGACGTCGGTCAGCCCGGCTGGTGTTATTGCCAACGCCCCCGAATGCCTGATCGATCGTACTGCGCCGAACATCACGCACGCAGCATCAATCCCACCGGCGATGGGCGCTATGCGGCTGAGGAGGCCGAATGCGAAATCTATCTCCGCGATTTGCCGCCGCCGAATGATGAGATGATCGAAGTGTCAGACCGTGCCCAGGAAAATGCCCAGAAATATGTACAGGAAAATGAGTAGATGAGCGGGGCGAGATTGAATCCAAAATCAACCTCAAATTCCGTAACGGGAAACCGACGCCCGAAACGGCGGCGGGGCGCCTCGGGCCGGGGACGATTGAACAACGACGAAGGGGGCCTGAATTGGCGCATGCAGCACCATCCCCTGGGCGAAGACCGCCCCGCCTTAATACGCACCCAAATCACCGATGCGGCGGGCAACGCACCGCCGGCCTATCCCATGCGGGCGGGCGACACGGTCGAGGCACTGGAAAGGAAAGGCCGTATCGACGAAAGGGCGGCGGCAGGCGCCCGCAAGTTCGAGGCGGTATTCCATCAGGCCAGCCTGCAGGGCCTGGCGAACCGAGATTTGCGGATGATGCCAGGGAGCCATAAATCGGGCGGTAGTGAGCCTCACAGCATTCTCTATGCCCGTGACGGCGTTTGGGAAGCCATGTGCGCCCTGGGCGGCATCGGCACGCCCGGGGCCAATATTGCCTGGGATGTTCTGGGCCTGGGCATGACCATCAAGGCCCACGCCGAACGCTGTCAATTCGGTAGCGGCCGCTCTCTCAATCCCATGACCGCGACCGGCATTCTGGTTCAGTCCTGCTTTACGCTGGCCGTCCATTATGGGAAATAGCGCCTAAATACGGTAGCTTTATCCAGCATCTTCACCCGACGTACCGCCAAATAGGGCGTATATGGGGCGGATATGAGGAGAGAGCGATGGCGGCGCGGATTGAACCATTTATTCTATCGGGCGGCTCGGGCAACAGGTTATGGCCCCTGTCGCGCGCCGCTCACCCTAAGCAGTTGTTGCCCCTGGCGGGCAGCGAGACCATGCTGCAGGCGACCGTGCAGCGGGTCTCGGACCCGGATCGCTTCGACCCACCAACAATTATCTGCAATCATGATCACCGGTTTGTCATTGCCGAACAGCTTCGCGCCATTAGCGTGGAGCCCCGCGATATTGTTTTGGAGCCCGTGGCCCGTAACACGGCGCCGGCCGCCGCCGTGGCCGCGCTATTGGCGGCCTCCCGCGACCCGGAAGCGCTAGTCCTGATCCTGCCCTCCGATCATCACATCACCGACGCCGATGCCTTTCTGGAGATCATGGACAAAGCCGCGGGAGTGGCCGCGGAAGGTGCCCTTGTCGCGCTGGGCATCGTGCCCACGGGGCCTGAAACCGGTTATGGCTACATCAAACGGGGCGCCGCCATAGCCGGCATCGACGGTTGCCATAAGGTCGCGCAATTTGTGGAAAAGCCTGACTTGGCCCAGGCCGAGGGCATGCTGCGGGCAGGTGGATACGAATGGAACAGCGGCCTGTTCCTGTTCCGGGCCGATTGTCTGCTGGATGAAATGCAGCGACTGGCGCCGGACATTGTCCGCGCCGACCAGGGGGCGATCGCGGCGGCGCAACGGGACCTATCCTTTACCCGTCTGGGGCCGGAGGCCTTCGCGGAAAATCCCGATATATCTTTTGATCATGCGGTCATGGAAAAGACTGACATGGCGGCCGTGGTCAGCGCGGACATGGGCTGGAACGATATCGGTTCCTGGCCCGCCCTGTGGGAACTGGACCAGAATTCTGAAGACGAGAGCCACACTGTTGCCCATGGCGATGTACTTTTAGAGGATGTCAGGAACAGTTATGTCCGGGCTGAACATCGCCTGGTCGTCGCAGCCGGGGTCACGGACCTGGTCATTGTCGAGACCGCCGATGCCGTCCTGGTGGCCGATCGGGACAGGGCCCGCAATGTGAAAGACATCGTCGACCGTCTGCATGCAGCTGGACGGCGGGAAGCGGAGCAAACCCCAAAGGTCTACAGGCCTTGGGGCTATTACGAAGCGATGGACCATGGGGATCGATTTCAAGTTAAGCGGATCTGCGTCAGGCCGGGGCAAAAGCTGTCGATGCAAAAGCATCATCATCGAGCCGAACACTGGATCGTGGTCGAAGGCACGGCAAAAGTGACGCGAGACGACGAGACTATTTTGCTGGAAGAAAATCAGTCCGCATTCATCCCCATCGGCGTCTGGCACCGGCTGGAAAACCCCGGCAAGATCGATCTGAATCTGATCGAGGTGCAATCAGGCGCCTACCTGGGCGAGGACGATATCGAACGCCGCGAAGACCAAAGCGACGTCGAGGGCTGAAGCTACCCGGCGACCACTTTCAGCCGCTGGTTTTTTCTGATCGTCTGGTTCGGGGCCAGGTCGTTGAGGACCCGGAACCAGGCTTCGTTGTAGCGGCCATAGGGCAGGGTGCGCGCCAGACCCGCGATATTGTCGTCGGCCCGGGCCGGTACCACCAACAAACGGTTCGCCCGCAGCTTCGCGGCGGCGCGTTTGGAGATACGTCGAAACGACAGACCTGATCGGCGGAATAACTGGGCCCAGCGCCCGGTCTGATCCTGGGGCGAAATAAACATGAAGCGGTATAACTGCTTTTGCCCCGCCCGGATCGCCAGGGCGCGAATTCGGACCGGTCCTTTTTTGCCGCGCCCCGTTGTCCACGCCGTTGCCGCATCAAGGCCATCGATGGTCAGGCTTTCCAAATCATGCAGTTGTGATTTGGCGGCCCAGACATGACGTAAATAATCAAAAGCGGATTGCGCGCCCTTGGCGGGGCCGGCATCGAACACCATCATCGCGCCGTCGGGATGGCGCCCTTCCACGCGGGTCGGGCTGTTACGCAGATGAAATTCGTCCGGCGCCCGGAATTCGAACCGTAAAATTGGATGTATAAACGTTTGGTCCCGTATCAAACCCTGTTTCGGGTCGTCGCCGAACATCATGCCGTCGATATGATTCAGGTAGTCTTCCTGACCCCATCTCCCTTGGCCATTGCTTTGCGCGGCGGCCTGTTGGGCCTGTTTAACCCGTTCAATGGTTCGGGGATGGGTGGACATGATATTGAATTCATCCAGTTTGCCTGGCGGCAGTCCCAGCACCCGTGACTCGACCTGGGAATGTTCGCGCAAACTGCCCAGGAATGTCGCCATGGCATCGGCATTATAGCCGGCCTGGCTCATATATCGGATGCCCAGAGTATCGGCTTCGAATTCGTGCTCCCTGGAATAGCCCTTGATGGCGGCCAGGGCGGCGGTCTGGCCAATCTGCATCAAACCCGACGGCAAACCAGCGGCCTGCAGGCCGATGGAGCCCAATAAGAGACCAAGCTGGGCCACTTGTTGCGCCGATCGCCGCTCGGCGCCATGGCGGGCGGTCACATGGGCCAGTTCATGGGCCAGGACGCCGGCCAGTTCCGCCTCGCTCGATGCCAGGCTCAACAGACCGCGGGTGATATAGATAAAGCCGCCGGGCAACGCGAAGGCATTGACGATCTGAGTATTCAGTATTGTGAAACGATAGGGGTATTGTTGATATTCCGCCCCCTTCGCCAACCGCAAACCGATGTTTTGAACATAGTTGCTCAAACGGCGCTCTTCATAGGCGCCGCCGAATGATTTGAGGATCTTCGGGTGGTTTGCCCGGCCCTCGGCGATGTCATCCTTGATGGATCGAAAGCCCGTGAAACTTTCCCGCCCGGACGCGGCATTGGTCGCCACGCAACCGGCCGAACCAGATAAAGCCGCGCCACCGGCCAGACCGGCCAGAAGCTGGCGCCGGTTGAGCCCGTGGTATTCTGGTTCAAGGCACATAAGGATCCTATAGGGCGATAATTTCAGCGGGTTCGGCGTGGGGTTCCGCCTCGCCCTCTTGCCACAGCCAATAAGTTAACTGCTCTTCGGCATTCACCGCAACGACCCGGTGCCGGCCATCTCGGTCGATGGCGTGCAAAGTGATCCGCTGGATCAGACCGCCCTTGAGCCGCCGCAGATCAGCAATGGCCTCGTCCACGGCCGCCTCGAGTGACAGGCCCATCTTCATATATAAAACAATGGCGCGGGAGGTGCCGGCCCGGATCGCCATTTCACCCGCGCCCGTGCAGGCCGCGGCACCGTGTTCGCTATCCGCGAAGCAGCCGGCCCCAATGATGGGACTATCGCCAAGGCGGCCGGGGTACTTCCAGGCCCAGCCGGATGTGGAGACACCGGCCATGATCTCCTTTCTCCCGTCTAGCGACAAAAAGACCGTCGTATCCATGCCTTTTTCCGGATCGATAGCCTGTTGGCAAAGCTCGGCCAAAGGCACATTGGGCCATTTTCTCTGATCGTCCGGCGAGACCTTCTCCTCGAACCATTGGCGCCAGACCCTTTCCGAATCCGGGATCAGGTTGTCTGCCGTCTGGGCCCCGGTTTCGTGGGCGAACCGCGCCGCGCCCTCACCCACCAGCATTTCATGGGGCAGACGTTCCAAGACGGCCCGGGCAATGGATATGGGATGCAGGTAGCCCTTCAACGCGCCAACGGCGCCGCTGCGGAAGGTATTGCCGTCGATGATCGCGGCATCCAGCTCCACCTCACCCAACAGATTAGGCCAACCACCCCGGCCCACAGTACGGATCGAGGTGTCGGCTTCAACCAAACGAATGCCGGCCTCAATAGCGTCCAGACCGCCGTGGCCCGCCGCCAACATTTCCGCCGTTTTACCAACTCCCGGCCTTCCTTCGGAATTTGTCACCAAAATTTGCGTCATCCACGTCCTCGTTTAGATCTGATTTTTCGCACAGTGGCCCAAGCTTGACCCCGGCGCCCACGCGGTCCACATATAAGCGGCGGCAGAGCCCGGTTCAATCCCGGTTTCACGGTACAAGTTTTGCTGAAAGGCACGGGGAAGAACATGGGGATGATGGGTTCGCTTCGGCGGAATATATGGTTTGTCGTTATTATCGGCAGCCTGATCTCATTACTCGGATTTGGCGTTCGGGCTAATTTTGGTCTGTTTCTGGCGCCGATGTCGGCGGATTTGGGTTGGGGCCGTGAAGTATTCGCCCTGGCCATGGCCATTCAGAACTTGATGTGGGGCGTCGGCCAGCCCGTGGCCGGCATGATCGCGGATCGCTATGGCACCGCCCGGGTACTCGCCGTGGGCGGGGTGCTTTACGCGTTAGGTATCTACGGCATGGCCGAGGCGAGCAGCCCGACGATGTTTCATCTGACCGGCGGGTTTCTGGTCGGTCTGGGGCTGTCGGGGGCTTCATTTTCGCTGGTGTTGGCGGCCTTGGGGCGAATTGTGCCCGAGAAACGCCGCGCCCTGGCGCTCGGTTTGGGCACTGCCGCCGGATCCATGGGACAGTTTCTACTGGTGCCGTTGGGACAAGCCTTTATCTCGGCCTACGGCTGGTCCACGGCCTTGATTTTTCTGGCCATTATCGTCGCCCTGATTATTCCCCTCAGCGGGGTCATGCGCAGCGACAATACGGCGGTGCCGGACGCCGCCAAGCAGTCCATGGGCCAGGCGTTGTCGGAAGCGGGCCAGCATTCCGGATACCTGTATTTAATTGCCGGTTTCTTTGTTTGTGGTTTTCATGTTGCCTTCATCGGCGTCCATTTGCCGGCCTTCATCACCGACCAGGGTTTGACCGCAGAATTGGGCGCCCAGGCCCTGGCGGTTCTGGGGCTATTCAACATTTTTGGCGCTATTTTGGCGGGTGTGCTGGGCAATCGTTACCAAAAGAAAAATCTGTTGAGCCTGATTTACCTGTTTCGCGCTATAGCCATTACCCTGTTCATAATGTTGCCGATCAGCCCGACGACCGTGTTGATTTTTTCCGGCGCCATCGGGCTGACCTGGCTATCCACGGTACCATTAACATCCGGCATCGTGGCGCAGGTGTTCGGCCCGCGTTACATGGCGACCTTATTCGGGTTCGTCTTTTTGTCACACCAGTTGGGATCGTTTTTAGGCGTTTGGCTGGGCGGCAAGCTGTTTGATCAGTACGGCTCGTATGAAATTGTTTGGTGGCTTGGCGTTGCCCTGGGATTGTTTGCAGCCCTGGTCCATCTGCCCATCGACGAGCGTCCCGCCGCGCGATTGGCCAGCGCACAATAGTGTGACGGTCGACACAGCCGCGGCTCGACAGAAAAGCTAATTCTTTTGACGAGATAGGCACTGTTTTTAATCACTGCCCGGTACCGTGCGAATGGTTTGCCGGGCGGTGGGCTATGGGTCAAACATGACGGAATTGACTTCCGACTTGATCAGGCGGCTACGTGAGGACGATACGCCGGAAGTGCGCCGCGAAGCGGCCGCATCGCTGACGGCTGAATTTGGCCGATCCGATCTGGAACCCGGGGAGCAGCGGCTGGCCGAGGCGATCTTTCGCATCATGGTCCGTGACGCCGATCAGGGCGTGCGGCGCGCCCTGGCCGAGGGTCTGAAAAACAATCCAAACGTTCCAACGGAAATCGCCATGACCCTGGCCCGCGATGTCGCGGAAGTGGCGGTTCCCATGTTGCATTATTCGACCGTCTTCACCGATGACGAACTGATTCAGATCGTGCGCAGCCAGCCCGAGGCCTGGCAACAGGCCGTGGCGCGCCGTGAAAGGGTTGCCGCCCCGGTTTCCGATGCTCTTGTGGATACAGGCAGTGAACCGGTGGTCGTGATATTGGTGGAGAACCGGGGCGCGGTCATTTCCGATATTACCTCCGCCAAGGTTATCGATCGTTTCGCCGACAGCGAAGCGGTGATGAGCGGTTTGATCCGACGGCCCAATTTCCCGCTGTTGTTGGCGGAACGTTTGATTGCCGCCGTCTCGAATCAGATCAGGCGGCGATTGTCCGAATTGACCGATCTGCCCGCTGCCCTCGCCGATCAACTGGTCAGCCGCGGCCAGGAAGCCATGACCCTTGATATGGATTTTTCAGACGGGGACATGGATGAAGCGGCCACCGATCTGGTGCAACTGATTCAGCAAATGGACATCAGGGGCCGGCTGACGGCGACCATAATCGCGCGCGCGTTATGTACGGGCCACTTCGGATTTTTTGAGGCGGCCGCGGCCCATCGCGCGGGCATGGATCGTCAGAACGTCCATGAATTGATCTCCAACAGCGACGCGGCTGCGTTGTGCGAAGCCGCCAAATTGCCCGACGCCATGGCGGAAGTCGCGGTAATGGCCGGCAATATCCGGGCGACCCTGGCCGATCCGGACAGCGCCAAGGGCCGTACCGCTTTCCAGTCCATGCTTATCGAGGCCTGCCGGCCGCGCTATCCAAATGTTCCCGCCGGTGATTCAGAAGCATTAATCGCCGAGCTGGCCCCGGCTGTCGCCCGGCGTAACTGACGCCAACGGCTATCACGATAAAATGACGCCGAAATGACGGTTCTGACTGGCATCAGCGCCCGGCGCTCCATATCATTGCGAAATGGTGAACCCATTTCGCATCCTTGCACTTATTTTAGCCGTAAGCTTTACCGCGCTTGCGGCCCGCGCGGATCAGACCGATCCGCGGCTGGATGGATTATTCGTGGAATTACACGAAACCGATAATCCCCATAAGGCCCGTTTGATTGAACGGTCAATCTGGAATGTCTGGCTGTACAGCAAAAGCCCCACATTGGAATTGCTTATGGGCAGAGTGGTCAACGCCATGGGGAAGCAAAAATTCGGCGAGGCGCTGGAATTGCTGAATACCGTGGTCACGATTGCGCCTAAATATGCCGAAGGCTGGAACAAACGAGCGACCGTCTATTACCTGCTTGGCCAGTTCCAGGCTTCCATCGCGGATGTGGAGCGTACTTTGGATCTGGAGCCACGACATTTCGGCGCCTTGAGCGGCCTGGGATTGATCTATAACCGCCTGAACAGGGAAGCGCCGGCGTTGGACGCTTTCGAACGTGCCCTAACAGTCAATCCCCACCTGGAACAGGCGGAGGCCGAGGTGCAGCGCCTGCGCGGCAAGGTGAAGGGCAAGAGTATTTAATTACCGCCCTGCATGGTCGGTACGGGCGGGATAGGCTAAATTAGCCACATAGCGCCTTGTGCGCCGGTACAATTTCATAGTGGAACGCGGCTTGTCGGTTCGGCCAATTCAATCCTATAGCGGCCCGGGCGCTAGATTTGAGACATGGCTACTATGGCTGGTCGGTGTCTTTTTGCGCCCTTTCGCCTACCGTGGCATCGGGACCTTGAGCCGCCACCTGGGCCGGCGGGCTTTCCGGGCCCAAAACCACGTCGTTGTCCCCCTGTTCAGAAAATCTCTCATCGACATCGAACTTGGTGACTACTATTGGTCCCGGCTGTTATTCGCTGACTTTGAATACGAGCCCGAAGTGGCCAGAGTTCTTGCAGCATACCTGAAGCCGGACAGCGTCTTCCTCGATCTTGGCGCAAACATCGGATACTGGAGCATCTTCGCATCCGAGATCATCGCGGATCCAAAGCGGATCGTGACCGTCGAGGGCGGACATCTCACATTCGAGAGACTCAGCCGCAATGCCGCGATCAATCATCACCCCTTTACCGCTATCCACGGGGCCGTCGCAGCGCGCGCGGGCGAGACCGTGTCGTTTGTCACCGAAGGCGGTCACGCCGGGGCGCGGATCGCCGGATCGGACGAACGTTTCAAGGACACTCAAAGAACCGAAACCGTGGCGACCTGCAGCATCGATGCATTGATGGCCGCCATCGAAACCACGAAAGAGACCCCCGTGGTCATCAAGCTCGATGTCGAAGGCGCCGAGGTTCCTGCCTTAATGGGCGCAAAAGAGACCCTGCGGCGAACCGGCATATTGATCATCTACGAAGACCATGGCGCGGACCGCGATTGCACGGTCAGCCGGCATGTTATCGAAGACATGGGTTTTGACGTTTACATGATCGATGGCGGTGGCCCGCCGGTGAAGGCGACACTGGACGCTATCGCGGCCTCTAAGACCGATCCCCTAAAGGGTTATAATTTCGTCGCCGTGCCGCCGGGTGCGGAATTTTCTTTAGATTGATGGCGAAACGAGCCGACGGCCCCCCTCAAGGCACCCAGGCGATGCGCAAACTGTTGGTGGCGCCCGGCGTCCCGAACGGCACGCCGGCGGTGATAACCAGCCGGTCGCCGCTCAACGCGATGCCACGGTCGGCGGCGGCGCGGCAGGCGCGGTCCACCATATCTGTGAAGCCGGAGGCATCGGCACTATGGACACAACAAAGGCCCCAGCCCACCACCAGGCGGCGGGCGGTTATCAAACTGGGTGTGAGCACCAGAATGGGCACCGGCGGCCGTTCCCGCGCCGCGCGCAGGGCGGTGGAGCCGGACGTGGTATAAGTCACGATGGCCGAGGCCGATATGGTTCCGGCAACCTGCCGCGCCGCCGCCGTGATCGCATCGGCCGAAGTCGCCTCCGGATCCGCGTGTTCGCTATCCATGATATTTCGGTAGCCCGGATCGCCTTCAACCTTGGCGGCGACACGGTTCATCACCTCGACCGCGGCACCCGGATGCGCGCCCGCCGCGGTTTCCCCCGACAGCATGACGGCATCGGCGCCATCATAAACGGCCGTCGCCACGTCAGAGACTTCGGCCCGCGTCGGCACCGGCGCGGAAATCATGCTTTCCAGCATCTGCGTCGCCACCACCACCGGTTTACCGGCGCGGCGGGCCCGGCGTACAAGATCCTTTTGCAGGGCCGGCACTTCTTCCACCGGCAATTCGACCCCCAAATCGCCACGGGCCACCATGATGGCATCCGCCAGCTCTATGATCTCGTCAATTTGATGCAGGGCGGCCGGCTTCTCAATCTTGGCCATGACGGCGGCGCGGCCGGCAATCAGACGCCGGGCCTCGGCGATATCTTCGGGCCGCTGCACGAACGACAGGGCAACCCAATCGACACCGGCATCAAGGGCAAAGCGCAGATCCGCCTGATCCTTGGTAGTCATGGCGCCCATGGGCAATAAAGCCTGGGGCAGATTGACGCCCTTGCGGTCGCTCAGCCGGCCACCTGCCACGACCTCGCACTCGGCGAAGTCGGCGCCGGCCTTGATAACCGTCAAACGCAGCTTGCCATCGTCGATCAATAGATCCATGCCCTTTTCCAAGGCCGCAAAGACTTCCGGATGGGGCAAGGGCGCCCGTTGGCCATCACCTGGTTTGTCCGTCAGATCCAGGCGATAGGGTGCACCGACGATCAGTTCCACGGCACCGTCTTCAATCGTGCCGATGCGAATTTTTGGACCCTGCAGATCGGCGATGACCCCGATCGGCGCGCCAGCGGATTTTTCCACCGCACGAATAGTCGACAACCTTTCCTGATGGTCGCTATGTTCGCCGTGGCTGAAATTCAGTCGAAACAAATCAGCCCCGGCCTCGTGCAACGCGGCGATCATGTCCGGACTGCTGCTGGCAGGACCCAACGTGGCGATGATCTTGGTGGAGCGATTTCTTTGCATCGGCGCAGCTTACACGGGATCAATCAAAATTGCGCGGAAGTCGTTGACGTTGGTCAGGGTCGGACCGCAGATCAGCAAATCATCCAGGCCGCTGAACAAGCCATAGGCGTCATTGTTGGCAAGCAATGTGCCGGGTTCCAGCCCGGCGGCCGCCGCGCGGGCAAGGCTATCGGGCAGAACAAAAGCGCCGGCATTGTCTTCCGTGCCGTCGATGCCATCGGTGTCGCCGGCCATGGCACTGATGCCGGTCGCGCCACCAAGAGCCAGAGCCAAACCCGCCAGATATTCCACATTGCGCCCACCACGGCCATTTCCGCGCACGGTGACCGTCGTCTCGCCCCCCGATAGCAGCGCGACCGCGCGGCCGGCGTTGCGTCGGTTGAGGGCCAGCTCGCCATGTTGGGCGCCTAGCTCCCGCGCCTCCCCTTCCAGATCATCACCCAATAATTCGACCGTATAGCCCGCCGCCCCGGCCAGCCTTGCGGCCGCCGCGATGGATTGCGCGGGGGTGGCAATCAATGTGGTCCGGCAATTCTCCAGACGCGGATCGCCCGGTTTCGGCGTCTCCAGCGCCGCCGCCGCCAAGTGGCGGGCCACGGCAGGCGGTGGCGTGATGTCATATTGGGCCAGGATGTCCCGCGCCTGGGCAAAGGTGGAGGGATCAGCCACGGTGGGTCCGGATGCGATAATCGCCGGATCATCTCCGGGTACATCAGAAATCAACAAGCTGAAGACTTGCGCCGGCGCGGCCGCGGCTGCCAGCCAGCCGCCCTTGATGGCGGACAGATGCTTTCGCACCACATTCATCTGGTCAATGGGCGCGCCGCTGCGCAGCAGGGCCTCGTTGACCGCCTGCTTGTCCGCCAGGCTTAATCCCGGGCTGGGCAGGCTTAGCAGGGATGAGCCGCCGCCCGAGATCAGAACCAGCAACAAATCTTCCGCGCCCAGCCCGGTGGCCGCTGTCAGAATACGCCCGGCTGCCGCCTCGCCCGCCGCGTCGGGTACGGGATGAGCCGCCTGGACGACCTCGATCCGCCGGGTTGGAACGGCATGGCCGTAGCGGGTGACGACAAGGCCATCAATGTCGCCTTGCCAATTATCCTCCACCGCCCTTGCCATACTGGCGGCAGCCTTGCCCGCCCCAAGCACCAGGGTACGGCCTTTTGGTTTGGCGGGCAGATGGGAGGCAAGGCAAACCGCGGGGTCGGCGGCCGCGACGGCGGCTTCGAACAGTTGCTGTAATAATGCGCGTGGATTGTCCATTGTGTCGGTCACGATCCAAGATTTCCAAGACGATATTACACGGCCAAATTTCAACCTCAAAGATTGGGCCGGCATTGGCGGCTGAAGATTTGCAAAGTACAGGCCCGCGTCATATGTATCTTGAACGCCGGGGACAACAGTTAAATGGGCAATCCGTTGAAAAGTAGCAATTTCAAGCATCTTTGGGCACATGAAACTTACGCCTGAGCTTGCCCAATCCAGCCTTGCCCGGAGTCCCTTCACCGTCGTCAACGACAAGGGAGGAGCGGCTGTCCTGATCATTTGTGATCACGCCAGCGGGCATGTGCCGTCCGAATACAGCGGCCTTGGTCTGACGCCCGATCAATTGACGCGGCATATCGCCTGGGATATCGGCGCGGCGGAGGTGAGCCGGCGTTTGGCCGGCCTGCTGGATGCAACGGCGGTGCTGTGCGGCACCTCCCGCCTTGTCATCGACTGCAACCGGCCGTTCTGGGCCGACAGCTCAATCCCGCCCGAGAGCGACGGCATACCCATCCCCGGCAACGCGGACCTTCATCCATCCGAAAAGCAACGTCGGATTGATCACTATTTTTCGCCCTACCATGATGAAATCAGCCGGCGCATCCGGACCATGTTGGTAAGCGGCGATGGCCCGGCTTTGATATCCATTCATTCCTTTACCCCGGTCATGGATGGCTTTGCCCGGCCCTGGCACATCGGCATGTTGTGGGACCAAGACCAGCGCCTTGCCGCGCCCACGATCCAAGAGCTGCGCCGTGATCCCGATCTTTGTGTCGGCGAGAACAAACCTTATGACGGCGCCAACCCGCCAGGCTATGCCCTGCATACCCATGCCGGTGACAACGGCCTTCCCATCGCCGTGTTCGAGATTCGCCAGGATCTGATCGATACCGATCAAGGCGCGGAACTTTGGGCCCTAATTCTGGCCAAGGCCCTGACACCGGTTCTGGCCGCCTATGGGCCTTGAGGCAACAATGGGCTAGTTTGGGACTATGACCACTTCGCAACCAAGTTTCACCATGGGGATCGAGGAGGAATACCTTCTCGTGGACCGGGAAAGCCGGGATTTGGCCAATAATCCGCCGGCGGAATTGCTGGCGGACTGCGAGGCGCGCCTGGGCCATCAGGTAACGGCCGAGTTCATGCGCAGCCAGATCGAGGTCGGCACCCGCGTCTGCCGGAACATTGGTGAGGCGCGGGGCGAATTGCAGGAATTGCGCGGCACCGTGGCGGAGGTCGCGGCCCAATACGGCCTGGCGCCCATCGCCGCCTCAACCCACCCTTTTGCCCATTGGAGTCATCAAAGCCATACGGACAAGGAACGTTATGACGATCTGGCCCACGCCCTGCAGGCCACGGCGCGGCGGCTTCTGATTTCGGGCATGCATGTGCATGTGGCGGTGGAGCCGGAGGATATGCGTATCGACCTGATGAACCAGGCGACTTACTTCCTGCCGCATTTGCTGGCCTTGAGCACATCGTCACCGTTTTGGAGCGGCGAAAACACCGGCCTGATGTCATACCGTCTGACTGTATTCGACGCCCTGCCCCGCACCGGCGTGCCGGAACGCTTTGATTCATTTGGCGAATATGAGCGCCTTGTCGCCCGTCTGGTCAGCGCCGGGGTAATCGAGGACGGCACCAAGATTTGGTGGGATATGCGCCCCTCGGCCCGCTATCCCACGTTGGAAATGCGGATGACCGATATCTGCACCGCCCTGGAAGATACCTTGACCGTTGCCTCCCTATACCAATGTATCCTGGCCATGCTGCACCGCCTGCGCAACGCCAACCAGCGCTGGCGCATCTATCCCCTGATTTGCGTGGAGGAGAACCGCTGGCGGGCCCAGCGTTACGGCATTACCGACACCATGGTGGATTTCGGTCTTGGCAAACAGGTGCCCTACGGCGAACTTCTGGCGGAAATCATGGACATGGTGGCACCCGACGCCGAGGCCCTGGGCTGCGCCGAAGAGGTCCGCCATGCCCGCCAGATCCTGGCGCGGGGCACCTCCGCGCAAAGCCAGGTCCGCATCTACGAAGAGGCGCTGGCTGAGGGTATGGAGCGACAGGCCGCACTGAACAAGGTGGTTGATTGGTTGATCGAGGAAACGGTTCGTGACCTGTGAGGCGCGATCTGTAGAATGGGCGAAACGATGCCATCAAACGATTTGATTGAAAGGATGAGACTATGAGCGCGCAAGACATGGACGCCCAAACCCAGTTGGAGTTGGAAGCCGCCGCCTACCGCCGCCTGCGGGACCATCTGCAAAATCGTACCGATGTTCAAAACATCGATATGATGAACCTGGCCGGCTTTTGCCGCAATTGCCTCTCGCGCTGGTACATGGAAGAGGCCAATGACAAAGGTTTGAGCCTGGACAAAGACGGCGCCCGGGAAATCGTCTACGGCATGCCGTATGGCGAATGGCGCGAAAAATTCCAGACCGAAGCCAATGATGAAAAGAAAACCAAATTTGATCAGATCATGGACAGCGGCGAACACGGCTAAAGCGCTGTTTTCCGCCAATCGATAACCTGACCAGCTAATTTTTTCCGTGTCGTTGGAAACCTTTTGTTAACTTCCGCGGCGTAATCTGCAACAGATTAAGGAGCCCCACAAAAGCGTGGGGTGCGTACCACGATAATAGCAAACCGTCGGAAACGGCGAGACGCAAAGCTTCCGGTCCAAGCAGCCACGTTCGGCCAGCGGATAGCGGGGTTACCGAAAAGGAACACGCAATGCGAAACGTAGGATATGTATTTCATCCTCGCCGCCTGAATTCAAAACCAGTCACAATACTGTCGCCTGTCCTCGTGATCGGACTACGCCGCGCGCTTGTTATCGCGGTGACGGTGTTTGGTTTGACCATGAGCTACTGCGGTCTGGCCCAGGCCAAGGTCGATTTTGAAGTTCTGGCCTATCTCGACCAGAATATTCAGAACGCCGAAGAGCGCCTGGCCGAGGTGCGGGTCCGCGCCGAAAAAGGCAACTTGGAAGCGCAACACGAACTTGGCGCCCTGCTTGCCACGGGCCGGGGCAGCGATCAGGATTACGTCGAAGCCGCCTATTGGCTGGAACAGGCCGCCACCCGCGGCCATGACGACGCCCAATTCTGGCTGGGTAATCTGTACATGCGCGGCGCCGGCCTGCCGCAGGATTTTGACCGCATGGCCATGTGGTGGTTGAAGGCCGCCAAGCAAGGCAACATCAGCGCCCAATACGCACTGGCCACCGCCTACCGCGACGGCAGCACCGTCGAGCAGGATATGGCCCTTTCCCGCACCTGGTTCATGACGGCATCCGGCAAGAGCGTGGATGACAACGTCCACGATAGCCGCCAACTCGCCAACAAGGTCATGCGCGCCCGCAAGATGACCCCGGCCGAGGCTGCCACGATCGCCAAGGCGGAAGCCAAGGCCCGCCGCTTCGCCCGCGACTTCGGCGAGGAAGGTCAAGGCGGCCGTTAAGTTCAATCGACAACGACAGAGGTTCCTCCAAGGGGGCGCGTAGCGTTGGCCCCCAAAATCCCAAGCCCCATGATCAATTGGTCATGGGGCTTGGCGATTCAGCGCATGTCCGAGATATTCCGGCTCAGTTGGCCATCCGTCCAAGAAGATTCCAGTTCGAACGCCAAATCCGTCATTAACTTGGATAGCTTCCGCGAACACCTGACGTTAAACTCGCGCCATGTCGGAAGGAACACAACGTAGGCTGGCGGCCATCGTAGCCGCTGATGTGGTCGGATATTCGCGCCTGATGGGCGTGGATGAGGCCGGCACGCTTGCGGCGTTGCGCAACCATCGAGCGGAATTGATCGATGGCAAGATTGCTGAACACGGCGGTCGTATCGTCAAGACCATGGGCGACGGCCTTCTATTGGAGTTCCCGTCTGTCGTCGATGCCACCCAGTGCGTGATCGACGTGCAAGTGGCCATGGCAAAACGGAACGAGGCGGTCGATGAAGACAAACGCATCGTCTTCCGGATCGGTGTCCACCTCGGCGATTTGGTTGTCGAAGGCGATGACATTTTTGGTGATGGCATCAACGTCGCAGCCCGGCTTGAGGCATTTTGCGAAGCCGGTGGTGTCGCAATTTCAGGCACCGCGCATGAGAATATCGCCGGTCGTATTGAAGTTGGATTTATTGGTACCGGCGATCAGCAGCTAAAAAACATCACCCGTCCGGTGCGGGTGTGGCAGTGGACGCCGACTACCAACACTATTGACCCTGCGCCCGCTGAAACCGCCTTAAAATTGCCCGACAAACCTTCTATCGTCGTGCTGCCGTTTGACAATATGTCTGGCGATGAGGAGCAGGAATATTTCTCCGACGGCATTACCGAAGACATCACGACGGAATTGTCCCGTTTCGCCGATCTGTTCGTGATCGCCCGAAATACTGCCTTCACCTTCAAGGGTCAAAGCCACAATGTTCAGGACATTGCCAGTGAACTTGGTGTTCATTACGTGTTGGAAGGCAGTGTTCGCAAGGCAGGCAATCGGGTTCGCATCACGGCCCAGCTAATAGATGGTCAGAACGGAAATCATCTTTGGGCTGAACGTTATGACGGGAGGATCGAGGAAATCTTCGACCTCCAGGACGAAGTGACTCGGCAAGTTGTCGGTACGACCGTGCCACACATCACCGCAGCCGAACTGGCGCACATCCGACAAGGGGACCAAATCTATGACGCGGCCTATGATTTGGCATTGCGAGCTCAAGACGATTTTGATCGACCGCTCAAAAAATCTGCCTCGCTGTATGCCGCGAAGGCAAAATCATATGAAGCCCTTAACCTCAACGAACGATGTCACCGGGCTCATTATTTGATATGCATGTCCTGTTGGCGGCTACTTCTCAGTCAATTGACCGATGATCCTGAGCAGACCCGGTCCGAATTGCGGAAAACTGCTGAAGCTTATGTATCGTTGGCGCCAAACTCCCACAGAAGTCATTTTTGCAACGGTATAGCAAAATTTGAAGCGGGACGTAATGAGGCAGCGGCACAGGACTTCAAACATAGCGTCGAATTGAACCCCAACGATGCCATGGTGCACGGAATGCTCGCCTACGCCGAGGTGCGATTGGGAAACCTGACTGAAGCCAAAAAGACCGCCGAGATCGCTGTTCGTCTCAACCCAAAAGACCGGTGGACCGGCCCTGCCTATTTGGCGCTCGCCCAAGCGGCATTCGTTGAAGACGACCATCAGTTCCGTTATTGGGCCGATAAAGCTATAAAAGCCCAGCCCGACGCTCCGATCCGTCGCGCTTTAATGATTGCTTATGCGGCTGAAATCGGTGACCGGGCACTTTTGGACGAACACCTGCAACACCTGACCGCGATCGCGCCGCGCTTTATTCCGCGGCTGCTCAGTGGCGATTTAGATCCCATAAAAATACCGGAATATCGGGAGAAATTTTTGCGTGCGTTGCGTAAGGCAGTACCTCCAGAATGACGGTACCTACCCGCAAACTCGCCGCCATCCTGGCCGCTGATGTGGTTGGTTATTCCCGTTTGATGGGCGAGGATCAGGCGGGCACCCTTGATGCATTGCGCCAGTTGCGCAAGGAGCTGTTCGAGCCGGTGGTTGAGGAATTTCGCGGCAATGTCGTTAAGCGCATGGGTGACGGCTGGATCGTCGAATTCGCCTCCGTCTCGGACGCGGTCGATTGCGCCATACGGTTTCAACTTGGCCTGGCGGACCACGAAATCATCCGGCTGCGCGCGGGCATTCATATCGGCGAAGTGGTGCTCGAGGACGAGGACGTCTTCGGTGAAGGCGTCAACGTGGCCGCAAGGTTGGAAGAACTGGCGGAGCCGGGCGAAGTGCTGATCTCGGATACCGTGCACAACAGCCTGGATGAAAAGTCGGCACAACAATTCGGCGGTGGTGATATCGAGGAATTAAAAAACATCGCGCGCTCCGTCCAGGTTTGGCGCTGGTCATCCAGCGGAACGCAGCATGTAGTTGAGGCCGAGAGCGAAGCTCTGCCGCTCCCCGACAAACCGTCCATCGCGGTTCTACCCTTCGATAATATGTCCGGCGATCCGGAACAGGAGTATTTCGCCGACGGCATCACCGAAGACATCATCACGGCGCTGTCTCGCTTCCGTTGGTTTTTTGTCATCGCCCGCAATTCCTCGTTCGCCTACAAGGGACAGGCGGTTGATATCAAGCAGGTTGGGCGTGACCTGGGTGTACGCTATGTCCTTGAGGGCAGCGTGCGAAAGGCCAGCAACCGGGTACGGATAACGGCACAGTTTATCGAAGCCGAGACCGGCAATCATCTTTGGGCGGATCGCTACGATGGCAATCTTGACGATATATTTGAACTGCAGGATCGGATAACGGAGAGCATCATCGGCGAAATCGAGCCGGAATTGGGCCGCATTGTGCGTGACCAGTCAGGGTCGAAAAACCCTGGCAGCTTGAGCGCCTGGGACCTCTATCACCAGGGTTTAGCACAGATGTATATGTTGAGCCGGGAAAATCTGGAACGTTCGATAGAGTTGCTGACAGAGGCCATAGCCTTGGACCCGGAATTCGCGCCGCCAAGGACGCGATTATCGGCTGTCCTAATTCACCAGGTTATTTTGGGTTACGTCGAGGCCAGCGAAGAATTGTATGAGGTTGCCGACCATCAGGCGCGTGCGGCAATTGCAATAGACCCCAATGATGCATTCGCGCATATGGAACTTGGGCGGACCCTCAGCTTCAGGGGCGACCCGGAGGCCGGTTTGCTGGAAGTGGCGAAGGCCATCGAAATGAACCCCAATGCCGCCTATGCCTATTTTGCCAAGGGAAATATCCTTCAACTCGCACTCAATCGCCTGGACGAGGCATTGGTACAGTTCGATACCGCCTTGCGGCTTAGCCCGCGGGACCCTTACCGCTGGGGATCGCTTATGTTGAAAGGCACTTCACTACGTGGGCTTGGCCGCTACGCCGAAGCGATAGAATGTTGCAAGGCCGCCGCCCTGGTGCCCGGTTGCGGCTATCTCCCCGACGTGCATCTCGCCGCTTGCCTTGCGGG
This sequence comes from Rhodospirillaceae bacterium, assembly GCA_018667855.1. GTDB lineage: Bacteria > Pseudomonadota > Alphaproteobacteria. The sequence continues at coordinate 21,313 of JABIRL010000004.1, forward strand.
CTCTGGCGACACGGAGGCTGCGGCGATACAAATGCGCAAAGTACTGAAAATGAAGCCGGACCTGACGATCGCGTCAATCACACAAAACTTCCTCGGTGCGCACCCCGACTATATGGACGGCCTGCTCGCCGATCTCAGAAAGGGGGAGTTGCCGGAAGAATGACCTCACCAACCCGCAAACTCGCCGCCATCCTGGCTGCGGACGTGGTCGGTTATTCTCGTTTGATGGGCGAGGATCAGGCGGGCACCCTTGATGCATTGCGCCAGTTGCGCAAGGAGCTGTTCGAGCCGGTTGTAGCGGAATTTCGCGGCAATGTGGTCAAGCGCATGGGTGACGGCTGGATCGTCGAATTCGCTTCCGTCTCGGACGCGGTCGATTGCGCCATACGATTTCAGGTGGGCCTGGCGGACCACGAAATCATCCGCCTGCGCGCGGGCATTCATATCGGCGAAGTGGTGTTCGAGGATGAGGACGTCTTCGGTGA
>JABIRL010000019.1 GCA_018667855.1 Rhodospirillaceae bacterium
AGCCACGTCGGCGACAAAACCTCCCGCGATGTCCTGGATCTTAGCCGCCAGCCGGTGCTGGCTACCCATGTGGACGCCCGCGCCCTGACGCCGCTGCCCCGCAACAAGGACGACGGTATATTGCGCGCCGTGGCCGACAGCGGCGGTGTGGTCGGGGTCAGTGTCTATGGTCCCATGCTGTGGGATGGCGACCGGAACCGCCGCCCCGACATGGACGATTTCATGCGCCATCTGGATCACATCACGGCGCTGGTGGGGGTCGAGCAGGTGGGCTTCGGCACCGATCTGCCGGTCTCCGCCGATCTGCGCCGCACAGCACAAATCGCGGTCAACCGGCGCCTGTGGTCGGGGATTTCCGACTACGGCGACTGCTTCGGCCACGATATCCCGGCCCGCTATATCGAGGCGGCCAACAATCATGCGAAAATGCCAAACATCACCGCCGCTTTGCTGGAACGGGGCTGGGCTGAGGGGGATATCGAAGGCTACCTGGGCGCCAACTTCGCCCGCGTGCTGGGCGAGATATGGCGCTAGAGTGAGAAAAATGGGGGAAACAGGATGAGTATGAAGATCGATCTTTTGGAGGAAGCCAAGGCGCTGCAGGCCCGGACGGTAGATCTGCGCCGGCGCATTCACATGCTGCCCGAGTTGGGTAACGAGCTGCCGGAAACCAAAAAGCTTGTGCTGGAAGCGATCGCCGGCCTGGATCTGGAAGTGCGGGAAAGCCAGCAGACCTCCGGCGTGGTGGCTACCCTGCGCGGCGGCCTGCCTGGCGCCACCATTTTATTGCGGGGCGACATGGATGCCCTGCCCATGCAGGAGGAAACCGGCCTGGATTTCGCCTCCAAAATCGACGGCCGCATGCATTCCTGCGGCCATGACGCCCATACCTCCATGCTGGCCACAGCCGCCCATATGCTGTGCGGCCACCGGGACCGGCTGAAGGGCGATATCAAGTTCATGTTCCAGCCGGGCGAGGAAGGTTACAGGGGCGCCAAGATCATGCTGGATGAAGGCATCATCGCCGAGGGCGGGGAGCCGGACGCGGTGTTCGGCATGCATGTGGATCCCATGCGGGCCACGGGCATCATCGGCGGCCGGGAAGGCAACGCCCTGGCGGCGGCGGATACCTATCACATCAAAATCATCGGCCGGGGCAGCCACGGCGCCCGCCCCCACGACGGCAACGATCCCGTGCCCGTGGCTTGTCATCTGGTCACGGCCCTGCAGACGGTGGTGACCCGGCGCGTCAATGTCTGGGACCCGGTGGTGCTGACCGTGGGCGTGATCCAGGCGGGCACGGCCTCCAACATCATTCCGGAATTCGCCACCATGTCGATCACTCTGCGCAGTTTTTCAGACGCCTCCCGCGATCTGGCGGAACGCCTGATCACCAACCTGGCGGAACAGACCGCCCTGGCGCACGAGATGCGGGCGGAAGTCAAGGTGGTCCGGGGCTATCCCCCCACCATCAACGACGGCGGCTTCGTCAACCTGGTGGAAGGGGCGGTAAACAACAACTTCGGCCAGGGCGCCTTCGCCCGCGACCGCGACCCGCGCATGGGTTCGGAAGATTTCAGCTATATTCTGCAGCGTTATACGGGCGCCTTCGTCTTCCTGGGCTGCGCGCCCAAGGGCGTGGACCCGGCCAAGGCCCACAGCAACCACTCCCCCTATATGATGATCGACGAGGAGGCCATGGCCATGGGCGCCGCCGCCCATGCCGCCGTCGCCTTCGAATTTCTCAATGGCGGAACGGAATAAGCCTTACAAAAAAGCAACTGGAGGAAATGCACATGGTCAAGGTAATCGATCTGGAAATCGGCATGCCGAAAACCGAAGCCACCATGCGGGCGGCGGAGATCAACCGCGGCCGGCCGGGTACTCCGCAATCGGAATCCCTGCCCCGCCCGGAAGGCTACGGCTTCGACAATTACGGCCATATATTCGGCACCGCGCCGCCCAGCCCGCCGGGTGAAACCAGGGAAATGCTGGACGCCCTGGTGGCCGAGATGGATCGATCCAATGTGGAATACGGCCTGCTGGTCAACATGCCCAACAACGAAATCGGCCAGATCAACCGCGACTACCCCGGCCGCTTCAAGATGTTCCCCGCCCTGGACCCCACGGACGGCATGCGCGCCGTGCGGGAGCTGGAACGCCTGGTGCGGGAAGATGGCGCCAGCGGCTTTCGCGTCTCGTCTTTGTACAGCGCCCTGCCGGCCAATGACCGGCGCTATTACCCGCTGTACGCCAAATGCGTGGAGCTGGAAGTCCCGGTGCGTATTTACACCGCCATGACATACGCCAACGACCGCCCGTACGAGCTGGGCCACCCGCGCCACCTGGACGATATCGCCATTGATTTTCCGGAGTTGAAAATCGCCGCCGGCCTGGCCGGCTGGCCCTGGATCAACGACATGGTCGGCCTCCTCCGCCGCCACCCGAACCTGTATTGCGACACAGCCGCCCACCGCCCCCGCTACCTGGGCAAGGACGGCTCCGGCTGGGAGATGTTCCTGCAATACGGCAACAGCCTGCTGCAGGACAAGGTGATGATCGGCTTCTCCCGCTATCTGTTCAATTGCGGCTATGACGAACTGATCGCCGAATACCAGGACCTGCCCCTAAAGGCGCCGGTACTGGAGAAATGGTTCTACGGCAACGCGGTGGAATTTTTCGGCTGACGGGTGGCATGAACCGGCGGAATGAACCATTTGCCCAGATCCGCCAGGGCGAGAACTTCGAAGGCCAGTTAAGCCGTGCCGGGTTGTGCCGCCCCTACCCCTTCTGGCGGTGCAGTAGCCGCAGGCGGAGGGCGTTTAGTTTGATGAAGCCGGCGGCGTCGCGTTGGTCGTAGACGGTGTCTTCCTCGAACGTCACGTGCTCCAGGCTGTAGAGGCTCATGGGGGATTTGCGGCCGACCACGGCGGCGCTGCCCTTGAACAGTTTGACCCGCACCGTGCCCTCGACACAGTCCTGGCTTTTGTCGATCAGGGCTTGCAGCATGTAACGTTCGGGGCTGAACCAATAGCCGTTGTAGATCAGCTCCGCATAGCGGGGCATGATCTCGTCCTTCAGGTGCATGGCGCCGCGATCCAGGGTGATGCTTTCGATGCCCCGGTGCGCCGCCAACAAAATTGTGCCGCCGGGGGTTTCGTAGATGCCCCGGCTTTTCATGCCCACGTAGCGCCCCTCGACCAGGTCCAGGCGGCCGACGCCGTTGGCGCCGCCGAGTTCATTTAGCTTGGTCAACAATTCCGCCGGCGTCATGGCCACGCCGTCGATGGCCGTGGCATCGCCGTTTTTGAAGTCGATCTCCACATAGGTGGGTTTGTCGGGTGCGGCTTCGGGCGAAACGCTGCGGGAATAGACGAATTCGCCCGGCTCGTGCCAGGGATCTTCCAGGGCCTTGCCCTCGGCCGAAATGTGCAAAAGATTTGCATCGACCGAGAACGGCGCCTCGCCGCGCTTGTCCGTCGGAATGGGGATCTGGTGCTTCTCGGCGAATTCAATCAGCGCCGTGCGGGATTGCAAATCCCACTCCCGCCAGGGCGCGATCACCTTGATATCCGGGTTCAGGGCGTAATAGCCCAATTCAAACCGCACCTGGTCGTTGCCCTTGCCCGTGGCACCGTGGGAGACAGCATCGGCGCCGGTTTCGGCCGCGATTTCGATCTGCCGCTTGGAAATCAGCGGCCGGGCGATGGAAGTACCCAGAAGATACAGGCCTTCATACAGGGCATTGGCGCGGAACATGGGGAAGACGAAATCGCGGGTAAATTCCTCCCGCAGATCCTCCACATAGATCTCTTTGATGCCCAGCATTTCGGCCTTGGCGCGGGCCGGTTCCACCTCTTCGCCCTGGCCCAGATCGGCGGTGAAGGTCACCACCTCGCACTGATAGGCCTCCTGCAGCCATTTCAGAATGACCGAGGTATCCAAACCGCCGGAATAAGCCAATACGACCTTGTTGATATCGCCCGTCATGACGCCGCCCTACATTTTGCAAAAGACAGTTGGAAAAGGAATGAATGCGGCGGGGAGTATAGGCATTTCGACTGCCTGGGCAATGACCAATCGGGGCGCCCCAATTACCATCTATTCACCATCTATTCGCCATGCCAGCGATGACCGGCGACGACGCCCAGACCGGCGTAATGGGGCCGGGTTTCGATACGGCGGCTGCCGCAGGCACTGCAACTCAACCGCCGCGCCACGGCAGCCACCGCCGTGCGCCGATCCAATCGTTCCAGTAGCGGACCGGCCGGCAAAACCTTGTGATGAC
>JABIRL010000029.1 GCA_018667855.1 Rhodospirillaceae bacterium
CCCAATTCCACATAGGTCATGTTCTGCCGGATCGCCAGGGCGGCGGTCTGGATGCTGTCGGCGCCCTCTGGGGCCAGAATATGGGCGCCCAGCAGGCGTTTGCTGGCCCTATCCGCGACCAGCTTGATCAGGCCACGGGTATCGCGGGCGGCCAGCGCCCGGGGGACGAATTCCAGCGGCAGCAGCGAGGTGACCGTGTCGTGGCCCGCCGCCGTCGCCGCGGCCTCGGTCAGGCCCACCGTGGCCACTTGCGGATCGGTGAAGACCACCGCCGGCATGGCGTTGTTGTCGTAACACAGGCTATCGCCGTTCAGAGCGTTTTGCGCCGCGATCTTGGCGCCATAGGCGGCCATATAGACGAACTGATCCTGCCCGGTAACATCGCCCGCCGCATAGACGCCGGGGCGTGAGGTGCGCATGCGTTCATCGATGATGACACCGCCGTTTGCCTGGGTCCCGACCCCGGCAACATCAAGGCCAAGGCCGTCCGTGTTCGGGCGTCGCCCGGCACTCAGCAACAGGCGTTCGGCGGAAATCGCTCGCATCCCGTCGTTGGCCCGCACCTTCAGGGTAACGCCGGCTTCGTTATGCTCCAGGCTTTCGTAGTGCAGGCCGTCCAGCACCGCCAGCCCCTCGTCACGGAGATAGCCGCGCAAGGCGTCGGAGATTTCCGGCTCGCCTTCCGGCAGCAAACGGCTCCGGCAGGCAATGGTAACCTCGACACCGGCGCGGGCCAGCATCTGGGCCACTTCGCAACCAATATAACCGCCGCCGATCAACAGGATGGAGCGCGGCAGTTCTTCCAATTCAAAGGCGGTGGTGGAGGTCAGATACGGCACCCCGTCCAACCCGGGTATGGCCGGCACGCTGGCCCGGGAGCCCGACGCGATGATGGTTTTTTCCGCCGCCAATGGCGCGCTGTCGAACAACAGACCGTCAGCCGAAAATGTCGCCCCGCCCGACAGATAGTCGATGCCGTCGTGGTTATCCAATTGATCGATATATTTGCTCTGCCGCAGAGTAGCCACCAGGTCGTCCTTTTGCGCCACGATGGCGCTCCAGTCCGTCAATTGACCGCTGGCTTGGATGCCGTCGAACCGGCCCCCATTGGCATGATGCAGGATATCAGTGGCCCGGATCATGGTTTTCGATGGCACGCACCCGACGTTGACACAAGTACCGCCGATGGTGCCATGGCCAATCAGCGCCACGCGGGCGCCCTGATCGGCGGCGGTGATGGCGGCGGAAAATCCCGCCGAGCCGGCGCCGATAACCGCCAGATCATAGGCTCCCGTGCAACAATCCGTGCTCATGATGGGCTGCCCGCGGCCCGCGCTTTCGCCTTGCTGCGCAGGACCAGGGCAAATATGGCCAAGCCCAGAAAGAAGACCATGCCCGGCAGCAGGATAAAGTCCATCCACGCCCCGACGATTGATGACAGCCCAACGGCGGCCAGGAAGACCACCAGGGCCGGGGTGAAGCAACAGACCACCATGACAGCGGCGCCCGCGATCCCGATGCCCAATAATTTGTTTGATTTCGTCTCGTCGACCGTCTCGTCGGTCTTAATGTCATCAGCCATGATCATCGTTCCCCATCAATCCATCTGTGCTAACCTACATCCTGTAGTTACTACAGGCACAAGGTGGATTATGGCTATTCACGAGGATGTTACGGTGTTGTCCATTGGCGGTTTGTCCAAACGGACCGGCGTCAATCTAGAGACCGTGCGTTACTACGAAAATATCGGCATCATGCCGAAGCCTCCTCGTAGCGCCGCCGGGCACCGGCGCTATGACGAGGAGCACCTAAAGCGCCTGACCTTTGTCAAACGCAGCCGGGAGCTGGGCTTTACCCTGAAAGAGGTGCGCGCGCTTTTGGCCCTGGTCGATGGCGGTGATTATAGCTGTGGTGAAGTGCATGAACTGACCTTGAACCATTTGCATGAGGTCCGGCAAAAGATTGCCGATTTGCAGCGCCTGGAAGCAACTCTGGCGGACATTTCCGATCAATGCGCCGACGGCACGATCCCCGACTGCCCGTTCATCGAAACCCTGTTTCGGGCTTAGCCGGCCGCTTCAACCCGGCCTTTTGGGTCGGCCCCCTTGCAGCAGGGCATAGATGATCAAACAGATGAACAAGGCCATTATCAGGCCCAGAACGATGTCTATCAATTCACTCAACGCCGATACCAGGCCCAGTGCCGAGAGCACCCATCCCAAAACAGGTGCAAAGTAAAGGAACACCACCACGATGGCGCCAACCACGCCAACGACCAGAGGTCTGTTCGACACAATAGATTTCGGCATGAACACCCCGCTCCGCACAGGACCACGCCAGCCCGCCTAGACGCGCTTACCAAAAAGGGCGGTTTGGCTTCTTTTCATGACTTCACTGCGGGTCAATCGACCCTAAAATTGATGTAGTACGGCGCAAGAAATGATCAAGCGAGCAAAACAAATAATGCTGGCGACCGGCGACCAACAATCTACAATCTAATTTCGTCGCGCGGCCGCAGGGGAGATGGCGATGACGGAAACCGACAAGCACCAAGCACACTTGAAACTGGGCCACGTCGTGCTCAAGATGCGGGACCTGGAAAAAGCCAAGGGTTTCTACCGCGACATATTGGGATTGAAGATCACCGAGGAAAGGGAAGGCTTCGGGGTGTTCTTTCGTTTCCACGAATATCATCACGACATTGCCGTCTTCAAGGTTGATGACGATGCCGGATCGCCCGAGCAGAACCAGGTCGGGCTCTCCCATCTGGCCTTGGTCGCTGACAGTCTGGAGACGGTCAAGGCGATGTATCGGCGGCTAAAGGAACACAATGTTCCAATCGTCAGAACGGTGGATCATGGTGTCACCAAAAGCGTTTATTTCAAGGATCCCGAGGGTAACGAGTTGGAAATTTATTGCGACGTCGCGGAAAAGCCTTGGCGGGAGGTCGACACCATAATCAAGGCGGCGCACATCGATCTTGATAGTTGATGAAATGGCGAGCCAAGGTTCGGTGAGAGAGATATTTTCGGATAGATCACGCCAGGAAATGTAGTATCCACTGGCTTAGTTGACAGAGGTTTCATCGCGGCGACGATGCGGTGCATATAGAGCAGTTAGGCAGAACATGACAGACGGTAGCGACGGCAAGAAATTCAGCATGGGCGATCATGATGTTGAAATTTTCATCCATGGTTTTCCCGGCAAATCGGTCTGCCATGGCTCTCTTGGCTTTTCCACCATCGCCATGATCAGCCATGGCGAACGGATCGCGCTTGTGGATGTCGGCTCTTTCGGGCAGCGCAATTTGTTGCTCTCCGAGCTGGACAAGCGGGGCCTCAAGCCAGCTGATGTGACCGATATCCTGCTGACACATTCCCACTACGACCATTCCATTAACTGGACCATGTTCCCGGATGCCAATATCGTTATCAGTCGCGTGGAAATGGACTGGTCGGTCAAGGAACCCTGGGGCCTGACACCCGTGCCTGAACTGTACGTGCGGGAACTCGAACGCTGGCCCACATTGAGGGCGGTCGAGGATGGCGATGAGGTATTTCCCGGCGTCACCGCCCACATGGCGCCGGGCCATACGCCGGGCAGCCTGGTGTTTGTGTTGCGGGGACGGGATCGCGACATGGTTCTTACCGGCGATGCCTGCAAAAACCGGGCGGAGCTGTTGTCCCGGGGCACGGACATGACATATGACGCTGCCGTCAGCAGCGCCTCCATCGAGATGGTCTGGCGCCAATGGGCCCGACGCCCCGGCAGTATCCTGGTGCCCGGTCATGACCTGCCCATGGTTCTGGACAATGGCACGCCGCGTTATCTGGGTGAACGGGAGGCGGCGATCCGTGCCTGGTATGGTGAGGATCTGAATGAAATCACCGTATTTTCACTGCTTAAGGAAAACGGTGAAGAGGCCAAGGCCGCGGCGGAATGAATTCACTCCCCGCCATATTTGTCTCCCATGGGGGACCGACAATGGCGGTGCAGGAATCTCCCGCCCGCCATTTTCTGCAAACCTTGCATGATCATCACCCATCGCCGAAATCGATCCTGATGATATCGGCTCATTGGGAAACGACGGAACCAACCGTTGGCGCCACCGACGATCTTGAAACCATCCATGATTATTACGGTTTTCCCCGGGCGCTGTACGATTTGCATTATCCAGCCAAGGGCGACCCTGACCTCGCCCGCCGTGTCGCAGCCCTGATCGCCGATGCGAATCTGGGGGCGGCATCATCATCCCCGCGCGGCCTGGATCATGGCGCCTGGCTGCCCCTGATGCTGGCCTATCCGGACGGCGAAATCCCCATAACACAATTGTCCCTACTAACGGTCGGCGGGCCGGCGTGGCATTTCGACCTGGGCGCGGCGCTGCGCCCGCTTCGCGATGAAGGGGTTCTCATCCTAGCCTCCGGCGCCCTGACCCATAATCTGCGTGAAATCGATCGCGAGGCGCCGCCCGGCATGGCCGCCGATTGGGTGGCGGCGTTTTCGTCCTGGGTCAGCGAACAAGTCCTCGCGGGACGCAGCGAAGACCTTATCCGGTATCGGGAGCGCGCACCCCATGCCGCGCGCAACCACCCGACGGAAGAGCATTTCTTGCCGCTGTTCGTGGCATTGGGCGCGGCAACGCCCGGCGCGAACGGCCGGCATCTGCATCAAAGTTTCAATTATGGCGTATTGGCCATGGACGCCTACGCTTGGGATTAGGCGCCCGCCCGAACGATGGGGAAGACGTCCTCTGCCAGCATCTGCATCTCATCAAGGACCATTTGCTGGGGCATGCCGGGGAACTGTACACCCATGACGAAGTGATTGACGCCGAAGCGGTGGATCAGATCGAGGATCTGTTCGGCGATCTCCTCGGGCGAGCCGAACAGGAAACGATCCTGGACCAGTTCGTCGAAATCGATGGCGAAGTTGTTGTCGCCGGCCGGCATCACTTTGTCCTGACCCCATTCGTGATAGGCGTTGTATTTGGCTTCCAGATACGGCTTGGCCATCGCCATGGCTTTTTCGCGGCTCGACGCCACCACGACCTCGCGCATCATGGGAAATTCGGTTGGGAACGGCTTGCCGCAGGTATCCAGCTCCCGTTTGTAGACCTCCATCTGCCGGGCGATGGTCTCGATGCGGTTGTGGGGGTTGACGAACCAGGCATCGGTCAATCTGGCGGCACGGCGGATAGCGACGTCCTCGTTGGCGCCGGTCCAGATGGGGGGCAGGGGCTTTTGCACCGGCTTGATGGTACAGACCGCTTCCCGCAGTTCGAAGTGGGAGCCGGTCATGGAGACTTTGTCTTCGCTCCACAGGCGCTTGATAGCTTCGAGGTTTTCCTCCAGTCGGGGCCCGGAGTCCTTATATGTGGTGCCGAAAGCCTGAAACTCCACCTCCCGGTAGCCGATGCCGACGCCGAAGATCAAGCGCCCGCCGGACATCACGTCAATGTTGGCGAACTGTTCGGCGATATCCAATGGTTTATGCAGGGGCAACAGAACCACGCCGGCAATCAGGCGCAGGGATGGCGCCTCGTCCATGATGCGGGACAAAAACGGCACCTGTTGGAATTCCGACAACGGATTCGTCGTGTAGTGGCTTCCCTTCATGATGGAGTTGAAGCCCAGCTTTTCGGCCCAGCGAACCTGTTCCAACATTTCTTGCCAATGCTGTGCGTCATCTCCACCAACCGGGAATTGCCCCCGGTTCATCAAGCCGAATTGAATCATTTCCTGTCCTTGTCTTAAGAAAAGATACGATAGAGCACCGTACCGCGGGCGACCAGACAGCCCGTGGTGGAATCCGCGACCTCGATATCGTTCCAATACATTTCGTTGTCCCGGTAGCCCACATTGCCATAGGCGACCAGGTCTCCCTTAGGCGGCGGAGCGAAAACCTGGGCCTGGATTGATGGCGTGGAGGCCTTGAACTTGCCCAGACCGGTAATGGACCAAGAACACATGGCCCCTGCCGTATCGAGCAGGGCCAGGGCCGCGCCTTCATGCACGCCGCCCGCCAGATCGCCATTACTCTCCTGCCAGGGCATGATCAGGCGCACCTGGCCATCGCGCATGAAATCCATGGCAATGCCACGGCCCGAGATAAATGGATTGGTGGCGATACGCTCGCCCATGAAGCCGGGATCGACTTCGCCGTGATCGCCCGCCGCCGCCGGCGTCGCCACTGGGTCCGTGCCCTGGCGGCCGCGCACGGCGATGGAACAGTTCGCGATCGCCTTGCCGTCGTTGGCCGTCACATCCACCGCCATGAAGCACAATTCCTTGCCCCGGCGCAGCAGCCGCGCGGTGGCCTGGATATCCTCGCCAATGGCGGCGGCCAGATAGTTGATCTGAAAATCCATTGTGTGCCAGGGGCCGGTTTCGGGCCCCAATACGTGGCGGGCGAGGGCATGGGCCGCCGTAACGGAGGCTGAAGCCGCCACGCCGCCGTGCAGGGCGTTGCCCGGATTGGCATTGGCCTCGGCGAAGGGCAGGGCGATGACCGCCGCTTCGTCTCCCAGCTCGCTCAGATGCATGCCGAGCGCGGTGCTATAGGCCGAGGTGTCGACCCAGTCTTTGACGCTATCGTTCATCGTTATGTTAACCCCGGAATTAGACATGAATGGATGGATTCTTCGTTCGGTATCTCCCGCGCCAGAACCTGGATGGCCCGTTCCGCCTCACGCAGGTCAAAGTTATGGGTGTGCATCATCGCCAACGGCGCGATACCGGATTCAATCAGGTTGATGGCTTTTTCATAACCGGTGGAGGTCACGCCGATCACGCCCTTGATGGTGATCTCCTTCATCATGATTTTGTCCGAGACGAAGCCGGGAATATTCTTGTAGCCTTTCATGCCGGCCAGCACGATGGTGCCGCCCGAACGCACATAGCTCAAAGATTCCGCGACCGGCTCCACGGCATAGGAAGTCACGTCGACGACGATATCGGCGCCTTTGCCCCCTGTCAGCTCCTTGATCCGCTGCTTGGCGTTTTCATTTTCCACATCAATGGTGTGATGGGCGCCAAAGGCCCGTGCGATACGCAGTTTCTCGGCATCCGCCGCCAACCCGGTGACGATGATCTTCGAAGCACCCGCATCCTTGCAGGCCAGGACCGAGGCCAGGCCCCGCTGCCCCGGACCCAGGATCACCACCGTGTCGCCGGGCCCCGTGCCGGGCACTTCCACGGCCCAGCGGTAACCGGCGCCAAGGGGATTGAACATCACCGCGATCTCCGCCGGCAGGGAATTGTCCATCTTGTGCACGATGGAGTTGCCGTGCACGAACATATATTCGGAATAGGCCCCCCACAGGCCCGGCTCATCACTCAGCGGAATGTACGAATAGATGCGCCGGTCATCGCACAAATGATAGTTTCCGCCCAGGCAGGATGAACAAAAGCGGCAGGACAGCATGGTTTCCACCGCGATACGGTCGCCCACGTTGACGCCCCAGCGCCGCGCCGCGCGATCGCCGATCGCCTCGACAATGCCAAGCGGTTCATGCCCCGGCACCGCTGGCATGGGCGCGCGGATGACGCCCTCGTATTGCTCGTAATCGCTGCCGCAGATGCCGCAGGCTTCCACCCGCATCAAGGCGCTGTCCTCGTCAATATCCGGTATTGGCAGGCTTTGCGCCTCCAATGTGCGTGGTGCGGTCTGCACCATGGCCAAGCTGGTTCGTTGCGCCATGAGACGATGTCCTTGCTATCAGTAATTTTCGCATTCTAACTTATTTTTATTCTAACGCGCGTTAGTTTTTTGTTGTTTGCGGAGTGGGAAACCGGCATTTTGCGGATCGAATTAGAATTTTGAGGAGTTGGCCCAGATGGCTGGAACAGAACCACGCATACCCATGCTGCCCGAGGACGAGGCCCGCGCCATCGGCAAGGAAGTGGGCGTGCCCTCGACCATGGCGGGGTTGAACGTTTTTCGGATCATGTCCCAGCATCCGACACTGGCCGGGGTCGTGGCCAAACAGCTGGCGATGCTGCTGTATCGGGGCAACAAGCTGGATGAGCGATTGCGGGAATTGATCATCATGCGCATTGGCTGGCGCACGGGCGCCATGTACGAATGGACCCAGCACTGGCCGGTTTCCTTGCGCATCGGCCTGACGGAAGAAGAAACCCTGGCCGTTCGCGACCCGGCCAACGCGACGTGTCTGGGCGCGGCGGAATTGGCGGTGATCGCCGCTACGGACGATGTGCTGGACAATGGCGCCGTGGGTGAAGCCAGCTGGCAGGCCTGCGCCGAACATCTTGCCAGCAACGAAGAACGCCTCGAACTCGTCGCGGCAATCTGCAATTGGAACACCTTCTCCATCATGCTGAAGAGCCTGAATATTCCCCTCGAAGATGGCGTCGCCGCCTGGCCCCCCGATGGCGTGCCGTCACCAGCCGCGGATTAGACCCTCAGGCCTTTGACGGCGACCAATTATAGACCCGTTGCAATGCCCCGCCCATGAGTTCGGCGCGGTCACTGTCCGAGAGTCGGTCGGTCAGGCGGAATGGCTGCACGCCCTGTTCATAGGTCAACAGCTTGACCGCCCGGGTCCAGTCCGTACCCCATAGGCAGCGGCGAATTCCGAAGGCCTCGAAAATACGGCACAAGGGATCCCAGATATCATCGTAGGGGAATGGTCCGTGGGACAGGGTACAGGCACCGGAAATTTTGATGGCGATGTTTTCATGTTCCGCCAAGGCCAGCACCTTTGGCAGATCGGCGAACGGATCTGGCGGGGCCGGCGGCTCGAACGGTTGTTGCAGGCCGACGTGATCGATGACCAGGCTGGTATTGGGGTTGCGGGCGGCCAGTTGGGCGGCCTGTTCCAGGCGGCCCCAGCATAGCAGATTGATCGGCAGCCCATGCTGGGCAGCCGCGGCCATGACGCGGTTGATGTCCGGATCGTCCGCGTCGGTCGAAACGTTATCCCGCATCATGATGCGGATGGCGACCGTGCCGTCCATGGCGGCCCACTCGGCGATGGTATCCACGACACCGGGGTCGGAGACATCGACGGGCTTGATCAAGGCGAACCGGCCCGGGTGCGCGGCCCGAACCGAAACGGCGTAGCTGGCATCGCACTGGTACATGGTAAAGGCCGAGACCAACAAGGCGCCGTCGACGCCAACCGCGTCCATGGCCGCAACCATGTCGTCGCCGGTCACCTCCGGCGGGCCGGTAAGCACCGCATGCCATGGCCGGCCCGGATGATCCCGTTCGTAAGCGTGGACTTGTGCATCAATGATTGCCATTATTTTTTTCCTTATTTTTCGAACAAGCGCTTGGGTCTTCCATACAGCTTAGACCTTAGCCCGCCGCGTTTCCTTCGAACAACCCGATCGCCCCGTTTTGGGCCAGGGCATCAACCTCCTGATCCGAATGACCCAGTTCGACGAGTATCTCGCGACTGTGTTCGCCCAGATGGGGGGCGTGGACCATCGGGTCGCCCTCTCGCGGCGGCCGGATGCCGGGGATCGTGGGCATGGGAATACGGCCCACGCCGGACTGTTCGATCCAGCGCACGGCCTCTACCTCCCTGACATGTTCCGAGGCGAAATAGTCGCCGTAGTCTTGCACGTGGGCATGCAGGACGTCCGCTTCCGTGAGAGCCGCCGAAAGGTCACCGGCCGTCATGTTTTTTGCGGCGGCGTGCAGCATGGGCATCAATTCGGCCTCATTCTCCCGCCGCGCTGGCACCGTGTTATATTTCGGATCATCGGCCAGTTCGGGCAGGCCGACGATATGGCACATGGCGGTGAAATGCTGATCGCGGCGGGCATTGATATTCAGAAAGCCATCCTGCGTCGCGAACATGGCGACGGGCACGCCAAGGACCGGGGTCTCGCCTTTCTCAAGCTCGAATTCGATCATCTTGGCGGACTGGAAGGCGCCGATCGCCTCCATCAGACTGGTCTTGATGTGTACACCGCCGCCCTTCATGGCGCGGCGATAAAGGGCGGGCGCGACGGCCTGAAAACCGTACAAACCGGTGACCACGTCGATAGCCAGAAGATTGATCCGTTGCGGCAGACCGTTGGCGTCTTTGTTGACGGACATCAGCCCAGAAAATGCCTGAATGACCGAATCCGTCGCCGGCAGATTGGCCATTGGACCGGTTTGCCCAAAGCCGGTGACTGATAAATAGACGACATCCGGGTTTTGCTCCGTCACGGTGTCATAACCCAGTCCCAGGCGTGTCGTGACGCCGGGGCGGTTGTTCTCGATGATGACGTCCGCCTCGTGCGCCAGACGAAGGGCGATGACGTTGCCGTCCGGATTTTTCAGATCCAGCGCCAGGCTGCGCTTGCCCCGGTTGAAGGCCATGCCGTAGGCGCAGTTATCGCCATAGGTGTTGCCCACCTGTCGGCCCCAATCGCCCCCCAGCGGTTCCAGTTTCACCACATCGGCGCCATGGCGGGCCAGCAGCATCCCGCAATGGGGCCCGGCCACGCCTTGGGAAATATCCAGGACCTTCAGTCCCTCATACGGCAGATCATCGTTTTGGCTCATGGCTCCCCTTTTCCGCGCTTCCTATGGCGCGTTAGATATTCTTCGTTGGCTGAATGGTTTAAACCGCCAGGGCAAATTGGGCAACGATCACATAGCGCCCCAACTTGCCGATAGCGACCAGGATCAGGAAGGGCAGAAACCTGACCCGTAAAGCGCCCGCGACCACGGTCAGGGGATCACCGACCACGGGCAGCCAGGCGAACAGCAGCGACCAGATGCCGAATTTTTGAAACCAGGCGGCGGCCTGGTCTTGCCGACGGGGCGTCAACGGATACCATTTCCGGCCGGCGAAACGAGACAGATAGCGTCCCAAAACCCAATTGACCACGGCACCGGCGGTGTTGCCCACGCTGGCTACGGCGATTGCCGGCCACAACAACGCCGGATCGTCCGCCACAATGGCCCAGAGCATGACTTCGGAAGCCGCTGGCAATATGGTCGAGGCGATAAAGGCATTCAGGAATAGTGCCGTGAGCAACGATGCCATATGGGTCTGTTCCAATCAGCGCGGCTTGGTATATGTTATTTCTAACAGCTTGGAACATGGGAAACGTCTGATGATCAAGCGAATCTCGCTGCTGACCCGAAAAGCCGGATTGAGCCACGACGAATTTGTCCGCCATTGGCTCGACATACACGGCCCCCTGGCCCTGAAGGTCCCCGGCATCCGCCGTTATGTGCAAAGCCACATTCAAGGCGAAACCACCCGCGCCGATATCCCCGCCACGGAATTAGAGATCGATGGCATTGCCGAACTTTGGTATGACAGCGTGGAAGCGATGGAACGTTCCTCGGCCACGCCCGAGGCCCAGGCCCTGTACGCCGACGGCGCCTTGATCATCGGCACTATCAAGTCCTTCGTTGTTGAGGAAAAAGCGATCATTGATTGAGACTTTTGGAGATTTGCCATGCAGATAACGCCTATCAATGACGCCATCGGCGCCCGAGTGGAGGGCGTGGACCTGGCCGCCGGAATTGATGATGGCTCCTTTGCCGCCATCCATAAGGCCTGGCTGGACAATTGCATGTTGTTGTTCCGGGGGCAGACCTTGACGCCGACCCAATTGACCGCCTTCGCCGCCCGGTTTGGGCCGTTGGAGCCGCCACCGGGCAGCGAGAAGGATCTGCGCGCAGATTCAGGATCGGACGCGGACAAGGATATGTGGATCATTTCCAATGTGATCGAGAACGGCAAACCCATCGGCGCTCTTGGCGATGGTGAGGCGGAATGGCATTCCGATATGACTTATCTGGATATGCCGCCGACGGCCTCGGTCCTGTATGGGCATGAAGTCCCGCCCGTTGGCGCCAACACGTGGTTTGCCAACATGTACCGGGCCTGGGACCAGATGCCGGCAAGCCTTGCGGGCGAAATTGAAAGCAGGCAGGCGCTGCATAATTCGTCCTATACCTCCGCCGGTGAATTGCGCAAGGGTATGGATGAAGTGACCGATGTGCGCGACGCGCCGGGCGCCGTGCACCCCATCGTCATCGACCATCCCGATACCGAACGTCAGGCATTGTTCCTGGGCCGGCGCACCAACGCCTATATCAAGGATATGGAACTGGCCGATAGCGAAGCCTTGCTGGACCGGCTGTGGGATTATTGCGTCGGCGGTGATTTCACGTACACCCATGAATGGGAGCGGGGCGATGTGCTGATCTGGGATAATCGGTCGACGCTGCATCGCCGGGATGCCTTCGATCCCAGCCATCGCCGCATCCTGTGGCGTTGCCAGATTTCAGGTACGGCGTTGCCATCGGTCCATGCTGCCTGAAATTCGGACCGACCGGCTGCGACTGCGGCGCCGGCGGCTGGATGATCTTGAATTCACCGTCGCCATGGACATGGACCCCGACGTCGGCCGCTACCTTTATCCCCACGGCTGGCCCACGGTGGAAGAACGGCGCCGGGTGAACCGAGACCGGATTGTCAGTAACTGGCCCGAGGTCGGCGGTGTCTGGGCCGTGGAATGGGCCGATCAGGGCGAATCGTTGGGTTGGTGCGGGCTTTTCCCGCTGGAAGCTTCCGGCCTGATCGAAATCGGCTACCGCTATGTGCCCGAAACCTGGGGAAAAGGCGTGGCGACGGAGGCCGCCGCCCGGGTCCTTGAGCATGGCTTTCGGGAATTCGGATTCGATCCCATCGTCGCGGTGACGCACCCGGAAAATACCGGCTCGCAAACCGTACTCACAAAGATTGGGCTACGCCCCGGCGGTCTGCAATTCCACTACGGTTTGGATCTGAGTTTCTTTTCTCTCAGCCGGGCGGATTACCTTAGCGCTCAATGAACGACCGACCGATCAATTGCCGGTGCACCTGATTGGTGCCTTCATAAATCTGCGTGATCTTGGCATCCCGCATATAGCGCTCCACCGCGTAATCCTTGCAATAGCCATAGCCGCCATGCAGTTGCACGGCTTCCTCCGTGATCCGCATGGCCAGGTCCGAGGCGCGCATTTTTACCATGGACGCTTCGATGCCCACATCTTCTTCGCCCCGGTCGATCATGGCGCCGACCTGCCATAGCCAGCTTTCGCACAGCGCCAGATCGGTGGCCATATCGGCCAGCATGAACTGGATACCCTGAAATTCGATGATATTGCGGCCGGATTGTTTCCGTTGATTGATATAGGCCACCGCATCCTCGAACGCGGCCCGGGCAATGCCAAGCGCATGGGCGGCGATGGAGGGGCGGGATTTGTTCAGGGCCGAAAACAGGATCTTCAAACCGTCGCCGGGTTCGCACAAAAGATTTTCCCTGGGGATGCGGACATCATCGAACGACAAGGACACGGTGGAGGCGGCGCGCTGACCCATCTTGTCTTCCTTGCCCGTGACCGACAGGCCCGCCGCGCCCTTTTCCACCAGCACGACCGAGATCGCCGCCTTGTCATTTTCGATTTCCGACCATTTGCCGAACAGCACGAACAGGTCCGCGTGATCGCCGGTGGAGATAAAGGTCTTGCCGCCATTGATGACAATGTCATCGCCGTCCGGCGTGAAGCGGGTTTTCATGCCCGTGGCATCGGAGCCCGCCGTAGGCTCGGTTATGCAAAGCGAGACTAGGCCTCCGTTTGCGATGCCGGGCAGCAGCCGGGTCTTTTGTTCATGGGTGGCGAAATCGATCACCGGTTTAACGGCGTGAAAATTGGTGCCCCAGATCAGCCCGGTGGCGGCGCAGGATTTGGCAATCTCCCGTATGGTCGCCAGATAGGCCACATAGGACATCTTCGCGCCGCCGTAATCCTCGGGAATGAACATGCCGTTCAGGCCCAGTTCGTTGATGGCATTGATATTATCCCAGGGGAATTCGGCGCTTTGATCATAAGCCGCGGCGCGCGGCCCAATCTGGTCCCGGCACAGGGCGCGGACCGCATCCAGCAGCAGCCGTTCTTCCTCCGGCAGGTCCAGACTGTCGTCAAGGCGCGTGAGCACTTTCATATCACAGTTCCTACTGGTTAATGTTTTGGCCGCCGTCCATGAAGATGGTCTCGCCGGTCAGACTGGGCAGATCTTCGGCCACCAGCACGGCGATAAGCCGCGCCACCTCGTCGATACTGGCCGCATGCCCGACGGGAATGCGGCGGCGGACGAATTCCTTGAAGCTGTCATTGGCCATATATTCGGCGTTCAGATCGGTGGCCACGAAACCGGGCGCCAGATCAAGCACGCGGATTTTGTCCCTGGCCCATTCCACGGCCAGGGTCCGGGTCAGGGCGCCCAAGGCGGATTTTGTACAGTTGTAGGCCAGGTTTCGCTTGGCACCCAGGCGGTCGAAGAAGGATCCGATATTGATGATCAGGCCGCCGCCATTGGCGACCATGTGGGGATAGACCTCGCGGCAGGCCAGGAACGGCCCGGTAATGTTGGTTGCCAGGACGCGCTCGAAATCCGCCTTGGAAACCTCCGCGCTGACACCTTCCAGATGCAGGCCGGCATTGTTGACCAGAACATCAATCCGTCCGGCCCGTTCAGCCAGCGTGTTAACAGCAGCGGCGATTTGACCTTCATCCTCCATGTCGCAGGCGACATGGATCAGGCTGCCCGCAACCTCACGATCTTCGGGGCCCTGACCCTTGCGGGACAAGCAGCCCACCGTATGGCCACGGGCCGCCAGTTCCGCCACGATGCCCGAGCCGATACCCCGGCTGGCGCCGGTAACCGCGATGACCTTGTTGTCCGCCATGGCTAGCGGTCCTTGAAGTTGGGCGCCCGCTTTTCCAGGAAGGCGGTTGCCCCTTCGGTGGAATCCTCGCCCTGAAACGCAAGCGTGTTCAAGTCGCGCTCGATCTGGAAGCCTTCCGTCAGCGCTGATTGATCGGCCCGCATGACCGCTTCCCGTCCATAACGCAGCACCGGCAGGGAATAGCCGGCGAACTCGCGGGCATAGGCAATCGCGCCGTCCACTGCCGGGGCCTCGACAATACGGTTGATCAGGCCCATGGACAGCGCTTCCTCGGCGCCGACCATGCGGCCGGTCATGACCATATCCAAGGCCCGGCCCTGACCCACCAGGCGCGGCAGACGCTGGGTACCGCCGTAGCCGGGGATCAGGCCCAGCTTGATCTCCGGCACGCCCAGATTGGCGTTGGACGTGGCCACGCGCAGGGTGCAGGCCGTCGCTAACTCCAGCCCCCCGCCCAGGGCATAGCCGTTGATCACCGCCAGGGACGGTATAGTCAGGCTGTCCAGCTTGGCGAAGGTGTTTTGCCCCAGTTCCGTCGCCGCCATGGCCTCAACGATATTGCGGCCCATGAATTCCGAGATATCGGCGCCGGCGCAAAAGGCTTTTTCGCCTGCCCCGGTAATCAAAATGGCCCGGGCATCGGAGGCGGCCGCCTCGTCAATGGCCGCGCCGATATCCTTGACCACTTGAACGCTGAGTGCGTTCAAGGCCTCCGGCCTGTTCAGGGTGATCAGGGCAAATTCATCGATCCGGCTGTATTCGACAGGCAATTTTGCGGGCATGAGATGGCTCCTTACGCTGGGTTACGTTGAAGTCTAAAGCGTGGCGATCTCCTGGCGCAACTCGGCCAGCAGATCACCACTATTGGGGAGATGCAGGGCTTCCGCCTCCAGAATAGCCGTGAAGGCGCGGCGCTTCATGGCTACCACATCGATGTTTCCGCCCGCGCCCTCGAGTTTGGCGCTACTCATGACAATGTCGATGACCCGTTCCGCGCCATGCAGCCGGCCCCAGAGATAGTCGTTTTCCCGATGGCGACGGCTGAAAAAGGCAGCGAAATGGCCCATGCCCACGCCCTTGAGGATATCCTCGGCGCCGCCGTGGTGCAGACTGTTGGCGTCGTCGGGCGAAATACGATCCACGCGGATCTCATCGAATTCGCCGACATCGCGCCAAGACGTCACCGTGAACGCCAGAACATCCCAAAAGGCAAAGCCAAGAAAACTGTTCAATAGCGCCCGCTGTGCCTCTCCCGGCAGCTCCGTACCGGCCATGTGATGCAGCGCCTGATCAACCCGCCGTCCCATGCCGCTAAGGGCGAAATCATCCGCCAACAGACCAATCAGGGCACCGATATTGCTTTCACGTCCCGCCTCGATGGCGACAGCCATATTCCGGCAGCGATGGCTAAGGACGCCGACATCCCGGCAGCGGCGCAGAACCTCGAGCAAATCGTAAATTTGACCTTTGATGCTATCCAGCGCGGAGCCTGTCATATCCTCGGGATGCGCGGCATATAGTTCGTTCAGGCTTCGCACGACAAATCGCAGGCGCCGGGCCCGATAGTCCGCATCCAATCCATTCAGAAATGCAGCCTGCGCGGAATTGCCTTGGCCGTCTTCATGGGGATATACGCCGGTACGATCAGCCCAGTCCCGCAAGCGGCCCACCCAGTTGTCGATCGTCACCCGGTTCGGCCCGCCGGCGGTCGCCTGGGTCAGGATCGTGGCTAATTGCTCCACCACCGCATCAATGCGAAGGCGCATGTAGCCATCATAGGCATAGCCGGATTTCTCCGCCGCCATGCGCCCGGCGGCAGCCCGCCAATCACCCAGATCGGCCATGTCGGGTAGGCTTGCCGTTTCCGTGCCGATCACCTCAGACACCATCCCCTCGATCCGCGGCATGGAAGAGTTCAACACCGTCTTCAGACGTCTGACGCGCAGGTTGAAGCCGTTAATCCAGTCGAGTTCGTCGCGGATCGGTTCATTGCGGGGGATATCAGACAAAGCACCTTTCAAGGTTCGCAACATGCTGGGCGCCCGGCGCGCGGCCGAGGTGTTGGGTTTCTCGGGATCGGGGTCGATGTAAACCAGGCGGCGGTCGACCTGACGATGGGCCGGCCGCTGCTTTATGGATTCGATGGCCTGGGCGAACGGTTTGTTATTCAACACACTGCCGTCAATAAAGGCCGTGGCCATGGGGTCCTGGCCGGATCTGTCGTAGACGGCGAAATTGCTCCGCATGAATTTTTCCCGGCCCTGCCAGCGGGTCTTGCGGTTTTCCACCAGGCGGTCGACTTCGGCGATACGGGCGGGAGGAAACGCGCCGGGAAAAGATGCCGTCGCGCGCGCGGCGAAGACCAGCGCCGGCAGGTCGGGCAGATCGAAATCCGTCGTCATGTTCTCGCCCGAGAAATAGCGGTGCCGAAACTGCAGGGTGTGGCGGTGTTCCCGCTCGGTAATTTGGTCGGGATCATGCAGGGGGATGGGCTGGCTGTAGCCGAAAAAGTCGGTCAGGGTGACGAACAGATCCAGCCACTGGCCGGATGGCGTTAGTGATGTCCGACGGTGTTTGCCACTGCTCATGGCGGCCATGGCATCATACAGGGTTTCGCAAAGGTCCGGGCCGCCAAAGGGCGGGCGGAACCAGCGGGAGCGAATGAACAGGGAAAGCTTGTCGCGCATCTCTTCGTCGGGCGCCAGATGGGCCATTTTCCGCCGCGACAGCCCCCATTGCACCATGGGCCGCAGGAACCATCGGCTCCAGAGCGAGGCCTTGCGCTTCGTCGCCATCAACTCAGCGACATCCGCCTTTTCCAGCCACATGGACCGCAGGGGGTCAAAGGCCAAATCCAGAGCCAATGCCCGCCCAAGTAAAATACCGTTGATGCCGCCGGCGGAGGCACCGGCGATGACGTCCACAACCACATGCAGATCAATATCGCCGCCGATCTGACGCAGCAGGTCCAGATAGACCGCTTCCGTATCGATGAAATCGCTATTGGCGCCACGGCCGCCGGCTTCCGTACCGGCCTGATGATCGGCCGAGGCACGGGCCAGTTTCAGGATCTCCTTGCTGACCCCGTGCATATAAATCGCCAGGGAAACCCCGCCGTAGCAGACCAGGGCAAGGCGAAGTTCCTTTTCCCGCATTAGGGGCGGATACCAAAGTGACGCGGGCCCAGCAATTGCGGCAGCAGGGGCTGCACCAGCTTGATCCAGTCGCACAGCATGGGCCGGGTCTCGCGCGGGTCGATCAGTTCATGGAAGGCATAGGATTCCGAACGGGGGAAGGGGGACAGGCGTGCCGCCAATTCGTCCTCCAATTCCTTGCGCCGGGCCTCGGGGTCGTCAGCTGCCGCGATCTCGCGGCCAAAGGCCACCGCCACGCCGCCTTCCAGAGGTAGAGCGCCCATCTCGGCCGAAGGCCAGGCCAGGACATAGCCATCCGGGCCGTAATGGGCCGCCGCCGCGACGCCATAGTTCTTGCGCACCAGGACCGAGGCCCAGGGCGCCGAATAGGTCGCCGCCGCCAAAACGGCCGAGGTGCCGTAACGGATGGCGCCGCCGCTCTCGGCCTCCGGCCCGATCATGAAGCCGGGTTCGTCGATTAACGAGATCATGGGAAAATGAAAGGTATCGCAGATCTCGATAAAGCGGCGGACCTTCTGGGCCCCTTCCGAGGTCATGGCGCCGGCGTAAAAGCGGCCGTCATTGGACAGGATGCCAACCGTTTGCCCCATTATGCGGGCCAAACCGGTGATCTGACCGGGCCCATATTTGCGACCCATCTCGAAGAACGAATCCCGGTCCACCACATGGCCGATCAACTTGCGCATATCGAATGCCTTGCGCCGGTTGCGGGGAATGATATTGGCGAGTTTTTCTTCAGCCCGGTCGGCCGGATCGTTGGTATCGACGATGGGCGCCAGTTCCCAGACATTCTGGGGCATATAGCTTAGGAACTTTCGGATCTGCGCCAGGGCCTCTGCCTCGTTCGCGGCGACCGCGTCGACCACGCCGTTGGCAGCATGGACGTCCGCCCCGCCGAGCTCTTCCTTGGTCACCGAAACGCCCAGTGCGCGTTGCACCACTGCCGGTCCGGCGATCAATATCTGCGCCGTGTCCCGGCTCATGGTGACGAAGTGGGAGGCAACCAGACGCGCCGCCGGCAGCCCTGCCACGGGCCCCAGGGCGGCCGAGGCCACGGGTACCATGGCCATGGCCTCGCCAACCGATTTGAATCGCGGCTGTTCGGCAACGCTAGAGCCCACCGGGCCGCCGCCGCCACCCTTTTTGCCGGCCGCGCCCAGGACAGAGCCGCCGCCGCCTTCATGCAGGCGCACCAGCGGCACCTTGTAGTGGCAGGCGAGTTCTTCCGTATAGACGCTCTTGCGCAGGCCCGCGACAGTGGGCGAGCCGCCGCCAATGGTGAAATCCTCGCCACCCACGATGATCGGCCGTTCGTCCACTTGGGCAAAGCCAAGAATGAAATTGCTCGGCGTGAAACCGGTCAGATTGCCGCTCTCGTCCTTTTCCGCCCCGCCGGCGCCCATGCCGGTTTCCTTGAAGGAACCGGGGTCGATCAGGCTGTCGATCCGCTCCCGTAGGGTCATCCGCCCCTTGGCATGGTGCAGGGCCACGGCCTCCTCGCCGCCATGACCCTTGGCCAGGGCTCGGCGTTCGTGGATTTCCGCGATTTCCTTGTCCCAGTTTTGAGGGTCCCCGTTCTGTTTGTCGGAACTCATGGGGCGGCAACTCCTATTCAATTCGGTTGGCGGCAATGTACAGCGGCAATGGGGCCGGATGCCACCATCGCCTGAAACAAACCGCTGGTCGCTGATTGAAGTACCACATCTATTTGCATAGTCTCCATTTTAGTCGATTTTCGAACGATGGCAGAGACGGGGAAACAGCAACCATGCATACGACTTTTGATCTTGTCTGGTACGCCGCCGAACGCACACCGGATCATCCGGCTCTGGTCGATGACCGCACGGATCGCCGTCTCACCTATCGGCAGATGATCGCGGAAGTCGATATCATAGCCGCCGGTCTTGCCGATCGCGGCGTTAGATCCGGTTCACGCTTCGCCACAGTGTTGCCGAATTTCTACGAACATTGCCTGATAATTCTGGCCCTTGCGCGGTTGGGTGCGGTGCCGGCCTTGATCAACGCACGCCTGACCCCGGCGGAGGTTGCGCAACTGGTCGAAGACGGCGCCATGGACGGCGCGATTATTCTACCCAACGAGGATTTGGCCAAGGCCGTGACGGACGTGCTGCCAGGAGGCGCGCCGCTATTATCCATCGGTCCCGTAAAGGGCGGCGAAGATTTTGCCGATTGCCGGGGCGATGGCGATGCGCTGGCGGCTTTTGTCAAGCCGGCACCGGAAGATCTGGCCTATATCTTCTATACCTCCGGCACCACCGGGTTGCCCAAGGGCGTGGAAATTTCCCAGCGCACGACCGAGGGGCGTATCACCTGGATCTCGGCTATGGGCGGATTACGGATCGGCACGCACACCCGCATTCTGGGGCTGGCGCCGATCAGCCATTGCATTGGTTACTACGGTAATTTTCTGGCCGCCCTGGCCTACAACGGCACCTACTACATCATGTCGCAATTCGACCCGGCCAAGGCGGTCGAGGCGATCGCGGCGCACGAAATTACCTTCATCTTTACCGTGCCGACTTTTTTCGCGGGCATGGTGCAGGCGCCCAATTATGATCCGGCCAAGATGGCATCGTTGGATCTGGTGCTGTTCGGTGGCGCCTCCATTCCGCCCGCGCTGCTTGAAAGACTGGATCAGGAATGGCCGGCCACGTTCCGTCATATCTTCGGCACCACGGAAACCATGTGTTCCCTGTACAACCCCACGCCAGTGGGACAATCGACCCGGCTGCGGGCCGGCTTTTATTCCCGGGTCCGGGTGATCAAATATGGCGGCGGCGCGGAAGATCTTGTTGCACCGGGAGAGGAAGGCGAGTTGATCGTCGATGCGGATGCGGACACGATCTTTGATGGGTATCTGAACCGGCCCGACGCAACGGCGGAAAAAAAGCATGGCGGGTGGTATTTCACGGGCGATGTTTTTCGCCAATTGGAAGGCGGCGATATCGAACTGGTCGGCCGCGTCGATGATGTCATTCGCAGCGGTGGCGAGAATATTCATCCCGACGACGTGGAACCCATCCTGCGTGATCATCCAGGCGTCGCCGATGTTTCCGTGGTCGGCATCAAGGACGATTATTGGGGCGAGATGACCGTGGCCTGTATTGTCGCCAACGACACGGCCCCCACGGCGGCGGACCTGGATAACCATTGCAGGGCCAGTACGTTATCATCCTACAAGCGGCCGCGAGGTTATGTCTTTGTCGATGCTTTGCCGCGCAATGCCGCCAACAAGGTTTTGCGCCGTATCTTGCGGGATACGGCGGCGGCGGCCCGAGACGACGGCGGCTTTCAAGCGATAGGATAAATCCTTACCGATTATATTTAACGGGGCGACAGATTGCCACATCGTTTGTTAGAATTAAAAGCATTAAGAACAGCGTTGGCTTCCGGTTGATTGAATGACGGCTACTCGGGTTCTGGGCAGCTGCCGGCGTTCGCCAAAATGGGGATTTATCGATGCATATCCTGTCGGTGTTGATCATGGCGCTGGGCGCCGTCCTGACTGCTCTTCTGGCCTTCCAGGCCAGCGACGGGGTCATGAGCTTTCATGCCGCCTTGATGGCTCTATTTTTCCTGGTCGCCATTGTGTTGTTGCACAGGCGCCGCGGCAATCTAAACACCGATGGCTACGAAGACGGTATCATTCGGGCCGGGGCCATCGCATCAACCTTTTGGGGTGTTGTCGGCTTTCTTGTCGGGCTGGTGATCGCGTTGCAACTGGCCTTCCCGGTACTGAATTTCGATCTGCCCTGGACAAATTTCGGTCGTTTGCGGCCGCTGCATACATCGGCGGTGATATTTGCCTTTGGCGGCAACGTTCTGTTGATGACGTCGTTCCATGTGGTGCAGCGAACCTGTCAGGCCCGGTTGGCCGGCGGCTGGGCGCCGTGGTTCGTATTCTGGGGTTAT
The DNA here is from genome assembly GCA_018667855.1 of Rhodospirillaceae bacterium. GTDB lineage: Bacteria > Pseudomonadota > Alphaproteobacteria. The sequence continues at coordinate 21,803 of JABIRL010000029.1, forward strand.
CAGTTGTTCATCGTCATGGCGGCCACGGGCTATGTCCTGGGCGTCACCCAATCCAAGGAATATGCCGAGCCTGAATGGTATGTGGACCTGTGGTTGACGCTGGTCTGGGTGGTTTACCTGCTGGTCTTTCTGGCTACCCTGTGGAAGCGCAAGGAGCCGCATATCTATGTGGCCAACTGGTTCTATCTGGCCTTTATCGTCACCGTGGCCATGCTGCATATCATCAACAATCTGGCCATCCCCGTCAGTTGGACCGGAACCCGATCCTATGGTGTCTGGGCCGGAGTGCAGGATGCCCTGACCCAGTGGTGGTATGCCCATAACGCGGTGGGTTTTTTCCTGACCGCCGGTTTCCTGGCCATCATGTATTATTACGTGCCGAAACGGGCCGAGCGGCCGGTCTATTCCTACCGTTTGTCCATCGTGCATTTCTGGTCCCTGATCTTTCTTTATATCTGGGCCGGACCTCATCATCTGCATTACACCGCCCTGCCGGAATGGTCACAGACCCTGGGCATGACCTTTTCCGTCATGCTGTGGATGCCGTCCTGGGGCGGCATGATCAACGGCCTGATGACCCTGTCGGGGGCCTGGGACAAACTCCGCACGGACCCCGTCTTGCGCATGATGGTTGTTTCCGTGGCCTTCTACGGCATGTCCACCTTCGAAGGGCCGCTGATGTCCATCAAGGCGGTCAACGCCCTGAGCCATTACACAGATTGGACCATCGGGCATGTGCATTCGGGCGCTTTGGGCTGGGTCGCCTTTGTATCCTTCGGGGCGCTGTATCACGTCGTGCCCATCATGTGGGGGCGGCAGCGGCTGTATTCCCTGGTTCTGGTCAACGTGCATTTCTGGATCGCGACCCTGGGCATCGTGCTTTACATCGCCGCCATGTGGGTTTCGGGCATTCTGCAGGGTCTGATGTGGCGGGCCTATGATCACCTTGGCTTTCTGGAATATTCCTTTGCCGAGACGGTGGAGGCGATGCATCCATTCTACGTCATCCGGGCCCTGGGCGGCTTGCTGTTCGTGATCGGAAGCCTGGTCATGGCCTATAATCTGTGGCGCACCATGCGTGGTGATCTTCGCGCCGAAGCTGTGCCCGTCCCGCTTGCGCCAGCCGTGGGAGCCGCATCATGATCAAGCACGCCACACTGGAGAAAAACTCGATCCTGTTGACCGTGTTTGTCCTGATCGTCGTCTCGATCGGGGGCATCGTCGAATTGGCGCCCCTGTTCTATCTGGAGAGCACCATCGAGGAAGTGGAGGGGATGCGGCCTTACACTCCGTTGGAGTTGGCCGGCCGAGGCATTTATATCAGAGAAGGCTGCTACAACTGCCACAGTCAGATGATCCGCCCCCTGCGGGACGAGCATGAACGCTATGGCCACTACAGTCTGGCGGCGGAAAGCATGTACGACCATCCCTTCCAGTGGGGGTCCAAGCGCACGGGTCCGGATTTGGCCCGGATTGGGGGGCGCTATTCCGATGAATGGCATGCCGCCCACATGATCGATCCCCGCGCCGTGGTGCCGGAATCCGTCATGCCCGGATATCCCTTCCTGGCCACGACGGCCCTGAAGACCGATGATATCGCCGACCACCTCACCGCCAATCGCATGGTCGGCGTGCCCTATACCGATGACATGATTGCCAACGCCGCCGCCGATCTTGCGGCCCAGGTTGACCGTGACAGCGACGATCTGGATGCCCTGGCTGAACGCTATCCAAAGACCCAGGTACGGGATTTCGATGGCAATCCGGAAATGATCTCGGAGTTGGATGCCTTGATCGCCTACATGCAAATGCTGGGCACGTTGGTTGATTTCAGCTCGTTCAAGGCCGAAGGCCAGAACCTGCGATAGGAGAGGGTTGATGACTTATCAAGACGTATCCCAATTCGCCCAGACCTACGGCCTGATTTATCTTTTTCTGCTGTTCATCGGCATGGTGATCTACGCCGTTTGGCCCGGCAACAAGAAGCGTTTCAAGGATGCTTCCGAAATTCCGTTGCGGGAGGATTGATCACATGACCGACAAGCCAATCGATGACGTCAGCGGGGTCGTAACGACCGGCCATGAATGGGACGGTATTCGGGAGCTGGATACACCCATGCCGCGCTGGTGGCTGTGGACCTATTATGCCTGTGTCATTTGGGCCATCGGCTATTGGATCGCCATGCCGGCCTGGCCCTTGGTCTCCGACTATACCAGGGGCGTTTTGGGACATTCCCAACGGGCCCAATTGTCCGGCGAAATTGCCGCCGTCAAGGCGGGCCAGGCGGATCTGACGGCCCGCACCGCCAAGGCCAGTCTGGCCGAGATCAAGGCCGATGCGGAGTTGTTGGAATTCGCCCTGGCGGGCGGGCGTTCGGCCTATGCGGTGAATTGCTCCCAATGCCACGGCTCTGGCGCCGCCGGCAGCGACGGCTATCCCAATCTGAACGATGACGACTGGATCTGGGGCGGCACGGTGGAGCAAATCCACGCCACCATTCAATATGGCATTCGCGCCGATCACGATGACACCCGGGACAACGAAATGCCGGCCTTTGGCCGCGATGAAATGCTTGATCCGCAACAGGTGGATGCGGTTTCCGATTACGTCATGGCCCTCTCGCGGGATGACGGGGTTGCCGATACCTTGCCCGGCAAGGCGCTCTATACGGAACATTGCGTGGACTGCCATGGTCCAGGGGGCGCGGGAAATATGGAACTGGGTGCGCCGAAACTGCGCGATGGCATTTGGCTTTATCAAGGCGACAAGGCGATGGTCGTGGACATGATAACAAACAGCCGCGCCGGCATGATGCCGGCCTGGGTCGACCGGCTGGACAAGGTCACCTTGAAACAATTAGCGGTCTATATTCACTCCCTCGGCGGCGGCGCCTGACGGAGCGGGAGATGGTTACCGCGGCGCAAAAGCCCGAAGCCCTTGATCCCCATGATCAGGTTGAGACGGTCGATGCCAAGGCGCTGAACACCAGGGTCACGGGCGCGCTCTATAAGAAACGGGAAAAGATTTTTCCCCGCCGTGTGGCCGGCACCTTCCGCAATCTGAAATGGGTGGTCATGGCGGTCACCTTGACGGTTTATTATCTGGCGCCCTGGCTGCGTTGGGACCGGGCCGGCGATGCGCCTGATCAGGCTATTCTGATCGATATTCCGGCCCGGCGATTCTATTTCTTTTTCATCGAGATCTGGCCCCAGGAAGTTTATTACATCACCGGTATTCTGGTGATCGCCGCCCTGGCGCTGTTCCTCTTCACCTCCATCGCGGGCCGGGTCTGGTGCGGCTATACCTGTCCCCAGACCGTCTGGGTTGATTTGTTCCTGATCGTCGAACGTTTCATTGATGGCGACCGCAATTCCCGCATGCGATTGGAGACGGCGCGATGGGGCCTGGCCAAGATTTTCAAGCGCGTTGTCAAACATGGCATCTGGCTGATGATCGCGGCGCTGACGGGGGGGGCCTGGGTCTTCTATTTCGCTGACGCGCCGTCGCTGCTGGTAGATCTCTTTACCCTGCAGGCAGGTGAGGTCGCCTACATCACGGTCGCCGTGTTGACCGCCACCACGTATTCCCTGGGCGGATTGGCGCGGGAGCAGGTCTGCACGTACATGTGCCCGTGGCCGCGCATCCAGGCCGCCATGATCGACGAAGAATCCCTGATTATCTCTTACCAGGAGCGGCGCGGCGAGCCACGGGGCCGGGGCGGACAACGGGATGCCCTGGGCGATTGTGTCAGTTGCAACCAGTGCGTCGTGGTCTGTCCCATGGGCATCGACATCCGTGACGGCATGCAGCTTGAATGTATTTCCTGCGCTCTGTGTGTGGATGCCTGCAATAGCGTGATGGACAAGATTGGCAAGCCACGCGGTCTGATCGGCTACAACACCCTGTCGAACTTCGCTGAAGGTAGCGAATTAAAACGCAGCGACCTGCGGCTGTTTCGCCCACGCACCATTGTCTATGGCGTCTTGATAGCGGTTGTAGGCGTCATCATGCTGGCGGCTCTGGTCACCCGGCCATCCCTGGAATTAAATGTTCAACGGGATCGCAATCCGTTGTTCGTCAACTTGTCCAGCGGTGATATCCGCAATGGCTACACGGTGAAAATCCTCAATAAATTGCACGATACGCGGCAGTTCCGCCTGCAGGTAGACGGCCTAAAGGCCGCCAAAATAAGGGTCATCGGACGCGAGGACGGCGCTGCATTGTTCACGGTCAAGCCGGATCGCCTCGCCTCATTCCGTGTTCTGATCGCGACTCCAAAAGCCAGTCTGAAAGATGAAACCACGGATATTCGTCTGCGGGTGATTGATGCGGAAAACGGCACCACGGCCCATAACGACACGGTCTTCCGGGGGCCGAAGCCATGACCGAAGCCGTGGGTACGCCTTTAACCGGACGTAAGGTTCTGGCCATGCTGTTGGGTTTTTTCGCCTTGATCGTTCTGGTCAACGGCATTTTCCTCTATTTCGCCTTGAGCAGCTTCAGCGGTTTATCGACGGAAAACGCCTATCTCAAGGGTCTGCACCATAACAACACCCTGGCCCAGGGGCGGGCGCAAAAAGCGGCGGGTTGGAATGTGGCGACGGCCGTACACCGCCCCGCGCCCGGGCAGCCGGTCATCCTGCGGGTACAGGTTTCGGACCGCGAGGGTCGCGCACTGGATCAATTGAAGCTGACCGGAACATTGCGCCGCCCGACCCACGAAGGTGATGATCTCGCCTTGGACTTCAAGGCTTTGGGTAAGGGCGGATACCGTGCCGATGCGCCAGCCACCGCCGGACAGTGGGATTTGCAGCTGCGGGCCAAGTTGGAAGACCGCCAGGACTATCGTTGGGAGACGCGCCTGTGGCTGAAATAGCCTTGCAGAATGACAGCGCGGTGGACGCGAAGGCCTATATTCGTCGTGATGACGCAGGCCTTGCCAATCTCAATCTGGCGGTTGAAAACCTCCATTGCGGCGGCTGTGTGCGCCGGATCGAGGATACCTTGACGGCAGAGCCCGGTGTTACACAGGCCCGCGTCAACCTCACCACCCGCCGTCTGGCCCTGCAATGGAGGGAAGATCAGGCTGAGGCCGGGGATCTGCTTGGCGCCGTCGCGGCATTGGGTTATCGCCTGGTGCCGTTCGACCCGGATCTGCTGGCTAGGGAGGCCGCGGGCGAAGACAAGGCATTGTTGCGCGCCCTTGCCGTGGCCGGCTTCGCCGCCGCCAACGTCATGCTGCTGTCGGTCGCTGTCTGGGCGGGTACTGACAATCTATCGGGCGATATGGGCCCGGCCCTGCGTGATCTGCTGCACTGGATCTCTGCATTGATCGCCATGCCGGCGGTGGTTTACGCGGGCCAGCCGTTTTTTCGATCTGCCGGGATCGCCTTGCGCCAGGGCATGATGAACATGGATGTACCGATTTCCCTGGCCGTGGTCATGGCGGCGGGCGTTTCGCTGTTTGAAACCATCAATCATGGCCAGCACACCTATTTCGATGCCAGTGTCGGCCTGCTGTTCTTTCTGCTGATCGGCCGCTATCTGGATCGCCGGGCGCGGGGCAAGGCCCGCTCGGCGGCGGAGCAATTGTTGTTACTGGGAGCCGTCGCAGCCCAAGTGGTGGAGAGCGACGGCACCGTGCGGGCTGCCCCCATCGGCGCCGTGCGGCCCGGCATGACCGTGCGCGTGGTGCCGGGTGACCGGGTGCCGGTGGATGGCCATATTAGCGCGGGTCAAAGCGATATTGATACCAGCCTGATCAGCGGCGAGAGCGCGCCGCGAATGATTACCACGGGCGACTGGGTTCATGCGGGAACATTGAATCTGAACAGTCCGTTGGATGTAACCGTCGCCTCTGCCGGGGACGATACCCTGTTGGCGGAAATCGTCCGTATGACGGCGGCGGCGGAACAAACCAAGGCGGCCTATGTGCGCCTGGCGGACCGGGCCGCGCGGATCTATGCCCCGGCCGTGCATCTGTTGGCCCTGGCCGGTTTCCTTGGTTGGATCTGGCTGGGCGATATGGCTTGGCAGCCGGCGCTGTTGATCGCCGTCGCCGTCCTGATCATTACCTGCCCCTGCGCCCTGGGCCTGGCGGTGCCCGTGGTGCAGGTGGTCGCATCGGGTTTGGCCATGAGCCGGGGCATTCTGGTCAAGGCCGGCGATGGCTTTGAGCGCTTGTCGGAGGTCGATACCCTGGTGTTCGACAAGACCGGCACCCTGACGGCGGGCCGCCCGGAACTTGTCAACGGCGATCAGATCTCCCCTTCGGTATTGCATCAGGCCGCGCGCCTTGCGGCCGGCAGCCGCCATCCTTTGTGCCGGGCCTTGGTCCGTGCTGCCGGCCCAGTCGATGTGCGCCTGGATATACGGGAACAATCCGGCATGGGACTTGAATGTGGCGACCAGCGGTTGGGTAACCGGGATTGGTGCGCCGTTGAAAATGCCCCCGTGGCGGACGGCAACAGCGAGTTGTGGTTTCGCCAGCCGGGGCAAGAGCCGGTCCGTTTCGCATTTCGCGACCAGCTCAAGGCGGATGCGGTCACCGTCATGAAAAGGCTGCGGGAAACCGGGTTGCGCGTGGAAATCCTGTCCGGAGACCGGGCTTCTGTGGTTGAACCCCTGGCCCGGCAACTGGGTATTGCTGACTGGCGGGCGGATTGCCGACCCGATCAAAAAGTCGCGCGTTTGCAGGAACTGTCGCGGTCCGGGCGCAAAGTGGCGATGATCGGTGACGGCCTGAACGACGCGCCTGCTTTGGCGGCGGCGCATGCCTCCCTTTCGCCGACGGCGGCGGCGGATGTGGCCCAGGCGGCGGCTGATTTTGTTTTTCAGGGCGAAAATCTGTCCCCGGTCCTGACGACCCTGACCCTGGCCCGGCGTGTCCGGCGTCTGATACTGCAAAATTTTTCATTGGCATTGGCCTATAACGTTCTGGCCGTACCGTTGGCATTGGCCGGATTGGTCACGCCGCTGTTCGCCGCCATTGCCATGTCGTCGTCGTCTTTGTTGGTAACCCTGAACGCCCTGCGCTTGCGCGGCGGGGGGGGGCCATGAACGCTCTGTTGGTTCTCATCCCCGTGGCGTTGTTTTTGGGGCTGATTGGGTTGGCCGCATTTCTATGGGCCTTGCGCACGGGCCAGTTCGATGATTTGGATGGCGCCGCCGAGCGTATTTTGCACGATGATGATTAGCGGCAGAGTGTTTGGGGAGTGCCTCAATGCTGATACAGGAAGATGATCTGAGGGGGCCGGAGGTCGCCGAGCTTTTGCAGGCGCATTTAATCTACACGGGCGGCAACTCGCCGTCCGAGAGTATGCATGCCCTTGATCTCGATGCCTTGCGCGCACCGGCGATCACCTTCTGGACGGCTTGGCAGGATGATGCACTATTGGGCTGTGGCGCCATCAGCGAGATTGACCAGCTTAACGGCGAGATCAAATCCATGCACACGGCGGCGGCCCACCGGGGCAAGGGTGTGGCGGCAGCGATTTTGACCCATATCATCGCAACAGCCCGGCAGCGATCCTATGAGCGGCTTTATCTGGAGACCGGTTCCATGGAGCCCTTCGCGCCTGCCCGGGCGCTTTATTCTCGGTTTGGTTTCGAGTTCTGTGATCCCTTCGGCGCGTATGTTGAAGATCGACACAGCGTCTTCATGACCCTGGGATTATCTGCCTAAAATTACTGTTTATAAGGACACAGCCTTATGGATCGGCAATTCGATACAGCGTTCAATCCAATTCCGCTGCCCGATTATCAGGAGCAAAGCATCGTGGAAATGAGGCAATCGGCGCGGCGGTTCCATGATTTTGTCTGCCGCCGCCATACGGTTAGGGATTTTTCGCCACGCCCCGTACCCCGCGAAATTATTCAACAATGCATCCTGACGGCGGGACAAGCGCCCAGCGGCGCCAATCATCAGCCGTGGCATTTCGCGGTTATCGGTGATGAGGCAAAGAAGAAGACCATCCGCGAATTGGCCGAGGCGGAGGAGCGGGAATTTTACAATGGACGCGCCGGCGAGGAATGGCTGCGCGCCTTGAAACCCATTGGTACCGATCCGGCTAAGCCGTTTCTTGAGACCGCGCCGTGGCTGATTTGCATTTTCGGCGCGCGACGCAGCCGTGGTGGCGACGGGCGGATGTATCGCAATTATTATGTGCCGGAATCGGTTTCAATCGCCACCGGGTTTCTGATCCTGGCCCTGCATAACGCCGGCCTGGCAACCTTGACCCATACGCCGGCGCCCATGGGTTTCCTCAACCAGATCTGTGAACGCCCGAAAGACGAAAAGCCCTACATCTTGCTGGTCGCCGGTTATCCGGACGAAAATGCGCAAATTCCAAAAGCCGCGACCATGAAAAAACCCTTGGAGCAAATCGCCACATTCTTCTGAAAGGCCGTCTATACTCCGGCAAAATGATGTTGGAGGAATGGCCGTGGATTGGCAGAACGAAAAAGACGAATTGGTCAAGCGTAACGCCCTGGCGCGAAATCTGGGCGGTGAGGACAAGATTGAACGCCAGCACAAGGGCGGCCGTCTGACGGTGCGGGAGCGCATCGACCAGATCCTCGATACGGACTCATTCCAGGAAATTGGCGCCACGGCCGGCGCGTATAGCTACGATGCGGAAGGAAATCTGACCAGCCATATGCCTTCCAACTGCGTCATGGGTCGCGGCCGGGTCGACGGCAGACCGGTGGTGGTCAGCGGTGACGATTTTACCATCCGTGGCGGCTCGGCGGATGCCACGATCAAGGAAAAAGCCGCCTACCCCGAGCGTATGGCGAATGAGATGCGTCTGCCCATCATCCGCCTGATCGAAGGTTCGGGCGGCGGCGGTTCGGTCAAAACCATAGAGACCACGGGCCGGGCCAATTTGCCCGGCGGCATGGGCCAATCATCGGGCTTCCATATGCTGGCCACGAACATGGCAACGGTGCCGGTGGTAGGTTTGGGGTTGGGTTCCGTCGCCGGTCTGGGCGCGGCCCGCCTGGCGGCCAGCCATTATTCCGTCCTGGTCAAGGATATCGGTGCGATGTTCGTGGCCGGCCCGCCGGTGGTGAAGCATATTGGCGAGGATCTCGACAAACAAGAACTGGGTGGCCACGCCATCCAGACCGCCGCCGGCGGGGTGGATTACGCGGCGGAAAACGAGGAAGACGCCTTCGAGTGCGCGCGGCGTTTCCTCTCCTACCTGCCGCCGTCGGTCTATGATTTGCCGCCGCGTGGCGATATCGTTGACGATGCCGGCCGCCGGGACGAGATGCTGGACAGCATTATTCCGAAAAATCCGCGCAAGGTCTATCGCATGCGCAAGATCATCGACTCTCTGGTCGACAAAGACTCGTTCTTTGAAATGGGCCGCATGTTCGGCCGTCCCGTGATCACCGGGTTCGCCCGTTTGGACGGCTGGCCCGTGGCGTTGATGGCCTCGGATCCACATTTCTATGGCGGCGCCTGGACCTCGGACGCCTGTGACAAGGTAATCCGGTTCGTCGATATGGCTGAGACATTCCACTTGCCCGTGGTTTATCTGGCCGATTGCCCGGGCTTTCTGGTCGGTGGGGAGGCGGAGCGGACGGCGACTATTCGCCATGGTGTCCGCGCCATGTCGGCGATCAACCAGACTTCGACGCCGTGGTGTTCCATCATCGTGCGTAATTCGTTCGGCGTCGCGGGCGGCGCCCATCGCCCCGTGGGCCGCTATTCCGTGCGCTATGCCTGGTATACGGCGCGTTGGGGTTCCCTGCCCCTGGAAGGCGGGATCGAGGCGGCCTATCGCGCCGATATCGATGCCGCCGATGACCCGGCGGCCAAACAGGCGGAGATCGAGGAACGCCTGAACCGCCTACGCTCCCCCTACCGTACGGCGGAGACCTTCTGGATCGAGGATATTATCGACCCCCACAAGACCCGGCCGCTGTTGTGTGATTTCGCCAACCTGACGGCACCCTTGCGCACCGCCGGCCCGGTCGGCTTTGGCATGCGACCTTAGTTTGGCATGACTTGAGACCGGCTATGTGCCAGTGGGTGTTCGGTTCAATTTGCGGGCGCGGGCCTCGCGGTGGGCGATGTAGGTGGCGGAGGTGACGATGATACCGCCGCCGATCCAGGTCCAGATATCCGGCTCCTCGGCGAATACGTAAAACCCCAACAGGGAAGCCCAGACCAGTTGCAGGAACGTGATCGGTTGCAGGGCCGTGACCTCGGCGCTGCGGAAGGCCTGGGTCATGGCCAGATGGCCCAACGTGGCCAGGCCCGCGACCCCGAACAACCAGATCAACTCCAGCAGCGTAGGCGTTTGCCAGACATAGAGGGCAGGGGGGAACAGGGCAATAGTGACGCAAAGCGCAAGGGCGGCGACGATGGTGCCGTTGCTCTCTGTGTCCGTCAGACGCTTGCCGATCAGCATGGTGGCGGCAAATAGTGGCGCCGCCACCAATTGTGCAATGGCGCCCCATTCAATGACCTGCAGACCTGGGCGCAGAATGACCATGGCGCCTACGAAGCCGAACAGCACGGCCGAGATGCGCCGCATATAGAGCTTCTCGCCAAGGAATAGCGCCGCGCCGATGGTGGCGAATATGGGCGCCGTGAAGCCAAGGGCGGTCACCTCCGCCACGGGAATATTGGCCATGGCGTAAAACCACAGCATGACGCCGAAGGCTTGCAACAGCCCGCGAAAGATGTGCAGGCCGTAACGCCGGGGCCGGTTGCGGTAGCTGCGGATTTCCCGCCAGAATATCGGCGCCAGGAATATCAAGGCGATGGCATAGCGCAAAAAGCCCAGCTGTATGGGATGAATGGAACTGGACAGATAGCGCACCGCCCCGGTCACGAAAACAAATATCAGTCCGGCCAGAAACATCCAGGCGATGCCCTTTGCGTTGCCGCTGCTGGCGGCAAAGATCGCGCGCAGACTGCTCATGACATCCCAACCCCATTGAATCGAGGGCATATTGGCATCAAATCATCCGGCCTGCGCCCCTTAAGACGGCTTAAGACGGCAACCCAGCCATGCGGTAGACGTTTATCTTGACCGATAATTGTGTATGATTGCCCCCGCTCAAAAGAGCCAATCGCGACGGTTGGGCCGTCGCGGAAAAAATATTGGGGAGAGATCATGAAACAGTTCGAATTCAACAGACGTATGCTGTTGCAAAGTGCGACGGCTCTGGCCGCCGTCGGCGCCGCCGGCACATTCGGTCTATCGGGCGGTCTGTCGGGCGCGCGGGCGGCCGGACCATTGAAATTATGGACCATCGGCATCGCCAAGGTGGGCGCCAAGGATTGGAGCGCCATGGCCGGACAGGCGGGCATTGAGATCGCCTACAACGCCAAAAGCGCCCGCGCGGACGAGGCCATCCAGAAAATGGTCGTCGGCGACGGTTCCAAGCTTTACGACGCCATGTCGGATAATGGCGGCGGCATGGAAGACGCCCTGGCTTCCCAAGGCGCCGTGGTGGAGCTGGACACTGGGCAAATTCCCAACTGGAAGAATATCCTACCGATCTATAATCCCGGCGGCGCGGCCGCGGACACCATCCGCCACAAGGGCAAAGTGGTTGCGGTGCCCTATATCTCGAATGCCGACAGCATGGCCTACAACTACGACAAGATCGGTGCCGACATCGATTCCTGGGAAGCCATGTTTGATTCCCAGTTCAAGGGCCGGGCGGCCATGCAGAATGATTTTGGGCCGACCCTGACCAACACGGCGATCTATCTCAAGGAATCCGGCAAGCAGGATATCGACGACCCCTCGAACATGAGCCCGGCGGAAGTCAAGGGTGTCTGCCAGTTCCTGATCGCGCAAAAGAAGAAGGGCCAGTTCCGCACTTTCTGGGACGGTTTTGGCAATGGCCTTAATTTGCTGGCTTCCGAAGAGGTGCTGGTATCCTCCTGCTGGGAGCCGATCCAGATCGTCGCGGCCAAGAAATCCAAGATGGACATTCGCTACGGCACCATGAAG
>JABIRL010000003.1 GCA_018667855.1 Rhodospirillaceae bacterium
CGTTGAAAAAGGCCCAGAACCAGGCCATGAAGAACATCACTTCAGAGGCGATGAACATGATCATGCCGAAGCGCAGGTGCAACTGCACGATCGGGGTGTGGTGGCCCTCGTCCTTGGCCTCGCGAATGATATCGCGCCACCAGACGAACATGGTGTAGAGCACCACCAGGAAACCGATGACGGCAATCCAGGGTGGACCGCCATGCATGGCCCAAATAAAGCCCGAGGCCAGGATTAACGCGCCCAGCGCCCCGATGGCGGGCCATGGGCTGGGGTCGACCAGATGGTAGTCGTGCCCTTTTGCGTGCGTATCAGCCATTATTTCACTCCGTTCCCAGCAACTTATTCCGCGACCTGATTGGCGGCGATTTTCTTGTTTGTATCGTTTTCTTCAGAACCCGTCCCGACCTGAAAGAAGGTATAGGACAGGGTAATGGTCTTTACATCATCCAGATTCGGATCGTCCGAGATTGCCGGATCGACAAAAAAGGAAACCGGCATGTCGACCCGTTGCCCAGGCGTCAGGGCCTGCTCGGTAAAACAAAAACACTCAATCTTGTTGAAATAGGCACCCGCCTTGGCCGGCGTCACATTGAACGTGGCCGATCCGACGATCCGACGGTCACTCGGGTTCGAGGCTTCGTAGACGGCCAATGCCTGTTCGCCAACCCGCAAGGTTATGGCACGCTGTTGCGGGCGGAAGTTCCACGGCATCTCGCGCGCCGTATCGGCATTGAAACGCACGGTGACGATCCGTTCGCCAATTTCATCCGGGGCCGCGGCGGATACCTGTGTCGTACCGCCGAAACCGGTAACCTGACAGAACATCTGATACAGCGGCACCGCCGCATAGGCCATGCCGACCATGCCGACCACCACGCCGGCGGCGACCAGCGCCGTCAGCCGGTTGCGCCCATTATGTCTTGGCCGGGTGTTCAATTGGGGCTCCACGTCTGGCCTTGCATATTGATCATGGTGATGAAGAATAAGGCGATCATGGAGACCACCAAGATACCTGCGATGGCCAGATTGCGGCCCTTGCGCTGTTTATGCATCTTGCCGATGGGCATCAGGCCCACCCCGCCATCAGGCGTTCGCCAAGCATCAGGGCGAACAGGGCAAACAGGTAAAAGATGGAATAGGCGAACAGCCGTCGGGCCGGTCGATCATTGTCATCGCCTGTACGCCAGACCTGCACGGCAAATGCCAGGAATATCAGACCGAGCAATCCAGCCCCCAAGCCATAGGCCACACCACAGATCCCCAAGGCAACGGGGCTCAAGGTGACAGGAATGAGGATCAGGGAATAGATCAGAATCTGCCGCCGGGTGGCGGCTTTGCCGGCGACCACGGGCAACATCGGAACGCCCACGTTGCGGTAATCGTCGGCCCGATACAGGGCCAGGGCCCAGAAGTGCGGCGGCGTCCAGAAAAAGATGATGGCGAACAGGGCAATGGACGCCAACGACACATCGCCGCTGGCCGCGGCCCAGCCGATCATGGGCGGAAAGGCACCGGCGGCACCGCCGATGACAATGTTTTGCGGCGTCCGTCGTTTCAGCCACATGGTGTAGACGAAAACATAAAACGCGATGGTCAGGGCCAACAGCGCGGCTGACAGAAGATTGACCAAGGCCCCCATTGCCAGTACGGACGCGAACGACAAAACGGTGCCGAAGATCAGCGCCGCCCGCGGCTTGACGTGGCCCCGGGGGATCGGCCGGTCGCATGTGCGCAGCATTTGGCCGTCGATATCGGCGTCATACCACATATTAATGGCACCAGAAGCGCCGGCGCCCACCGCGATACAGATCAGCGCCGCGATGGCCACCATCGGGTGCAGACTGCCCGGCGCCAACATCAGCCCGACCAGGGCCGTGAAGACCACGAGGCTCATCACCCTTGGCTTCAGCAGCGCCAAATAGGCGGTCAGGCGACCACCTCCAGCCTGCCGTTCGGTGCCGCCAACCTGACGTGACGCGCCCCGTTCCGCGCTGTGGTCTATGGCTAAATTGCCGCTATTCACCAATTAATTCCTTCTCGCAAGGCCTGTCACCCACCTACTTGATGCGCGGCAGTTCCTCGAACTGATGGAAGGGCGGCGGCGAAGGCAGGGTCCATTCGAGGGTATCCGCGCTTTCGCCCCAGGGATTGTCCGGACATTTTTCACCGCTGGTGATGGTCTTGTACGCGATGTAAATGAACAACAAGGTACCCACCCCGGTCAGATAAGAGCCGAGCGACGATATCATGTTGAAACCCGCATAGGCGTCCGGATAGTCGGGAATACGCCGGGGCATGCCCGCCAGACCACTGAAATGCTGCGGGAAGAAGATGACATTTACGCCGATGAAGGTGATCCAGAAATGCCACTTGCCCAGGGTCTCGTTGTATTGCCGGCCGGACATCTTGCCGATCCAGTAATAGAACGCCGCATAGATGCCGAACAGGGCGCCCATGGACATGGTGTAATGGAAATGCGCGACCACATAATAAGTGTCATGCATGGCCAGATCGACGCCGGAATTGGCCAGCACCACGCCGGTCACGCCACCAACGGTAAAGAGAAAAATCATGCCCAATGCAAACAGCATGGGCACCCGGTAGGTGATGGAACCGCCCCACATGGTGGCGATCCAGCTGAAGATTTTCACACCGGTCGGCACCGCGATGACCATGGTCGCGCCAATGAAGTAGGCCCGCGTATCCACGTCCATGCCGGCGGTGTACATGTGATGGGCCCAGACGATGAAGCCCACCGCGCCGATCGCCACCATGGCATAGACCATGCCCAAATACCCAAACACAGGCTTGCGCGAGAAGGTCGAGATAATGTGAGAGATCACGCCAAATGACGGCAGGATCAGGATATAGACCTCCGGATGGCCAAAGAACCAGAACAGATGCTGGTACAGCAGCGGATCGCCGCCGCCTGCCGCATCGTAGAAGGCGGTGCCGAAATTACGGTCCGTCAGCAGCATGGTGATGGCGCCGGCCAGAACCGGCAGGGACAACAACAGCAGGAACGCGGTGACCAGCACCGACCAGACGAACAGCGGCATTTTGTGCAACGTCATGCCCGGTGCCCGCATGTTGAAAATCGTGGTGATGAAGTTAATGGCGCCCAAAATGGATGAAGCGCCCGCCAGATGCAGGGACAGAATAGCCATATCCACCGACGGGCCCACATGGCCCGAGGTACTAAGCGGGGCATAGACAGTCCAGCCTGTACCGGCGCCGTTACCGCCCGCGGTGCCCTCGAAAAACATCGAGCTGGCCAGCAACAGAATAGCCGGCGGCAGCAGCCAGAAAGAAATATTGTTCATGCGCGGGAAGGCCATGTCCGGCGCCCCGATCATCAGGGGCACGAACCAATTGCCAAAACCCCCGATAAATGCCGGCATGACCATGAAAAAGACCATGATCAAACCATGAGCCGTGATCAGCACGTTGAAGAAGTGATGGTCGCCTCCCAAAATGCCTGGGCCCGGCACCGCCAGTTCTATCCGTATCAAAATCGACATGACGCCACCGATCAGACCGCCAATAATGGCGAAGATCAGGTACATGGTGCCAATGTCTTTATGGTTCGTGGAATAGACCCAGCGCCGCCACCCTGTCGGTGTGTGGTGATCGTGGTCGTCGTGTGCTGCGGAGGTA
>JABIRL010000002.1 GCA_018667855.1 Rhodospirillaceae bacterium
CCATGGCCTTGGCGCCGCCGACGATGCGCGTGAGCGATTCAAAGCCGCCCCAGTCCGGGATCAGGCCGATCTTGATGAAACTTTCCGAAAACAGCGTTTTCTCGCAGCCCAGGCGCATATCGCAGGCCAGGGCCATGTTCATGCCGCCGCCCGCCGCCGGGCCGTTGACCGCCGCGATCACCGGTTGCGGCATGGTACGCAACAGGGTGACGACCTTCTCCACCGTGCCCAAATGGCTTTCCAGCACCGAGGTATCGCTGTTTTCCTGCCAGTTCGCCATGGCCGCGATATCACCGCCGGCGCAAAAGGCCCGCCCGGCGCCGGTCAGCACCACGCAGCGCACGTCCGGATCGTCCGCATAACCGCTTAGGATGCCCAGCAAACGGTCCCGCATATCGCCGGCCAGGGCATTCATGGCCTCCGGCCGGTTCAAGGTGATGGTGGCCACGTGATTGGTGACGTCGAACAAGATTTGCTGCGCGGTCATTAAAATCTCCCAACTAATTTTACCTGCCTACTCTACCACTTCGGCCATTGGTAACATCGTCGAAATACCTATGACTTGCCCCAACGCCGCGCCAAGGCCATCATGTGGGCCTGAAAAAGACGCAAGAGGAAACATCATGCACGATCTGATCATCCGCAATGCGCGGATCGCCGATGGCCTGGGCAATCCACTGATCGAGGGCGATTTGGCGGTAAAAGACGGCCGCGTTGCCGCCGTGGGCGAGGTTACGGGCGATGCGGCCGAGACGGTGGATGCGGGCGGCATGGTGCTGGCGCCCGGCGTGATAGATCTGCATACCCATTATGATGCGCAATTGACCTGGGATCAGACGGCATCACCCGCCGGCGCCCTGGGTGTGACCACGGTGGTGGTCGGCAATTGCGGCTTCGGCATCGCACCCGCGCCCCCCGCACATCGCGACGCCATCCTGGCCAATCTGGCGGAGGTGGAGGGGATGTCCCTGGCCTCTCTGCAAGCGGGGGTCGATACCAACTACGAAAGTTTCGGCGAATACATGGATCTGCTGAAGCGCAAGGGGGTCTATCCCAACGTGGCGGTGCTGGCGTCCCACACCGTATTCCGCACGGCGGTGATGGGCGATGAAGGCTCCACGCGAGCCGCCACGGCGGACGAGCTAGCGCAGATGCTGGATCTGTTCCGCGAGGCCATGGACGCCGGCGCCATTGGGCTGGGATCGTCGTCGAACGAAAATCACCGTGGCGCGGGCGGCCTGCCCATCGCCTCGCGCATGGCGGATGACGATGAATTCCGCGCCCTGGCCGCCGTGATGGCAGATTATGACCATGGTGTTTTCATGGCCACCTTCGGCGAAAGCCACGGCATTCCGTTCCTGGAGGAGATCACCAAAATTAGCGGCCGGCCCGGTTTCTATGCACCGATGTTCTATTTCTCCCACCAGCCGGAGCGGGCGGCGAACATCATGACGGCGGCGGAGGCGGCGCGGGGGCGCGGTTTACCGATCTACACGCAAGCCTCCTGCCAGCCGTTGAGCCTGAGCTTCACGCTGGATCGCGCCTATATCATGAAAGCCATGGAACATTGGCCGGCGACGGAAGATCACGATGAACTGCGGCAGATATTCTCTGATCCCGCCTTCCGCGACAATTTCCGCAAAACCCTGGCCTCCTCTAACAGCCAGCATGTTTTCAAGGGCCGCTGGGACTGGGTGCCCATCACCATCACTGGGCTGGAGAAAAACAAGGATCTGGAAGGGCGGACGGTCGCCGAAGTGGCCGCCGAACGGGGCGTGGACCCGTTCGATTTGTTCCTGGACCTGGGTCTGGAGGAGGATCTCGCCACCAAATACACCTTCTTTCTGCTGAATATGGAAGAAGAAGGCGTCGCCCCCTTGCTGGTCAACGACGGCACCCTAATCTGCCTGTCTGACGCGGGCGCCCATAACTCTCTGCTGTGTGATGCCGGCTTTGCCATGCATCTGTTCGGTCATTGGGCCCGCGACAAGGGCTTGTTCGACCTGCCCACGGCCATCCGCAAGGTCACCTCGGACCCGGCGGACACCTACGGCATCCTGGATCGGGGCCAACTGACAACCGGCGCCTGGGCCGACATGATCCTGTTTGACCCCGACACCATTTCAATTACCAAGATGGAACGGCATTTCGATCTACCGGCAGGCGGCGAACGCCTGCTGCGCCGGGCGCCGGGCCTGAAAGGCACCTGGGTCAACGGGGTTCAGGTATTCGACGGTGAAAATTACCTCGAAGTCGAGGCGCCCGGCGAGGTTCTGACCAAGTTCGCCGGTGGGCAGCCCACCTTGGGCATGGGTACCGCCCGCGAAGCGGCCGAATAGATTAAGAAAAGGACGGACTAGCCATGCAAGTCGGGAAATGGGGCGTCTGGTTCGCCCCCAATAAATTACCCATAGACGACGTCGGCCGCCTGGCCCGGGAAGTGGAAGGGCATGGCTATGATGTTCTGTGGTATCCGGAGGCCTTGGCCTATGAGGCCATGGCCCTTGGCGGTTATATGCTGGGTCAGACCAAGACGCTGACATTGGCCACGGGCATCGCCAATATTTACGCCCGCGATGCCTCCGCCGCCATGCAGGGCCATAACACCCTGAACAGCCTGTACGATGGCCGTTTTATCCTCGGCCTTGGCGTCTCGCATATTCCTATCGTGGAAGCCGCCAGAGGGCATAACTACGGCAAGCCGATCGGCGCAATGCGGTCCTACCTCGAGGCCATGGCAGCAGCGCCCGTGCAAATCGAAGCCGCCGAACGCCAGGTTGTCCTGGCCGCCCTGGGGCCGAAAATGCTGGCGCTATCGGCAGAACTGACGGACGGCGCCCTTCCCTATAACGTCACGCCGGAACATACCGCCCAGGCGCGGCAGATCCTGGGTCCTGGCAAGGCGCTGTGCGTGGAGCAGAAAATCTGCCTGACGGAAGATCCCGGAACGGCACGCGATGTCGCCGCCGCGCAATTGAAAATGTATCTGGGCCTGCCCAACTACCGTAACTGCTGGCTCAGCCTGGGTTTCACCGAGGACGAGCTTTCTGACCGGGGCAGCGACCGTTTCCTAGACGCCATGGTCGCCTGGGGTTCGGAAACAACCATTCGGGCCCGATTGCAGGCCCATTTCGACGCCGGCGCCGATCACGTGGCCATTCAACCCTTCGATCCGGCGGGCGGATCATCGCCGGACTGGAATGCCCTGGCCACCTTCGCGCCGGGCAGCTAATAATAACCGAGACATCAAATTAGGAGAGAAACCATGAGTATTGTCAGTGTCGTTGCCATCATCACCACCAAACCCGGAAAAAGAGACGAAGTGCTGGCCGCCGCGCGCGGCAATCTGGCCGCCGTGAGGGCCGAAGACGGCTGCATTGAATACGTCCCCCATATCGATACGGAAGGCATGGGCAGCTTTCAGACCGAGTTCGGGCCGGATACTTTTGTCTTCGTCGAAAAATGGGAGAGCAAGGAAGCCCTTGGCGCCCACGCCGTCGCACCGCACATGAAAGCCTATGCCGCCAAGGTTGGCGACCTGCTGGAAAGCCGGGTTATTCACGTTATTTCCTCAGCCGAATAAGGGCACCGGTGATGTCGGAGACGAAGGGTTTCGCGCCGCGGGATTGGGACAGCCATCCGCCCTATCTGCATCCCGATTATGGTTCCACGCCGTTGCGGGCGCCGACGAAACCCCTGGTCATCCTGCCGCAAAGCCTGTCGGAGCTGACGGGTCCGGTTTATGGTCAGGATGCGGTGGGGCCGTTGGATCACGATCTGACCAGGGCCGCAGCCAAGACCGGGGAGCCGAACGGCGAGAGGATCATTGTCGCCGGCCAGGTCACGGACGAGGATGGCCGTCCCGTACCCAATATTTTGCTGGAAGTCTGGCAACCCAACGCCGCCGGTCGCTATAACCATGCCGATGATCAGCATGACGCGCCCATCGATCCGAATTTCCTCGGCGCGGGGCGTTGCGTCACCGATGACGATGGGCATTACCGCTTCATCACCATCAAGCCGGGCGCCTATCCCTGGGGCAACCATTTCAACGCCTGGCGGCCCAACCACATCCATTTTTCCCTGTTCGGCCCCTCGATCCTGACCCGGCTGATCACCCAGATGTATTTTCCCGGCGATCCGCTTTTGGGCCTCGACCCCATCTTCAATGGCGTGCCTGCAGCCTCCCGCGATCTGCTGGTCTCGAAACTGTCTATCGAGCTGTCAGAGCCTGAATGGGCCCTGGGCTATGAATTCAACATCTGTTTGCGTGGGCGCATGGCGACGCCGCTTGAGACTTAGTTGGAGAATTAAGGTATGGCACCGAAACAAACGCCGTCGCAAACCATCGGGCCGTATTTTTCCTATGGCCTGACGCCGGAGCAATACGGCTACGACTACAAACAGCTTGCCGGCAATGAAATGAGCGAGGATGGCGCCGAGCGTATCACCATTCGCGGCCAGGTCTTCGACGGCAACGGCGATACGGTGCGCGATGCGGTGCTGGAGCTGTGGCAGGCCGACAGTCAGGGCCGTTACGCCCATCCGGGTGATGCACGCGGCTCCAACAGCGACTTCGGCGGCTTTGCCCGCGTCGGCACGGGAACACTGGCCGGGCATTTCTATGAATTCGGCACCGTCAAACCGGGCGCCATTGGCGATGACCAGGCACCGCATATAACAGTGGTTCTATTCATGCGCGGCCTTTTGAACCATGTCTACACACGCATCTACTTCTCCGACGAAGCCGCCGCCAACGGCAGCGACCCGGTGCTGACCCAGATCGGCGACGGCCGCCGCGATACCCTGATCGCCCGCCGTGAAGACGGCGCGGACGGCATCGTTTACCGCTTTGACATTCACATGCAGGGCGATCGGGAAACCGTATTTTTCGACGCCTAAAATAGGCCAACGGCATGATATTGGACGCCTATCTTCGGGATTCTGAAACGGATGCGCTGATCGCCGATGCGGCATTGGCCAGCGCCATGCTGGAGGTGGAAGCCGCCCTGGCCCGTGTGCAGGGGCGTTTGGGTATCATCCCGCAAGAAGCAGCCGATGAAATCAATGCCGCCGCGACCGGGCTGAAGTTGGATCTTCCGGCACTGTCGGAAGGCACGATCCGGGACGGCGTGCCTGTGATCGCCATGCTGGCGCAGTTGCGGGCGGCGGTGGGCGAGGGCCATGACGGCTATGTTCATTGGGGCATGACATCCCAGGATATCATCGACACCGCCCAGTCCTTGATTCTGGCCCGGGTCATGGCCTTGTTCGCCACCCGGCTGGATGATCTGATCGAGACCTGGGCGCCATTGGCGGACCGCCACCGGGGCACCGTCATGGCGGCCCGGACCCGCAATCAACAGGCCGTGCCGACAACGTTCGGCCTGAAGATCGCCGGCTGGATCGCGCCCCTGCTGCGCCAGCGCCGGCGCCTGGATACGCTGCAAAGCAGCGGCCAAATGTTGCAGATGGGCGGGGCCGGCGGCACCCTGGCCGCATTGGGGGATCAAGGCCCGGCCACCGCCGCCGCCCTGGCGGCGGAATTGCAGCTAACCCTGCCGGCCATGCCCTGGCACAATCAGCGCGACATTGTGATCGACATCGCCAACTGGCTGTCGCTTCTCAGCGGTAGCCTGGGTAAGACGGCGGGAGATATTTTGCTGCTGGCCCAGACGGAAGTCGGCGAAGTTCGAATCGCCGGGGCGGGCGGCTCCTCCGCGATGCCGCAAAAGACCAATCCGGTGTTGGCCGAGGCCGTCCTGACCCTGGCCCGCCATAGCGCCGGACAAATCGGCGCCATGCACCAAACGGCCCAACATCTGCACGAACGGGACGGTGCGGCCTGGACCCAGGAATGGCTGACCCTGCCCGGTATGATCCGCGCGGGGGGCGCCGGTCTGCGCCTTAGTCAGGAAATTGCCCAGGGCCTTGAAGTGGACAAGGGGCGCATGACAGCGAATATGTCACCGACCCTGCTGGCCGAGGCAGCGGCCTATAAATTGAGCGAACATATGCCAAAATCCGAGGCGCAGGCCCTGGTCAAGACCGCCTGCACGGAAGCAACGGCGGACCAGGATATGTTCGATCTGTTGGAGACGCTTACGTCGGCGCCGGTGGACTGGACCGCATTGCGGAATCCTGCGAATTACCTTGGCGCTGCCGACAAATATATTAATGCCGTTTTGAAGGAGATTAGGCGATGACCGTGAAACTGGGATACCTGCTGCCGACCCGCGAGAGGGTCATGCATGGCCAGCCGGAGGCGGCACCGATTTTGGACTTGGCGGACCGGGCGGAGGATATGGGTTTCGATTCCGTCTGGATCGGTGATTCAATTCTGGCCCGGCCCCGGCACGATCCGATCACCATGCTGGCCGCCATCGCCGGACGCACCAGCAAGGTTGAGCTGGGCACCGCCGTGCTGCTGCCGGCGCTGCGAAACCCGGTCGTTCTAGCACATCAGTTCGCGACGCTGGACCAAATCAGCCAGGGCCGGATTATCCTGGGCGTTGGCATCGCCGGGGATGTGCCCAATATTCGCGCCGAATTCGCTTCCGTCGGTGTGCCTTTCGAAAAACGCGTCGGCCGCATGATGGAGGGCCTGCGCCTTTGCCAGGCATTTTGGCGCGGCGAGCCGGTGGATTGGGATGGACGGTGGCCCGTCGAACAAGGCGTCCTCGCACCCACGCCCTATCGCCCCGGCGGACCACCCATCTGGGGCGGCGGCTCGGCCCCGGCCGGCCTGGCGCGCGCGGGCAAGTATTTCGACGGCTGGTTCCCCACGGGGCCTGACGCGGCCGGGTGGGCCAAGGACTGGCAAATCGTGAAGGATGCCGCCCGGGATGCCGGGCGCGACCCGGACGATTTGACCGGCGCATTGTACCTGACCATGGTGATCGACGATGACGCCGCCAAGGCGCAGCAACAGATCGAAACCTATCTAGAGGAATATTACGGTGTCGCCGCCGCCATCCTGGCCAAGCGCCAGGCCTGTTATGCCGGCCCGGCGGAGGGCGCTGCGGAGTGGCTCAAAGGTTACGCCGATGCGGGCGCTTCCCACCTGGTTTTGCGCTTCGCCGGTGATAACGAACGGCACATGGACGCCATCGCCGATATTCGCGGCAGTCTGGGCTGGTAAGCAGGCGCCTTATTTGACGCCCTTCCAGTAAGTGTCCTTGCGGTAGATCCGGCCGTCGCGGACCGGATATACATCGACCACGTTGAGGTGATAATCCGTGCCGTGTTCATCGGTGCCCTTGGTGGTGAACATCTGCAGGATCACATCACCGGCCGGACGTTCCACCATGTTTTCGTAGGTGACATTTTTCCAGTTGGCCTCGCGCCAGGCGATTTCCTTCATCACCCCGTCAACGCCCTTGACGACCCGCCCCGTCGGGCTGTCGGTGCCCGGCTCGCCGTAGTGCATGTGCCATTCGAAGTCATCGGTAGTCGCAGCCGCCAAACCCTCCTGATCGGCCTTGGCGTAGCCGCGACGGAAACGCTTCATCAGCTCCAGCATCTCTTCATCGGTCATGTCACATTTTCCTTGTTGGCGGGATGGCGGTCGCGCCAATGGCGGGCGATATCGATGCGCCGGGTGAACCAGACATCGGAATGGCTCTGGGCATGATCGATGAACCGTTCCAGCGCCGCGATCCGTCCGGGACGGCCCACCAGACGGCAGTGCAGACCAATGGACATCATGCGCGGGGTCGCCGCGCCCTCGCGGTACAGAACATCGAATGTGTCCCGCAGATAGGCGAAAAACTGATCGCCAGAATTGAAGCCCTGGGGCGTGGCGAAGCGCATGTCATTGGCGTCCAGGGTATAGGGCACGACCAGATGATCCTTGCCGTCAACCTCTGTCCAATAGGGCAGGTCATCGTTGTAGCTGTCCGCGTCATAGAGGAAGCCGCCGTCTTCAACCACCAGGGCACGGGTATTGGCGCTGGTGCGCCCGGTGTACCAGCCCAGCGGCCGCTCTCCAGTCAGGTATTTGATGATCTCTATGGCGTTTTGCAGGTGTTCCCGTTCCACATTGATGGGCACGTCACGATAATCGATCCAGCGATAGCCGTGACTGCAGATCTCGTGCCCCTGGGCCATCGCGGCCTCGGCCACCGCCGGGTTACGGGCCAAGGCCATGGCCACGGCAAAAATGGTGATCGGGACGCCGCGGCTGCGAAACAACTCCAACAGGCGCCAGATGCCAACCCGGCTGCCGTATTCATAGATGGATTCCATACTCATATGCCGTTGCCCCGGCCAGGGGTCGGCGCCGACAAGTTCCGACAGGAAGGCTTCCGAAGCGGCATCGCCATGAAGGATGTTGTTCTCACCGCCCTCCTCGTAGTTGACGACGAACTGAACCGCCAATCTGGCGCCGTCGGGCCAGTCAGCCTGGGGCGGCGAGGCGCCATAGCCGGCCATATCGCGGGGATAGTCGTTCATGGTCTAGTCCTTCTCATGCACCATTTCTCCGCGGATATAGACCTTGCGCACCGCGCGGTCGTCACCCAGCATCATCAAGGCGAATAGTGTGTCTTCCAGGTTTTCCGATAGTTCGTCACGGGCCGCCAGGACATCCGTCGCCTGAGGATCAAGGACGACGATATCTGCCCAGGCACCGGCCTCCAGGGTGCCGATTTCACCATCCAGACCGAGCCCCCGGGCATTGCCCAGAGTGGCCAGGTAAAAGCCATCAAGGGCGGTCAGTTTCCGTCCCTTCAGCATGGCCACCTTGTAGGCCTCGCCCAGGGTCTGCAGCATGGAATAGCTGGTGCCCCCCGCTACGTCCGTCGCCAGGCCCACATGCACTGGGCGTTCGGGCGCGCGCAGATGATCAATATCGAACAGACCGGAGCCAAGGAAATTGTTGGAGGTCGGACAATGCACCACTATGGCGGAGGCATCATGGAGGACCTGACACTCCCGTTCCGAGAGGTGAATGCCGTGGGCAAGGACAGTATTGCCGCCCAGCAGACCAAAGCGGTCATAGACATCCGTGTAGTCACGGGACCAGGGAAACTGCTGTTTGACGAATTCGATCTCGCCCGCGCTTTCGGAAATATGGCTGTGCATGAGGCAATCCGGATTGTCGCCATACAGCGCGCCGGCGGCCTGCAACTGCGCTTCGGTCGAGGTGACGGCGAAGCGCACGGTAATGGCATACCGCAAACGATCGACGCCATGCCATTTGCCGATCAGATCGGCACTGTCCCGGGCGCCGTCCTCCGCCGTGTCCAAAACCGCATCGGGTGCATTGCGGTCCATCAATGTCTTGCCCGTAGTCAGGCACATTCCCCGTCCTTGCGCCGCCTTGAACAGACAGTCGGCGGCGCCTTTGTGGACCGAGGAGAATGCCAGGGCGGACGTGGTGCCGTGGCTGATCAGTTTATCCAGAAAACGCTCCGCCGCCGCCGCCGCGAAGGCTTCCGAGCTATATTGCGCCTCCTCTTCAAAGGCGAAGCGGTTCAGCCATTCCAACAAATCCTTGGCCGGCGCCGCGATCATGCGGTGTTGCGGGAAATGCACATGGGCATCAATGAAACCGGGCATAATAATCTTGCCCGGAAAATGTTCGACCGACCCACCCAAGAACGACTCCGGCAGATCGGCAAATGGTCCGGACCAAAGAATACGGCCATCCGTGCCGATGGCGACGGCGCCGTCCGCTTCCGTTACCACCGCCCCATCCAGGCGAGGGTCATCCCGGAATCCAAGCGTCCGACCGCGCAGAATGCGGGCGGCGGTCATCGGGCAACCCGATCTTCGATGCGGAAGCGCAGGATACGGCAGACATTATCCAGGGCGTTGGCCAATTCGGTTTCCACATCGTTGCCGACCCGTTCCCCGAACGATTTCAGGATCGACGCCTTGTCCGCCCCCTTCACCGCGAAAATGAACGGGATATCAAAGCGCGCCTTGTAGGCATCGTTGAGGGTCGTGAAGCGGCCGAACTCCTCCCCCGTCAATTTATCCAGGCCCGCGCCCGCCTGTTCATTTCGCGAATCTTCCGTCAACTCCCCCGCGATGGCCGCCTTCCCCGCCAGGTCCGGATGGGCGCGCAGCACCGAGAGCTGATCATTCAGAGATGCGCCTTGCAGGGCGGCGGTGAATTTTCCAATTACGTCTTCACGGTCAACAAAGGGTCGAGTGCGCGCCGCGTCTTCCGCCACCCAAGGGGAATGTTCCGCCACGTCGCCAAAGGCGGCGACGAATTCTTCGCCCGACATTTGGTTCAGCTCATCAATTGAATAGGCCATGGCCGCTATTGATTATCGACCCAGGCGCCCAGCTTCAGGCGCTCATCGGCCGTCATGCCGGTTTCATTGCCCAAGGGCATGGCCCGGGTTTGCACGGCGAACTGCACCACCTGCTTGCCGTGACGGCTCAGCTGGTCGATGTTCTCCAACAGGATATTTTTCGGCGGTGCGTCAAAGCCTTCATTGCTTGGTTTAGCGGCATGGCAGGACGTGCAGTGCTTTTGAACGATCGTCATGGCCTCGACATCGGATACGTCGATATCGGCGGTATTGCGCTGTTGGGGCGAGGTCATATAGATCGCCGCGAACAGCGCGGCCAGGATCACCGGCAGGGCGGCGCGATATTTGGCGAACGGCTCGCCCACTTCGTGGCTGACCAGAACATGACGCATACAGGCGCCGCCAACGATGATGAAGGCGACGATCAACCAGGCCTGGGGGTGACCCGACAGCATGGGATAATGGCCGGACACCATGGTCACCAGAACCGGCAAGGTCAGATAGGTGTTATGGACCGAACGCTGCTTGCCGATCTCGCCGTATTTGGGATCCGGCGCATCGCCGGCCAGTAGGGCGGCGGTGACCTTCTTCTGGTTGGGAATGATAATGGCAAAAACGTTTGCCGCCATGATGGTGCCGATGAAGGCGCCCACATGGATCAGCGCCGTACGCCCAGAGAATACATGGGTATAGAAATAAGCCGCCGCCATCACCCAGATAAAACCAATGACGGCCAGCAGTGTCGTTTGCCGGCCGATGGGGCTGCGGCAGAGGCCGTCATAGACAAACCAACCCACGGCCAGGGATGCAATGGATATGGCGACGGCCTGCCAGGGTTCCAGCGCCATGACGGAAGGATCGATCATCCACGCGCCGGCGTCCAGATAGAACTGCACGATCAGCAGCAGAAAGCCGGTCAGCCAGGTCAGATAGGCCTCCCACTTGAACCAGACCAGATCGCCGGGTAGTTCCTTGGGCGCGACGGTGAACTTTTCCACGTGGTAGAAGCCGCCGCCATGCACTTCCCAGGCCGTACCCATGACGCCCTCCTTCATCTTCTCCCGCTTCTTCAAAGAGAGGTCGAGAGCGATAAAATAGAACGAGGTACCGATCCAGCCGATACCGGCGATCATATGACCCCAGCGGATCAGCAGATTGGCCCAGTCAGCTAGGAAAGCGAGCATCAGTGGAACTCCGCGGCTTTGGGCCGACCGGGCCGCCGAACCGGAAGAAATGGGGTTCGACGGCCGGGATCAGCGCAACGGGTTGGCTATTTCGGCAAATCGCCGTCAACGCCTTTGACGTACCAATTCATGCCCGACAGGGTACCGTCATCCATGACCTTGCCGTCGGCCAGGGCGAGGGAGCCGTCCTGTTTGTAAAGCGGCCCGGTAAAGGGATGCAATTTGCCCGACGTGATCATGGCCTGGGTTTTCTTGGCCATGGCGGCGACGTCCGAGGGCATATTGGTATAGGCTGCCATTTCCACGGTCCCTTGAGCCAGACCATCCCAGGCGTTCGATGATTTCCAACTGCCGTCCAGAACCGCCTTGGTGCGGCGCACATAGTAGGGCGCCCAGTTATCGACGATCGAGGTCAGCTGCGCCTTCGGTGCGAACTTGATCATGTCGGAAGCCTGGCCGAAGCCCAAAGCGCCCTTGTCGGCGGCGATCTGCAGCGGCGCGGTGGAATCGGTGTGCTGGGTGACGATGTCGGCGCCTTGACCGATCAGCACCTTGGCCGCATCCGCTTCTTTGCCCGGATCAAACCAGGAATTGACCCAAATAACCTTCAGCTTGAAGTTCGGGTTGATGGTCTGGGCGCCCAGAATGAAGGAATTGATGCCCATCACCACTTCCGGAATGGGGAAGGAGGCGATATAGCCGGCCACGCCGGATTTCGACATCTTGGCGGCGATTTGGCCGATGATATAGCGGCCTTCGTAAAAGCGGGCGTTATAGGTCGCCACATTCTTGGAGCGTTTGAAGCCCGTGGCATGTTCGAATTTCACCTTGGGGAAGCGCTTGGCCACCTTCAATGTGGGATTCATGAAACCAAACGAAGTGGTGAAGATCAGGCCCGCGCCCTGGCGTGCCAGACGCTCGATGGCGCGTTCGGCATCGGGGCCTTCCGCGACTTTTTCCACGAATACGGTTTCGACCTTGTCGCCCAGTTCCTTTTCGATGGCCAGGCGGCCTTGATCGTGTTGATAGGACCAGCCGTGATCACCGATGGGCCCGACATAGATAAAGCCGATTTTCAGTTTATCGGCGGCGGATGCGGCACCCGCGGCGAATATCATCGCCAGGGATAACGCGATCGAACCAATGAGTTTTTTCATGATTTCTCCTCTTGCCTCACAAGTTGTCGTCGTTTTGTCATCGTTTTTCAGTGCGGTACTTCGAATTTGTCCGTCTTCGCTGTCCGCAAAGCGAAGACGGCGCAATTACCTTTACCTCTCGGGTGCGAACGGTTGTCCTATGCAGGCCGGCGTATTGACCTTGGTCAGGGTCTTGTTGCCGGAAATGATAATCAACGCCACGATGGTAACAAGATAGGGCAGCGATGACAGCAATTGCGCCGGGATCGCCACGCCCAGGGCTTGGACGTACAGCCCCATGATCCAGACCGTGCCGAACAGATAGGCCCCGATCATCAACCGTTTTGGCAACCAGGTGGAAAACACCACCAGCGCCAGGGCGATCCAGCCGCGGCCGGAGCTCATGTTCTCGATCCATTGCGGCGTGTAGGCGAGCGACAGATAGGCCCCCGCCAAACCGGAGCAGGCGCCGCCGAAGGCGATACAGCCGTAACGTACCCGGATCACGTTGTAGCCCAGGGCGTGGGCCGAATGATGGTTGCCGCCCACGGCCGTGATGATCAGGCCCAGACGGGTGCGAAACAGCACATAGGCCACGCCCAGCGGTATGGCGAGAGAGGCGTAAACCAGAATGTCGTGGCCAAAGAGTATCGGCCCGATGAACGGAATATCGCTGAGGAAGGGAATATCAAGCACGGTGAGCTTGACGCCGGGCAGACCGGTAAAAGCCTCGCCGATCAGGCCGGACAGGCCCAGCCCAAGCAGGGTCAGGGACAACCCCGTGGCGACCTGCGAGGTCATCAGGGTCTGGGTCAGAAAAGCGAATAACATGGACATCACGACGCCCGCCAGCAACCCCGCCGCCACGCCAAGCATGGCGGAACCTGAAGTATAGGCGGTGGCGAAACCGCAGACCGCGCCCATGATCATC
This sequence comes from Rhodospirillaceae bacterium, assembly GCA_018667855.1. Lineage (GTDB taxonomy): Bacteria > Pseudomonadota > Alphaproteobacteria. The sequence goes on from JABIRL010000002.1 coordinate 13,520, forward strand.
ATGCCCTCGACGCCCAGATTCAAGACCCCGGAACGTTCCGTGACCAGTTCGCCGATCGCCGCCAGCAACAACGGTGTCGAGGCCGTGATGATGGTCAAAATGACTGCTTCCAATGCACCCATGGTCCCCTCCTACGCCTCTTTCGCCGCGCCGGCGCCGGGCGCAAATTTGATGCGGTAATGGATCAGCGTATCGCAGGCCAGGATGAAGAACAGCAGCATGCCCTGGAATACCTGTGCCGTTTTGTCCGAGATTCCCAGCTCAACCTGGGCCGCCTCGCCACCCAGATAAGAAATCGCCAGCAGGATCCCCGCGAACAGCACCCCGATGGGGTTCAACCGCCCCAAAAAGGCGACGATGATCGCCGTGAAGCCATAGCCGGGCGATATGGTCGGCTGCAATTGCCCGCTGGGTCCGGCGACCTCGCAGATGCCCGCCAATCCGGCCAGGGCGCCCGAGAGCATGAAACAGAACCAGACCACCCGTTTTTGCCCGAAGCCGGCGAAAGCGCCGGCGCGGGGGGAGCGGCCGATAACACGGATTTCAAAGCCGCGCAGGGATCGGCCCATCATGATCCACAGGATAATCACCGCGACGACCGCCAGAATGGCGCCAATATGGACCCGCCCCTCCCCCAGCAACGGCAGCAGCTGCCAACCCTCGAACGGCACCGATTGCGGAAAATTGAATCCCTGCGGGTCACGCCACGGCCCGCGCACCAGCCAATCCAGCAGCAGTTGCGCCACGTAGACCAGCATCAGGGATGTCAAAATCTCATTGGCGCCAAAGCGGTTCTTCAACAACGCCGGGATGGCCCCGAACAAGGCGCCGCCGACAGCGCCCAGGACCAACATCAATACCAACACCAAAGGCGACTGCCAGGCGGTGAAATAGACTGGAATGGCGGCACCGAACAAGGCGCCGATGGTCAATTGCCCCTCGGCGCCGATGTTCCAGACATTGGCGGTGTAGCAAACCGCCAGCCCGGCGCCGATCAATATCAGGGGCGCCGCCTTGACGATCAATTCCTCGACCGACCAGATCGAGGTCATCGGCTCAATGAAATAAATGTATAGCGCCTTGAAAGGATCAAGACCCAGGCCGGTGAAGATGAAACCGCCGATCACCACGGTCAACCCAATTGCCAGAACAGGCGATAGAAAAGTCATCGCCTTTGATTGTTCGCTGCGCTTTTCCAGAACGATCATCATGAGGCCGCCGCCTTCTCTGGCGCCTTCTCGTGCGCCCCGGCCATCAACAGGCCGATTTGTTCCAGGCTCAATTCCTCCGCCGGGTAGGCTTCCGACATTTCGCCACGGGAGATAACGGCGATGCGGTCCGAGATTTCGAAAATTTCATCCAGGTCCTGGCTGATCACCAGCACGGCGGAACCACTACGCGCCAGATCAATCAGGGCCTGGCGGATCAACGCGGCGGCGCCGGCATCAACACCCCAGGTGGGTTGGTTGACGACCAGGATTTTTGGCTCTCGGGTCATTTCCCGGCCGACGACAAATTTCTGCAGATTACCACCCGAAAGCGACCGTGCCTCGGGGTCGGGCGTGCCCTTGCGCACATCGAACAGTTCGGTGACTGCCGAATTCACATCACGTGCTGCCGCCCGGTTGATCAACCCTTTGCGCACCACGCCCTCGCCGACCGCATGGTGGGTCAGGACGACATTCTCGGACAGTGGAAAATCAGGAACCGCGCCATGGCCGATACGCTCCTCGGGCACGAAGGCCGCATGACGCCGCCGCCGCCGGGTAATGTTCTCCCGGCCGCAGGCCTCCCCCGACATCTTGACTGTTTCATTGTTCGCGCTTGGCTGTTCGCCCGAGACGGCGTCGAAAAATTCCGACTGGCCATTCCCCGCGACCCCGGCCACGGCGACAATTTCGCCGGCACGTATCGTTAGATTGATGTTCTTCAGGGCGACGCCAAAGGGGTCATTCGTGGGCAGGGACAGATCCACCAATTCCAACAGCGGCGAACCCGGTACCCCGCCGCGATCCGCCTTAACCGCCGCGACCTCCGCACCGACCATGAGGTTGGCCAGAGAGGCGGCGGTTTCCTGCTGCGGGTCAACCCGGGCGACCAGCTTGCCGTGGCGCAGGATGGTGGCGTCGTGGCAAATGCGTTTGACCTCCTCCAGGCGATGGGAAATATACAGCACGCCGCAGCCTTCCGAAGCCAGACGTTCCAGCGTGACGAACAATTGATCGGCCTCCTGCGGGGTCAGCACGGCCGTGGGTTCGTCCATGATCAACAGGCGCGGTTCCTGCAACAGGCAGCGCACGATCTCGATCCGCTGGCGTTCCCCGACCGACAGATCCGCCACCAGGGCGTCGGGCCGCAGGGGCAGGCCATAATCGTTCGAAACTTTTTCAATCCGCCCGGCCAAGGCGCCAATATCCACATCAGCGGGCAGGGCCAGGGCGATATTCTCGGTCACGGTCAGGGCGTCGAACAGGGAAAAATGCTGGAACACCATGCCGATGCCCAACTCCCGCGCCGCGGCCGGGTTGGCCACCGTCACGGGCTGACCCTTCCAGAACAATTGTCCGGACGTCGCCTGCAGGGAGCCATAGATGATTTTCACCAAGGTGGATTTACCGGCGCCGTTTTCCCCCAGCAAGGCATGTATCTCGCCTGGTTTCAGGGACAAGGTGACGTCGTCGTTGGCGCGCAGCTCGCCAAAAACCTTGACGATATTTCGCGCCTCCAGAAGGTACTCACTCGAACTATCCACGTTCATGCCCCCCTTCGATGCGCAGCGGCATTTTTTTGTTTATCCCGCCCGCGCCGGCCTTCTGTTCACATTGTTCCACCCGGCCTAGCAGGTCCGCAACCACGGATGCTGCAATAGCGGATGGCTCCTTGGATCCGATGCCGGGAATGCCGATGGGACATACCATCCGCTCGATTTCACCTCTCCCCAGTCCAGCCTGCCGCAAACGGCTTTGAAAACGGGCCCGCTTGGTATCCGAGCCGATCAGACCGACGTAGGCGAATCGATCCGCCCGCAGGGCCCCGGCAACCACATCCAAATCCAGCGCATGGCTGTGCGACATGACCAGAACGAAAGCCTGATCGGGCAGTGCCGCCAGTTCGCCAACCACCTCCGGTGATGGCACGACGGCGACGTCCCCCGGCACAATCGAGGGAAAGGCGCCCGGCCGTGGGTCGATCCAGACCACCTTGAAATTCAGGGGCGCCAATGCCAAAACCAACGCCCGTCCCACATGACCGGCGCCAAACAGGGCCAGGGTTTGCCTCGGCTGGCCAAACTGCTCCCATAACATCCCGGCATCGGGTTGCTGGTTCACATCCACGACGGCCCGCGTCACCTGATACTCTCCGATCCGGCCCAGGGTGGCGAAAGCGCCCTGGTCTTCGGCCGCGGCCAGAGCCTGCAAATCGTCCAGTTGTGACGGACTCAAAACTTCTTCCAGCAGGCGGACCGAACCGCCGCAGCATTGCCCCAAATCGGGACCCAAAGCGTGCACGGACTGGCGTACCGGCGGTCCCGACATATTAGCCTCTGCCTTTGCGATCGCCGCCTGGGCGCTGGCGATGGCCTGCCATTCCAGGGCGCCGCCGCCAATGGTTCCGGTGAACGAACCATCGGCCAGAACCACCATGCGCGCGCCCGTATCACGGGGCGCCGAACCGCGCGCCTCAATGACGCTGACCATGGCGCAATATTCCCGGGCCGCCAGACTGCCAGTTATGGTCGACCAGATGCCCATCTAACCGTCCCCCATGGCACGGACGGCGCGGGCAATGGCCTCGGGCGTGGCGGGGGCGTCCAATTGCGGCACGCGTCCCGGGCGCAGGCTGGCCACCGCATCGGTGATGGCCGAAAATACCGATATGGCCAGCATGATGGGCGGTTCCCCCACGGCCTTGGAACGGTAGATCGTGGCCTCCCTGTTGCCCTTGGAGTCCCACAACGTGACCCGGAAATCTTCCGGCACGTCCGAGGCGGTGGGAATTTTGTAGGTGGAGGGCGCATGGGTGTTGAGCCGCCCGGCGTCATCGTAAACCAGCTCCTCCGTGGTCAGCCAGCCCATACCCTGTACGAAGCCGCCCTCGATCTGACCAATATCCAATGCCGGATTGAGGGACTTGCCCACATCATGCAACACATCCACGCGATCAACGCGCATTTCACCGGTCAAGGTATCGATGGTGACCTCCGCGCAGGCCGCGCCATAGGCAAAATACAAAAACGGCTGCCCCGTTGCCGTATTCCGGTCCCAGGTGATCTTCGGTGTCGCGAAGTAGCCTGTCGAGGACAGAGAAACCCGCTCCAGAAAACAGCTATTGGCCAATTCGGCGAAGGATATATCGCGCTCACCCACATGGACCCGGTTGCCGGCGAAACGAACCTGCCGTTTGTCGACCTGGAACAGACGGCAGGCCAGATCCGTCATCCGGTCCTTGATGGTGGCCGCCGCGCGTTGCGCGGCCATGCCATTCAGATCGGAGCCCGAGGAAGCAGCGGTCGGCGTGGTGTTGGGAACCTTGTCGGTCGTGGTCGCCGTGATCTGTACATGGGCGAAGTCGATGCCGAATTCCTGCGCCACCACCTGCGCCACCTTGGTGTACAGGCCCTGGCCCATCTCGGTGCCGCCATGGTTCACTTGCACGGAGCCATCGGTGTAGACATGTACCAGGGCGCCGGCCTGATTGAGATGCTTCAGGGTAAAGGCGATGCCGAATTTGACCGGCGTCAGCGCGATGCCTTTTTTGAGAAAACGGTTGGTCTTGTTGAAGGCCCTGACGTCCCGCCGACGGCGGCGGTAGTCGGATGTTTTCTCCAGCTCCCGCACGAGCCTCGGCGCGATGTTATCCCTCACCTTCATGCCGTAAGGCGTGACGTCACGTTTCGGTCCATACAGATTACGCTTACGCACATCCAGCGGATCAAGGCGGAGGCGGATCGCGATCTCGTCCATCATGCGTTCCGCGAACAGCATGCCCTGCGGTCCGCCGAAGCCTCTGAACGCCGTGTTAGAGACCGTATTGGTCCTGACCCGGCGGGACAGAACGCGGGATGCGGGATAAAAATAAGCATTGTCGGTGTGAAACAGCGTGCGGTCACAGACGCCCAGGGACAGATCGGCGGAATAGCCGCAGCGGGCATTGAAAGCCACGTCAATCGCATCCAGCCGGCCCTTGTCGTCGTATCCATAGCTGTAATTCGCCAACACGTCATGGCGCTTGCCGGTCATGATCATATCGTCATCGCGGTCCAGTCGGATCTTGACCGCCCGTCCCGTCACATGGGCCCCAAGCGCCGCCAGGCAGGCCCATTGGGAGGCCTGGCTTTCCTTGCCACCGAAGCCGCCGCCCATGCGCCGGCATTCGCAAATCACCCGGGCCTGGGGCACTTCCAGCATATGCGCCACCAAGTGCTGCACTTCGGTTGGACCTTGGGTTGAGGAATGCACATGCATCACGCCACCTTCGCCGGGCAACGCCAGGGCGACCTGCCCCTCCAGATAAAAATGCTCCTGACCGCCGATACGCAGGTTGCCGGAAGCCCGATGGGCCGAGGCCGCGATTGTCCGATCCGGATCGCCGGAGAGGAATTGATAGTCGGGCAGAACCGTCTCGCCCGAGATCAAACCGTCATCAACGGATACAGTTGGTGTTTCCTCATTGATCTCGATCTTCGCCAAGGCAGCGGCGTGGCGCGCCTGATAACGGCTATGGGCCGCGACGGCAAAGATCACTTGGCCATGAAATTCGATCCGGCCATCGGCCAAAATCGGATCGCCGCCAATCGAGGGACTGCATTCGTTCGGGCCCGGAATATCCTGTGCCGTCAGTACCGCGACCACGCCCGGCGCGGCCCGCACCGCATCCAGATCGAGCGTAACAATGGCGCCCTTCGCGCCCGTCGCGGCATAACCCGGCGCCAGATGCAGCAGACCGGCCGCCTCAGGCATGTCATCAATATATCGGGCGCTGCCCTGGATCTGCCAGGCGGCGCTGTCATGGGGCAAGGCGTTACCAACGGTATGGTCACCGCCGGGCGGGGGAATTCGGGTCCGAATTGGGACGCTATGGGGCATGCGCGGCCTCCCCGTGACGCACGCCAATGACCCGCATGGCGGCACTGTCCCGGCCGCCAACTTCATGCAGGGCCTTGATCAGCAAGGCCTGCGCCGTTTGCAGACGGTAGACGGCACTGGCGCGCATATCATCGATGGGCGCGTAATCCTCGGCCAGGGCATCCCGCGCGGCCGCCCAGGCGTCCTCGTCGGAAAGCGCCAGGCCTATCAAGGCTGCTTCCGTCGCCGCCCCCCGCTTTGGCGTCGCGGCCATGCCGCCGAATGCGACGCGGGCATCCATAATCCGACCATCGGCGATGGTGAATTTGAAGGCGCCAAGGACGGCGGAGATATCCTGATCGAAGCGTTTGGTAATCTTGTAACAGCGGAAGGCCTCGTCCGCTGCCAGGCGCGGCACGTCAATACCGGTGACAAATTCACCCGGACCACGGTCCTGCCCGCCGTATTCAACAAAGTAGTCTTCCAGCGCCATTGACCGGGTGCCATCGCCTTGCCGCAGGTGCAGTTCAGCCCCCAGCACGATGAGTGCCGGCGGCGTATCGCCGATGGGCGAGCCGTTGGCTATATTGCCACCCACGGTGCCGGCGGCGCGCACTTGTTTGGAGCCGATGCGGCGCAGAACCTCGCCAAGATCGGGGTCGATGGATACCAAAACCTCTTCCGCCTGGGCGTAGCTGGCCCCGGCGCCGATGTGATAGCCGCGATCCGTCGTCCGAATTTCCGCCAATCCGGCGACCCGGCCAAGATGAATGATTTTCGGTAGCTGGCGTAGTTGCTTGGTGATCCAAAGCCCTACATCGGTGGCGCCGGCCACGATGACGGCATCAGGGTGGCGGGCGTAAAGATCCGCCAGGCTGTCCATGGTCGCGGGCGCGGCGAAGAATGATGTCTCATCGCCCATAAACAGATCCGCGCCATCATCCAGGGCCGTAAGCTGATCAACGGTTGTGGTATATCGGGCGGAAAACCGATCGTCCGCCATGCCGCCGCAGGCGTCCCGGCCCGCATCCACAATGGGGCGATAACCAGTGCAGCGGCACAGGTTTCCGGCCAGGCAGTCGTTCACGGCCTGTCGGTCCGCCACCCCCTTGTCGTGATACAGGGTGAACAGGCTCATCACGATGCCAGGGGTGCAAAAGCCGCATTGGCTGCCGTGATGGCGCAGCATGGCGTCCTGCACCGGATGCAGATCATCGTGGCCCGTGGCGAGGTCTTCGACGGTGACAAGTTCCTTGCCGTCGATCATACCCAGCAGTTGGATGCAGGCATTGACGGGTTTGTAAATCAGGTTGCCATCGCGCAATGTGCCCACGGCCACGGTACAGGCGCCGCAGTCGCCCTCGGCGCAACCTTCCTTGGTTCCATTCAAGCTCCGGCGCAGGCGCAGATAATCCAACAGGGTTTCGTTTGGACCGACCTGGCTCAACTCGACCACCGCACCCTGGTGTAGAAACTTAATTGCCCCACGCGCCATGTCCTAGCTGCCCCTATACGTGGAATAGCCGTAGGCGGAGAGTAAAAGCGGAACGTGATAATGCGACTCGCTGTCCGCCACGCCAAAGCGGATCGGTACAATGTCAAGAAACAGGGGTTCCGGTAAAGCTTCGGCTTGAGCTTGCAGATAGTCGCCCGCCATGAAGCGCAATTCATAGGTTCCAACCGCAAGCTCCGCGCCGTCGAGCACCGGCCCGTCGATCCGGCCATCGTCGTTCGTGCGCATGGTCTTCAGATGTGCGCTTTCCGCGCCGTCAAGGCGCCAGAGTTCAATGACCAGGCCGCGCGCCGGCTGTCCCGTCGTCAGATCGAGCACATGCGTGGTCAACCGACCCATCAATCCGCTCCCACCCGGTTGGCCGCCTTTACTTCGCAACTTAGGCGGCAGTTTTCTTGAATGTTAAAGAACATTTCGCGACCCGTCACCCATTCAAGCCAGCATATCGGCAACAGACAATGCGATAATCCGGGCGGCATCCCGCAACAGGCTCACCGGCAGACGTTCGTTCGCCCGGTGTGCATTGGCGTCTTCGATCGTGCGCGGGCCGGCTCCAAATAGTATTGTTGGGATGCCATAAGCCGTGTAATGGCGGGCATCGGTGTAGAGCGGCACACCGGCCTGTGGAATATCTTCGCCCAGGACCGCGCTGGCGTGTTTTTGCACGACGGCCGCCAGATGGTCCACATCGCCCACCGGCTTCAACGGCTCGGCCAGCATGATCCGCGTTATATCAACCGAGATACCATCAAGTCCCATTGCCGCACGGTTGATCAGGGCGCGCAGATCGCCTTCCACCTCGCCCGCGTCTTCCTCCGGGATCATCCGGCGGTCGATACGCAGGCTGACCCGGTCGGGCACCACGTTGGTGTTGATACCGCCTTCGATCAGGCCCACGTTCAGCTGCGGCGAACCGATGCCATCAATGTCCGAGACTCGTTCCGTGAGCAGGCTTCGGTGACTATAAATCGCCGTCAAAATGCCGTTGGCGGCCTCAAGTGCGTCATGCCCCGTGCCGGGCTTGGCCGCGTGGGCCGATCTACCCTTCACCTCCACACCCAGATGCAAACAGCCGTTATGAGAGGTGATGACCCCATACGAAAACCCGGCGGAGATGGCATAGTCCGGCTTCGAAATGCCCTCGTCGATCAGCCATTTCGGGCCGATGGCGCCACCGGCTTCCTCGTCATAGGTCAGATGCAGTTCGACAGTGCCATTCAGTTCGGCGCCAGTTTCGATCAAGGCCTTCAGGGCATAGGCATAGGTGGCGAAATCCGATTTGGACACGGCCGCGCCCCGGCCGTACATCCAGCCATCGACAATATTGGCGCCGTAGGGATCATGGTCCCAGCCATCGCCGGGCGCCACCACATCGCCATGGGCGTTGAGGGCGATCACCGGGCCGTCGCCAAAGCGGTGGCGAATGACCAGATTGGTGGCGGAGATCATGCCGTTGTCGCGGCAAAGTCCTTCGGGCACCGGGTGCTGCTCCACCTCGAATCCCATGGCCGATAGCAGCTCGCTTGCGCGGGCGCCATGGGCGGCACAATCGCCGGGTGGGTTGTCCGAAGGCACCTTGACCAGTTCGGCCAGCAGGGCAATCTGGTCATTGTGATGGGCCTCCAGCCAGGCCGCCAATTCCAGCTCCATCTCAGTCATCCCGTATCATCCTTCCAACTCTTCCAGCACCGCCAGCATGATCTTGATGCCGGCCGTGACATCGTCCAGGGTCGTGCGCTCCGCCGGGTTGTGGCTGATGCCGCCCTCGCTGCGCAAAAAAATCATGCCCACGTCGCATAATTCGGCCATGGCGGCGGCATCATGGCCGGCGCCGCTGGGTAGCCTGGTAGGCTCGATACCGGTTGCAACAATGGCCCGCTCTATGGCGTCCATCATTGCCGGCGCACAGGGCGCGGCGGTGGCTTCATGAAACACCGTGACCCGCGCGTCGACCCGGCGATTTTCCGCCGCCGCCCGAATGGCCCGGATCACCCGCGCAACGGCATCGCGGCGCGCGCCGTCTTCCCTGGCGCGCACATCGACGGTAAAGCTGACATCGCCCGGTATGACATTGATGGCGCCCGGCGCGGTACGCAAAATACCGACGGTTCCCACCACATCCTCCATCCCGGCGCAGATCGCCTCCACCGCCAAAACACCTTCGGCGGCGGCGGTCAGGGCATCCCGGCGCAAACCCATGGGTACCGTGCCCGCATGGCCCGCTTCGCCCGTGATGACCACCGACAGGCGCGTCTGGCCATTGATGGCGGTGACGATGCCGGCGGGCCGGTTCAGATTTTCCAGCACCGGCCCCTGTTCGATGTGCAGTTCCAGGAACGCCTTTACGTCCTGCCGCCCATAGGCAGCCTGGCAAATCCTGTCCCCATCAAGGTCAAATTCCTCAAGCGCCTGGCGGAAGCTCATGCCGTCGCTGTCCGTCCTGTCCAGAGTGGCCGGGTCCAGCCGACCCGTGATGGCGCGGCTGCCCAGATAGGTGGTGCCGAAACGGACGCCTTCCTCATCAGCGAAACCGACAACAACAATGGGATAGGACATCCGCCGCCCCGCCCCGTGCAGCGCCTGCACGCAGGCGATAGCGCACAACACCCCCAACATGCCATCGAATTTGCCCGCATTGACCACGGTATCTAGGTGGGAGCCGATCATCAGCACTGGCCTGGCGTCGTCCGCGCCCTGGTAGCGGCCAATAACATTGCCCGCGGCGTCCTGCCGGGACGTCATGCCGGCGACCGACATCCAATCGGCCACAAGGGCATTGGCCCGGCGGTGTTCGTCGGTCAGGTAGCGGCGGGTCAATATACCCGGCGTCTCGCTGATTGCCGCCAGCGCATCGATCCGCCCCATGACCTGCCTGGCCAAAGCCTCAGGCGAATTCATGCAGCGCCTCGTGATCCTGTTCGATCCGCGCCAGACGGGCCCGCCCCTCGCCGCCCATTTCGCGCATCACGCCCATGGCGAAGAAATGCAGGCAGGACATGACGCCGGCATACCGATCCAGGGCGTCCGCGCCACGGATCGGGCAGCGAACCGTCCAATCCGCCGCGCCCTCCATGCCGGCATCCCGGTCGGTGAAATAGAGCACTTTCGCGCCTTTTCGCCGGGCCAGGGCCAAAGTCTTGGCCACGGCGGGGACGCGACGGCGAAAGCCAAAGATCAGGATCATGTCGTCTTCGTTCAAATCGGCCAGGGACTCAGCGATTGTTTCGCCGGCCTGGGGCAGACTATGAACATCGCCGCGCACCTGGATCAATTGCCAACGCAGATATCCCGCCAAATACTGGCTGTTTCGCCAGCCGGCGACGAACACCCGCCGGGCCCCACAGATAGCGGCGACACTGGCGACAAAGCTCTCGGCATCAAGGCTATCGAGGGCCTGGGCCACCAATTCCCCATCCTGTTGCCTATGACGCGACGCCAACGCGGTAAAATCCGCCGTCTCCGGCGCGCCCGATAGCAGTAGCAGCGGCGAGCCGGCCCGCTGATCATCCCGGGCGGCCCGGCGCATGGCCTCGAAACCGTCATAGCCCAGGCGGTGGCACAACCGCGTCACGGCGGCCTTGGACGCGCCCGCCAATTGCGCCAGTTCCGTAGCGGAATAGCTGGCGATCTGGCCCGGAAAGTCCATGATCAGATCGCCAACTTTGCGTTCACTGGCTGGCAGGTCGCCATAATGGCCCCGAATACGGGTCACCAGTGGTTCGACGGAGATTGATTGTTGCGTGCTGGTCATGGGGGACGGCGCCTCGACGGAGCAATATTTCAGGAGAAACTTAGACCATCAAAATCTAAAACTCAAATTTTAATAATAGATTTTTCGAAACCCTTGTTTTAGATTTACACATAGGCATTCTCGTAACGATTTTGGCGCTATGATCTGCTTTCGCTGAAGATGAGGTCGAGCAAGCATGGTTGACAATACGGCGATCCTGGCGCGGCGGATCGACCAGGCCCTGGGACGGGAGCCGGCGGATCTGGTGATCAAGAACACACGTTATCTGAACGTCATCGACGGCCAACTGGTGGCGGGCGACATCGCGGTGACGGGCGACACCATCGTCGGCGTACAGGCTGACTATCATGGCCGGCGGGAGGTTGACGGCCGGGGCAAGGTGGTCGTGCCGGGTTTTATCGACACCCATGTCCATGTGGAAAGCACCTGTATCTCGCCCTGGGAATTTGACCGCGCCGTGCTGCCCCGGGGCACCACCACGGCGATCTGCGATCCCCACGAAATCTGTAATGTGCTGGGCACCAGGGGCCTGGATTATTTCTTTGCCGCCTCAGCCGAGTTGGCCATGGATCTGCGGGTACAACTTTCGAGCTGCGTCCCGGCCAGCCATCTTGAAACCTCCGGCGCGGTCATCACCGCCGCCGATCTGGCACCATATAAGGATCACCCAAGGGGTATCGGCCTGGCGGAATTCATGAATTACCCCGGTCTGTTGAGCAAGGAACCTGCCGTGATGGAAAAGCTGAGCAGCTTTTTCGGCACCCATATTGACGGTCACGTGCCCATGGTGTCGGGCCGGGACCTGAACGCCTATTGCGCCTGCGGTATCAAGAATTGCCACGAAAGCACTTCCCTGGCGGAGGCGGCGGAGAAGCTTTCAAAGGGCATGCAGGTGCTGATCCGGGATGGCTCGCTTTGCAAGGACGTGGTGACCCTGACCCCCCTGATCAATGATCTGACCTCGCCGTTCCTGGCGCTCTGTACCGATGACCGCAACCCCCTGGATATTGTCGAGGAAGGCCACCTGGATCATCTGATCCGCACGGCCATCGCCAACGGCGCGCCCATGGGCGCGGTCTATCGCGCCGCCAGCTGGTCGGCCGCGCAGGGTTTCGGGCTGCGGGACCGGGGCCTGATCGCGCCTGGCTACCGGGCCGATATGGTGCTGCTGGATGATCTGGCGGATTGCGCCGTCGGCGCCGTCATTCGCGGCGGCCAGCTGGTTGACGAGGGCACCTTTTTTCAACATCGCCCGGATCTTTCAATCGGGCGAAATTCCATCAAGCTTGACCGCGTCGATCCATCGATCTTCGCCACGCCCGCGTCCGGCCCCGGCGGCCCGGTCATCGGCCTGGTTGCCGACGGCGTCACGACCCTGCATCTGACCATGGATCTGCCGTACAAGGACGGTCTGCGCCATCCCGATCCTGACAGGGACGTGCTGAAAGTGGTGGTATTGAACCGCCATGGCGGCAACAAAAACATCGGCCGCGGCTTTTATCAAGGGCTTTGGTTTCCGGGACGCCGCCATCGCATCTTCGGTCGGTCACGATGCCCACAACGTCATCGTGGTGGGCGATAACGATAGTGACATGGCGGTTGCCGTGAACCACCTGATCGAGATGCAGGGCGGCTTCACGGTGGTGCGCGGGGGCAAGGTCCTGGCCGATCTGCCATTACCCATCGCCGGTTTGATGAGCGATCACCCGGCTGATGATGTGGTCACCGGTCTGCGCGGTCTGCGCCGGGCGGCCAAGGACATCGGCTGCCCCCTGCCGGAGCCGTTTCTGCACATGGCGTTTTTGCCGCTGTGCGTTATTCCGCATTTGAAAATTACCGACCACGGCCTGGTGGATGTGGATAAATTCGAACTGGTAGCAGCTTAGATGAGTCTTATTGCCATTGCCCGGCGCGGCGCGGCTTGGTAGTCAAGATAACTGTAACTTTCAGGAGGACGCCGGGTGGTAAAGGATGCCGCTGGCAGGGAACATTATCAGGCGGGATCAAGCGCGCGGATCGTGTCGCTGGTCCCCAGCCTGACGGAACTGTTATTCGACCTGGACCTCGTCCAGCAATTGGTCGGGCGCACATCGTCCTGCGTCGAACCCGCGGGCCGGCTGGACCAGATCGATGTGTTGGGCACCACCAACAAGGTCGATATCATGAAACTGGCCGAACTGGGACCCAGTCATGTCCTGGTCAACAAGGACCAGACGCCCGAAGCCCTGACCCAGGAAATCATCAATCTGGGTGTCGAAATCGTTTTGACCCATTGCGAGGGCCCCGATGACGTCGTCACCTTGTTCGAGCTGATCGGAAACATATTCGCCAGGGACGAACAGGCGGGAAATATGATCGAGGCCTTGCAGCGGGAGATCACCACCACCAAGCAGGCCGCGGCGGAGCGGGATACAAAAAGGGTAATTTTCCTGACCTGGAAGAACCCCTGGGTCACGGTTTCGCAAAATACTTTTACAGCCAACGTACTGGCCATGGCCGGCATGGAGACATTGGGGCACAACCCGGACAGGCGCTTCCCCGATATCGACATCGATCGGGCGCTGTTGGAACAGACCGATCTGGTGCTGTTCGGCAATGAACCGTTCCAGTTCGAGGACGAGGATGTGGACGAATTCCGCCTGTCCAACGGCATCGGCAGCCGACCGTACCTGGAAATCGTCGATGGCCGCTCCCTGGCCTGGCCCGGCCGGCGCACCGTACAGGGCTTGCAGGAATTATCCCAGCTGGCAGCGCGCCTTTGATTGACTGCGATACTGGATGCCCGCGTCAAGCGCGGGCATGACAGTTATGGCTGTATTTAGCCATTAATCGACCTCTTTCGTCATTGCCGGGCGTGAAAAAGGGGACACATAGCGAGTATGTGTCCCCTTGATTCATGGAGCCGCGATTGGCGCCGTTAAAGTATCGCCATCAATAGTCGATGGTTTCGATGTTCTGGAAGGCGATTTGCGTGCCGTCCTCCAGGGTGATGGTACCGGCGGCATCGTCGCTGAGGGTCTTGGTGCTGCCGTCGTCCGATGTCTCGCTGCCTGTTGTCAGGCTGACGGTCCAGCCGGAGCCGACCGACGAACTATCGGCATTTTGCAGGGTGATGCTATCGGTCCAGCCACCGGCCGCGCCGCCATCGATGATGTCGTTACCATCGCCCTCGCCAACGATGAAGTTATCGCTGCCGGCGCCGCCCGTAAGGGTATCGACCCCGCCCAGACCCTGGAAGGTATCGTTGCCCGCGTTGCCGGTGAAGACATTGACGTCGCCGTTACCGACCAGCGTATCGGCATAGTCGGAGCCGATCAGATTTTCGATACTGGTCAGGGTATCGCCCGCCGCATCACCGCCCGAAGTGGCGCCGGTGTTCAGGTTGACGTTGATGGCGGAGCCAGAGTCGGCATAAGAGCCTGTATCGTTGCCGGCACCGCCCAGCAGGATATCGGCGCCCGCGCCGCCCTTCAGGGTATCATCGCCGTCATCACCCGAAAGCGTATCCGCGCCGGCATCGCCGTTCACCGTATCTGCACCCTCGCCACCCGACAGGATATCGTCGGCGTCGCCGCCATTCAGGGTATCGTCCCCGGCATCGCCGTACAGGCGATCACTCCCGGCCGCGCCGGAGAGGGTGTCACTGCCCGCGCCGCCGGAGATGAAGTCCTCGCCGGTCGTGCCGGTATTGGTATCGTCGCCGGAGGTCAAAGTAGCCCGGTCGGTACCGGTGGCACCAGCGGCATACAGACCGTCGATGGTAGTTTCCGGCAACTGACTGTCGTAAATCGCGACCTCGGAGATCTTGCCATCGAAGAAATCCGACCCACCGGTGTACGCGCCAACCGACACAGCCGTGCTGCCGCCATCGATACCCTCGATGTTGTTGGAATCATCCGCCACCTTGGTGCCATCCAAATAGATCTGCAGACCATCGGCGCCGAAGGTCACGGTCAACTGGTACCATGTACCGGCTGAGACAACATTTGTGGCAGTCAAGGTACCGCCGTCGGGGCCGCCCATGGCAACCACGATGTTGCTGCCATCACGATCGATATAGAAATCACCAGTGTTGCCGCCGGCCGGATCCCGGCTGACCAAGGTACCAGTGCCCGTGACTGTGTCGGCATTGAACCACAGCTGGATCGTGCCGTTAGCCTGGTTCCAGGCGGCGGAGTCCGGTATCGCCACGTAGTCGTTGACACCGTCGAAATTATTGCCGGTATTATTGATGTTGGCGAAGGGATCCGTCGTGTCTAAGTAATCTGTATTATTGGTCCAGGTGCCGTCGCTGCCGCTGATCTGGTCCACGGCGGTGGAATTGGCATCGTCAAGGCGCCAGTAACCCACCGCGCCGGCGTCCACGACCTCGGCCTGATGGGTATCATCGAATTCAGCCAGATCGTTGACGGTGATCGGCTTGACTTCATCATAGGTCTTGCCGGTGGAATCCGTGACCCGGATGGTGATGTTGTGGCTTTGCGTGGTTTCAAAGTCCAGCAACGATCCATCCGCCACGGTGATCTCGCCGGTATTGGCACTGATCGCGAAACGGCCGCCGGCATTGTCCGTCAGACTGTAGGTGAAGGTCTCGCCACTGTCCGGATCGACGCCGGCAGCGGTGCCAACCACGGTGCCGTTGGAGGCGTTTTCATCCACGCCGTCCGCCGTCAGCGTGACGTCGTCCGGTGTATCGGCCACCGGATTGATGTTGACCTTGAAACTGCCCGAGGACTGCGCGGTGTCGGAGCCGTCCGTCGCCGTCGCGGTTACCGACAGATTGAAATTGGTATCCTGGTCGGGGGGCGGTGTCAGGGTCAGGTTATTCAGTTGGGCCGCCGTGAAGGTCCAGGAACCGTCGCCATTGTTGGTGCCGGCGGAGAACTTGGAACCCACCGGAACGCCGGAGACGACAACCCCAAGGCTTTCCGAGCCGTCCGTATCGGACAGGGCCGAGGACAGGCTCAACGAAATCGCCGTATCCTCGCTGCCGGTCACATCGTTGGCGCTCAATGTTGGTGCATCCGCCACCTGGGCGACGGTGACACCGACAGTGCTGACGCTCTGCGTAGTGTCCGAACCGTCGGTCGCGGTGGCCGTCACGGTCAGGGAGAAATTGCTGGCATCGTCGCTGGGCGGCGTAATGGTCAGGTTGGAAAGCTGGGCCGACGTCAGGGTCCAGCTGCCATCCCCGTTGTCGGTGCCGGCTGAAAGGCTTCCGCCCGTCGGCACGCCCGAGATGACCACGGACAGACTTTCCGAACTGTCAGCCAGGGACGAGGAGATGCTGAGCGAGATCGCGCTGTCCTCGTTGCCGGAGGCGGCGGACGTGCTCAGGTTGGGCGAATCTGCCACACCGGCAACTGCAACATCGAGGGTATCAACGGATTGTGCCGTCGAGGAACCATCGGTTGCCGTGGCCGTCACGGTCAGTTGGAAATTGCTGCTGTCGTTACTGGGGGGCGTCACGGACAGGCCCGACAGTTGGGCCGACGTAAGGGTCCAGCTGCCATCGCCATTATCGGTACCCGCGGACAGGGAGGCCCCCGTCGGTACACCGGAGATCACCACGGAAAGACTTTCCGAGCTGTCGGCCAGATCAGACGAGATGGAGAGAGCGATGGCGCTGTCCTCGTTGCCGGAACCTGCCGATGTGCTCAGGGTTGGCGTATCGGCGACACCGTCCACGGTGACGGCCAGGGTCTGTACGCTGCTGGCGCTGCTGCGATCATCGCTGGCCGTGGCGGTCACGGTCAGAGAGAAATCACTGCTGTCATTGCTGGCGGGCGTGATGGACAGGCCCGACAGTTGGGTTGATGTCAGGGTCCAGCTGCCGTCGCCATTGTCGGTACCGGCGGACAGCGCGGCGCCCGTGGGGACACCGGATATCACGACAGACAGGTTCGTGCCGTCAACCAGGGATGAGGCGATATTGAGCGCGATGCCGCTGTCCTCGTTGCCGCTTGCGGCGGATGCCGACAGGCCGGGCGCCGAAACGTCGACAACTTCGACAACTTCGACAACGGTTTCCTCAACCGTCTCGACAACAGTTTCTTCAACCGCCTCGACAACAGTTTCCTCGACCGTCTCGACAACGGTCTCTTCAACCGTCGCCGTCCTGGCGGCGGAGGACCTGACGGCGCTCACCGCGGGTGCGGCCAGGGTCGTCGTGGTGGCCTCGACGGCCGCGTCCGCCGCCGTATCGGGCAGGCTTTCGCTCAGGGTATCGGTCAGACCATCGGTTGCTGTGTCGGCCAGGGGATCGCCCAGAATGGCGGCCTCTGCTGTTTCGGCGGCCTGTTCGACGACCACTTCGGTCTCGACCACCTCGACGGCCTCTTCCGCCGCGGCTTCTTCCGCCGCGCCGTCGGCGGCGGTGCCGCTGTTGCCGGACTTGGCCCGCGCCGCATCGGCGCCGGTGGCGCCTGAATCGGCGGCATTTTCCGCCGCCGCCGCGGTCGCGGCCTGCGCCTCGGACTCTGCCTGGGCCTGAGCCTGTGCTTGTGTCTGGCCGGTCGCGCCGGCTTCGATTGAGGCTTCAGCCGCGGTCACCGTGGTCAGGTTACGAACCAGGTCGACCTGATTGGTCTCCGCCGTGGCATCGACCGTGACTTCGGCCGTTTCGATCACTTCACTTTCCGCACCATCGCGGCTGACTTCCACGTTCATGGCGAAAGCTTCCGACGCGAAGGCAGAAGCCGCGGGAATGGCAATGGCCAAGCCGGCCACCTGCATCACGGTCATGGACCAGGAACGGTCACCGTTGTCCGAACCTTCGGACAGCTGCACGCCCTCGGGCACACCGGTTATGGTGGTCTCGTAGGTGGAGCCATCGGTCGCGTCGGGGATCAGCGCTTCCAGATCCAGATTGATCACAATTTCGTCCGAGGCTGACACTTCGCCCGCCTCCGGGGCGACAACCGTGTCCTGCCAGCCACTTTCCATGGCCTGCTCAACTTCGTCGATGGTCATGGTTTGATCAGCGAATTCAAAGTTCTCGACGTTCCGCACCGTGTCCGTGGAACCGCCTTCACGCAGATCCTCGACCTCAAGGCCCCGTCGGCCCATGGAGACGTTGTAGTCGGAGGCATTGCCGTCGAACACCGCCGTGTCAACGCCCTGGCCGCCGTCCAGCTTGTCCCTGCCGGTGCCGCCGTCCAGCAAATCGTCGCTGTCGCCGCCTCTCAGATCGTCGTTGCCGGCGCCGCCGATCAGCGTATCGCCGTCGTCGCCGCCTCTCAACCTGTCCTTGCCGTCGCCGCCGATCAGAATGTCGGCGCCCGTGCCACCATCAAGGCGGTCATTACCGGTGCCACCATCGAGGGTGTCATCGCCCGTGCCGCCGGACAGTTTGTCGTTGCCGGTGCCGCCGTCGAGGGCGTCATTGCCCTCGCCACCCGACAATCTATCCCGGCCTTCACCGCCGGCAACAGTGTCGTCACCGGAACCGCCGTAAACTCTGTCATTGCCGGCGCCGCCGTCGAGGGTATCATCGCCCGATCCACCGCTAACGGTATCACGGCCTTCGCCGCCGGCCACGACGTCATCGCCGGTACCGCCATAGACCCTGTCGTTGCCTGTGCCGCCATCGATCGTATCGTTGCCGGTACCGCCGTACACCCGGTCGCTGCCGGTGCCGCCGTCGAGCGTATCGTTGCCCTCGCCGCCGCTAACGGTATCGCGGCCCGAGCCGCCGGAGACGACGTCGTCGCCCGCGCCGCCGTATACACGGTCGCTGCCGGTGCCGCCGTCGATCGTATCGTTGCCCTCGCCACCGCTAACGGTATCACGGCCCTCACCGCCACTGATAGAATCGGCGCCGGCGCTGCCCACGATGGCATCACTATCGCCGCTGCCGGCGATGACATTGGTCACAACCGTGGGTGTTTCATTTTGTGCGGCGCCATTCGTGGATGAGGCCGGAGGTGAGCTCTCTGTCGGCGCCGGATCAGCCGGCGCGGCTTCCGATGCCGGGGCCTGCTCCACAGGCGCTTCCGCTTCAGCGGACGGTTCCGTGGCGTCAGGAGTCTCTATAGGTGCGGCCTGTTCGGCGGCCGGGGTTGCCTCGGCAACCGGATCGGCCGGCGCTTCGGCAGGTGTCGCAGCTTCGGCGGCCTGGCCGTTTGATTGGCCATTGCCATTGCCTTGACCGTTTGCCTGGCCATTACCTTGGCCGCTACCTTGACCATTGGTCTCGGCCGGCGCGGCTTCCGATGCCGGAGCCTGTTCCACAGGCGCTTCCGCTTCAGCGGACGGTTCCGTGGCGTCGGGCGTCTCTACAGGTGCGGCCTGTTCGGCGGCTGGAGTTTCCTCGGCAACCGGATCGGCCGGCGCTTCGGCAGGTGTCGCAGCTTCGGCGGCCTGGCCGTTTGATTGGCCATTGCCATTGCCTTGACCGTTTGCCTGGCCATTGCCTTGGCCGTTATTCTGACCATTGGCGTTGCCTTGACCGTTGTTTTCGGCGGGGGCGGATGCTTCGGAAGTCGGTTCCGTGGCGTCTACTTCCTCCACCGGCGCTTCGGCGGCCTGGCTATTTCCATTGCCATTGGCGTTCGCGTTCGCGTTGCCGTTGCCATTTCCGTTGCTATTGGCGTTCGCGTTGGCATTGCCGTTTTCCTGGCCATTCGCATTGGCATTTTCAGAGCTATTGCCGCTGGCATTGTTGCCATTGCCTTGTCCGTTGTTTTCGGCAGGGGCGGACACTTCGGAAGTCGGTTCCGTGGCGTCTACTTCCTCCACCAGCGCTTCGGCGGCCTGGCTATTTCCATTACCATTAGCGTTCGCGTTACCGTTGCCGTTATTACCATTGGCGTTAGCATTCGCGTTGCCGTTGGCATTTCCGTTGGCATTTCCGTTGCCATTGGCGTTCTCGTTGGCATTCGCGTTGGCGTTGCCATTTTCCTCGCCGTTGGAATTTCCGTTGCCGTTGTTGCCGTTGTTGCCATTGGCGTTCTCATTGGCATTCGCGTTGGCGTTGCCATTTTCCTCGCCGTTGGCATTTCCGTTGCCGTTGTTGCCATTGGCGTTCGCATTGGCGTTGGCGTTGCCATTTTCCTGGCCGTTGGCATTTCCGTTGCCGTTGTTGCCATTGTTGCCATTGGCGTTCTCATTGGCATTGGCATTGGCGTTGGCGTTGCCGTTTTCCTGGCCGTTGGCATTTCCGTTGCCGTTGTTGCCATTGGCGTTGGCGTTGGCGTTCGCGTTGGCATTGCCATTTTCCTGGCCGTTGGCATTAGCATTGCCATTGCCAACCGTACCGTCAGCCTGCGGCGGAACCGGGCCACCGTTGAAATCAGTCTCTACGGTATTCTGCGCCGCAACGGATTGATCACCAGCAGTGGAGTCAACGGCTGCTTCGGTTTCAGTGAAATCGGTGACGTCCGGCGTGTATTCCGTTTCAATGTTCTGATCGCTCTCCGCAACCGCGGGCTCCGCCATGGCATCGGATGAGCTGGCCTCTGTATCGGCTTCCGCTTCCGCGGCCTCTTGTTCACCCGCCTGCGCGGCGTTATTCGATTGACCGGCTTGGGCCGGGCGGGCCTGTGCGGCCGTCGGCTGGTTCGCCGCCGTCGCATCCACACCCTGCGCCTGCGGCGCCTGGGCAGCGGGCGTCTGGCCGGTGGCCGCCGCATCCGTTGCTTCATTGCCCTCGGGATCGGCTTCTTGATCCTCGACGTCGGCGTCGGGATCTACCTCAGCACTGTCGGCCTGCTGCTCAATGTCGGCGCGGTCGCTGACCTGGGCGCTTTCCGATGCTTCGCCCGCACTGGCGACGGTTTGCCAGAATGTTCGACTGGCTTCATCGTCGCGGACCGGACCGTTGTCAGGCGACTGCCCAGCCTCGGCGTTTTCAGTTTGGACGACTTCTTGTTCTTCGGACGCGTCGCCCTTGCGGAGGATTTGCCGGATAATGTTTGGCATTCTAGCCATGGTGTCACCTATTCCTAAAATGTTAGACGTTTAGGGATACTGCACTGCGCTCTTCGCAACTTTTTTGTTACTGCATAATGACTCCGAAGGGTAAATAAGTTGTGTCTAAACATGCTTAAATTGTTTGGTTAATTTTTCAGCTGATTTTTGGCGTATTCGCCCCGGGAAAATCGGCATACGCCGAAGCGAATAGATCGCGGGACGGCATCCTATATTTCACTTCCGATATATCAAACCGCAATTTCTGTAACCGATTCTTAACCATCCCACTGCACAGTGTTTAACCATGCGACAGAATCTCTTTGTCAGCTCATGACGAGAAATTATGTGGCGGTGTTGATCGAACAAAGAGGCGGACCATTGTTCGATCGCGATTGAAGCGCAGTCAGTAGAGGAAGAGTCCCCGACGATGTCGAAACCGCAGAGCGACAATGCGCCGCTGCCACGCCTGCGCCCCATGCGTGGATTGCGTATGGAGATGCTTGCCGTCTCCTCTGCCATGAATCTGTTGTCGCTGGCCTTGCCGATCGTGATCCTGCAAGTCTATGACCGGGTTATTCCGAATGCCGCGAACCAGACCCTGGTGGTCTTTGTCTTTGCCCTGGGCGCGGTGTTGATCATCGACGCCATTTTGAGCTACGGCCGTTCCTCGGTGACCGGCTGGGTCGGCGCCCGAACCCAGCATTATCTTGCCTGCGCCGCATTGAGACGCCTGTTTAAAACCGATCTGCGCAGTTTCGAGGCAGTGGCCCCCGGCGTCCATATGCAGCGGCTCCGTGCCGTCGACGGGATCAAGACGTTTTATGCCGGCCAAGGTTTATTACTTATGGTCGACCTGCCGTTCGCGGCGGTCTTTCTGCTATTGATCGGGTTGATTGCCGGCAAGCTGGTGTTCGTGCCGGCCGCCATCCTGGTGTTGCTCTCCATTTTTGCGCTGTTCAGCGGGCGGGCGCTGTCCGAATCCCTTAAGAGCCGCGCCATCGGCGATGAACGGCGGCACAATTTCATGATCGAAGTGCTTTCGAATATCCATACCGTCAAGGCGTTGGGCATGGAGGCCCTTATGGTGCGGCGCCATGAACGCCTGCAAAGCAGCTCGGCCGAAGCCAGCTATCAAGTCAGCCTGGCCGGCGCCACGGCTCGTAATCTAGGCATGACGTTGTCCCAAGTCACCGCCGTCGCCGTGGGCGCGTTTGGCAGCACCTTGGTGATGGACGGCACCTTGACCATGGGCGGCCTTGCGGCCAGCACCATGCTGGCCAGCCGCGCGGCCCAGCCTATGTTGCGATCGCTTGGCATCTGGACCCAGTTTCAGAATGCCCAGGTCGCCCGCCGGCAGTTCGACGAAATGTTCGCCCTGCCCCAGGAGGCGCGGACGGATGACTCCACCGAGGTCTCGTTCGAGGATCCGATCATCATCAAGGACCTGAACTTTGGCTACACCGAGGACAAGGAGCCAGTTTATCGCGATCTCGATCTGCGTATCGAATACGGTGAAATCATCGGCATCGCGGGCGCCAACGGCTCCGGCAAGTCGACCTTCCTGGGTCTGATGATGGGCGCCCTGGTCCCGGCCGAAGGTCAAGGCCACGTCATGATCGGTGATACCGATATCTGGCGCACCGATGCCGCGGCGCTGCGGCGCCACGTCTGCTATCTGCCGCAAAACGCCGTGCTGTTCCAAGGTACGATCATGGACAATCTGACCATGTTCGGCGGCCAGCATTACGTCGACCGTGCCATGTATTTTGCCGACCGGTTGGGTTTGCACGAAGCGATCGGCAAAATGCCCAAGGGCTATGACACCCCCGTGGAATATCGCAAGACGACCCGCATACCGGGCGGCGTTCGCCAACGCATCGCCTTGGTCAGGGCGCTGACCATGACGGAGGAGCCCCGCCTGATCCTGTTTGACGAGGCCTATGTCCAGCTCGACCGCAGCAGTGATGAAAAACTCCACACCCTGCTGCGTGAATATGTCGGCAAATGCACCATGGTCATTGTCAGCCATCGGCCTTCGTACATGAATTTGGCTGATCGTGTGCTGGTCGTCCGCAATGGCGAATTGATACCCGCGAGCGGCGGCGCCAGGGAATCAATTGAAAAACTACAAAAGGAATATGCCTGATGTCGGCGGCGGGTCAAAATACCCTGGATCGCCGGCCGCAGTGGCTGGACGGCATGAATGTGCTGGAGGCATTTCGCCGCGGCGGCGCCGGCGCCTTGTCCGATCTCGGCGCTTGTCTGTTGCGCCTGCTCGAGGCTTTGGAATGGAACGGCAAGGAGCGGCATTTGGCCGAGGCCGTGCCGCATTTCGTGCCCAACCTCGACCTCAAGGGGTTTCGTGAAACCCTGTCAAACCTGAACCTGAGCACGCGGCCCCTGCGTGTCCGACATGACCGCATCAATGCGAACCTGATGCCCTGCCTGTTTCTGCCCGACAATCCCGCCGCCCCGATACGCATCGTTGTCAGCGCCGACGAGGATGGATACCGGATTTACGACGGCGCCTATCGCATGTTCCGGCAATCGTCGGGTAAAGGGCTGCGCGGCACCGCCTACGTGGTCAAGGATATTGATCGGGCAGAGCGGGAAAAACAGCAAAAGAACAGATCCTGGGCCTCGCCATTGGCTGGCCGTTTTCGCACCCTGATCAGCCAGGTGATCCTGTTGACCTTGCTGTTCAACATCCTCAGCCTGGCCATGCCGCTATTCATGATGTCGATTTATGACAAGGTCATACCGTCGGCTTCGGTCAATCAATTGTTATTCCTGGTGTCCGGCGTGGCGCTGGCGATCTCTCTTGAAACCGGATTACGCCGGCTGCGGATCGGGGCCATGGCCTATCTGGCCGGACGCATCGACTATTTGGTGGGGCGTTCGGCATTCGAGCGGATCCTGTTTTTGCCCCTTTCCATGTTGGAGCATGAGCCCCTTGGCGCCCAATTGGCGCATTTGCAGGAATTTGAATCGCTGCGGGAATTTTTCGCCGGTCCCTTGGGCGAAGCATTGTTGGATCTGCCGTTCGTCGTGATCTACCTAGTTGTGATTGCGGCCCTTGGCGGGTGGTTGGTTTTGGTGCCCATATGCGCCGGGTTGGCTTACGTTCTCGCGGGCTTGGCCA
This sequence comes from Rhodospirillaceae bacterium, assembly GCA_018667855.1. GTDB lineage: Bacteria > Pseudomonadota > Alphaproteobacteria. The sequence goes on from JABIRL010000002.1 coordinate 37,903, forward strand.
TTACCGCCATTACCAAGCATTTCGCAGCCGCCGGCAACGAACACAAAGCAGAACAGCAAAAGTTTCTGGTCCAGGCGATATCCGGCATGCGGGCCATCAAATTCGCCGGTTCGGAGAAAGTCTGGCTCGAACGCTATCGTGAACTGTCGGCCGCAAGTGCCTTGCGGGAATTCGTCCTGACCCGGCACAGCAACGCCGTACAAACGGTTTCGCGGGTCATAACCCTTGCTTCCGGCATCGCCTTGATGGGGTTCGGCGCCCTGGGGGTTATGGATGACGGCCTATCCATCGGCGCGCTAATCGCTTCCATGGCCCTGGTCTGGCGGGCATTGGCGCCACTACAATCGGGTTTCATGACCCTGAACCGGCTGGCGCAGATAAAATCCAGCCTGCGGCAGATCAATCACCTGATGCGCCTGCCGACAGAGCGCATTCCCGGTCAAGTGCCGTTCAAGCGAGCCTTCAAGGGACGGATTGTTTTCAACAGTGTCGCCCATCGCTTTTCAGCCGACGCCGAATTGGCCTTATTAGGTGTCACCTTTTCCATAGAACCGGGCGAGGTGGTGGCGATCACCGGGCCCAATGGCTCGGGCAAGTCGACCCTGATCAACATTACTGCCGGTCTGTACCGCCCCACCATGGGGGCAATATTGATCGACGGCATCGATGTGCGCCAGGTCGATCCGATTGATTTACGGCAAAGCGTCGCACTGGCCCCACAGGCGACGGAGCTGACATACGGGACGGTGGCCCAAAATCTGAGGTTGGCGGAGCCCACGGCCAGCGACGAGGACCTGATTGAAGCGGCCAAGCTGGCACGGGTCTACGATGGCATCATGCAATTGCCGGAGCAGTTCGAGACACGCTTGAATGAACATGTCCTGACCGAATTGACAGAGGGCTTCAAACAGAAATTGTCCCTCGCCCGCGCCTATCTGAAAAAATCCCCGATCATGCTGTTCGATGAACCGGGGCAGGCTTTGGACGCGGAAGGTGACCAGGCTTTTCTGGCAGCGGTGCAGAAATTGCGCGGCAGCAGCACCATTATCATTGTCACCCATCGGCCGAGCCATATGGAAATCGCCGACCGGCTGTTGGTCCTGGATGCCGGCCGGTTGCAGTACAACGGCCCGCCCCAGGAAGCCATGGACCGATTGTCCGGAGGCGGACAATGAAACGACAGGATGATATCACCCACGCTGCCGGCATGGGCCGGTCCCGTGCAGTACGGGGCGAACAGCTGCGCTTTCTCTCAAAGCCGGAGCTGTTGGAGGAAGTTGGACCACCCCGGTTTCTCAGATTGGTTTTGTTCTTCCTTGCCCTCACGGTGTTTGGCTCCGGCGCCTGGGCTTCAATAGCGAAAATCAAGGAAACCACCAAGGCCATGGGTGAAGTGGTTCCCATCGGATCCGTACATGCGATCCAGCATCTGGAGGGCGGCATTATTGCCAGTATCATGGTGTCCGAGGGTGAGTTGGTCGAACAAGGACAGATTCTGGTCAAGCTCGATCCGACACCGGTTCTAGCCGACCTTGAAGTGATCCGCATTCGACGCGCCGGGTTGCAGCTAAAGGCCGAGAGACTACGCGCCTTCGCCACGGGAGAACCGGCTAGATTTCCCAAAGTGGCGGCCCGTTTCACCCATATGGTCTCCGACCAAAAGGCCATACTGGCGCAGAACAGACGGGCGCAGAACAAGCAGCAGCGCGTCCTGGAGCTTAAGCAGGCGCAACGCAAGGTCGAATTGTCCGTCTTGCGGAAAGAGGCGACGAAACTGCGACGGGAAGTGGCAATCCTGGTCAAACAGAAAACCATGCAAGAAAGATTGCTGGCCGAAAAACTCGTCTCCAATCTGGTCTACTTCAACACTTTGCGGGAATTCAACACCATCGCCGGTGAACTGGATGAAGTCGTCGAAAAGGCTCAACGGGCCCGTCGGGCCATCGCCGAGGCGGGCGCGAAAATCGGCGAGATGAATGCCGGCATGCGCGACAAGGCGCTGGATGAAATGGGCGGCGTACGGGCAGAGTTGACAGAGGTGGAGCAGTCCATCGTGCAGGCCGAGGACAGGGCCCGGCGGTTGGAGATCATGGCACCCTTGCGCGGCATTGTGCAAGAACTGGCGGTCACCACCGTCGGCAGCGTCATCGCGCCGGGAGCGCCGTTGGCCAAGGTGGTACCGGTGGAGGACGAACTGATCGTCGAAGCGCAAATTTCGCCGATCGATGTTGGCCACGTGCAGGTTGGAAAGAAGGCAAAAGTGAAGATCACGACCTTCGATTTTGCCCGTTTCGGCGCTATCGACGGCGAGGTGGAAAAGATTTCCCCGACCACATTCAAGGATCAGGACGGTACCGTCTATTACAAAGCGGATGTTCGACTGTCGAAAAACTATGTCGGCGACAAGCCCGGGCGCAATTTGATCCTGCCGGGCATGGTGGCCGAAGTCGATATTCTGGCGGGCGAACGCACCGTGCTGCGTTATCTGCTGCGGCCGGTCTATCAGTCGCTTGATAGCGCCATGACGGAACGCTGAGGTAGGCCGGCAGAGTATGTACAGTTTCATGGCAAACATGGTGATAAAAGGCGCCGCGCCGCGCATTGGCAGAAAACTGGCAATCGGATTTCTGGCCGCGGGTTTTCTGAGCGCTTGCGCCGTTACGCCGGAACCCATCGTCGAGGCGGAACGTGCAAACCGTGTCGTCGCGGATCTTGACATTATCCGCAATGGGCAGTTCAAGCCAACGCAGCCGATCTCTTTATATCATGCCATGGCCCGCGCCGTGGCCTTCAACCTGCAACATAATGTACGGCAAATTGAACGGGATATCGCGCAGCTGGAGCTGGATCAGGCGAATAAAGAGGGTTATCCGGACGTGGAAGGCAGTGCCGCCTATTCCAGGGACGACGCAGTAACCTCCACAGGCACTGATACGAACATCCGCTCGGGCAGCTTCGGCGGCACCTGGAATGTGCTGGACCTGGGCGTCAGCTATGCCAGGGCGCAACAAAGCGCCGACCGCGTGCTGATTGCCGAGGAGCGCCGGCGCAAGGCTTTGCAGGACATAATCCGCAACGTTCGCCTGGCCTATTGGCGATCCGTCGGCGCGCAACAGTTGATGACCCGAATGGTAGCGATTGAACACGAGTTCAGCGCCGCGTTGTCGGAAAGTCGACGACTGGAAGTCAACAGTATAGAGACCAAACGCCGGACCGTCGGCTTTCGCCGTGGTCTGATCGATACCGTGCGACAGATCATTGCGGCACGGAAGGACTATGGCCGGGCCAAGTTTGAGTTCGCACAGCTAATTAACATTCAGCCAGGCGTCAGATTCACGCTGCAACCGCCCGAAACCATGCAGGGCATTCCGGCGCTGCCCATGGCGGTCGAGAAGCTGGAGGCTTTTGCCCTGGAGCAGCGGCCCGAACTGCGGGTCGAGGATTACAACGAACGGATCACCGAATGGGAATCCCGGGAAGCACTTTTCGGTATGTTCCCCGGTCTGGATCTTGATCTGACCCAAAACTTCAGTTCCGACAAGGGCCTGGTGAACACGACCTGGTCGTCCGTCGGACCCACATTGGGCATGAACCTCTTCCGTCTGTTCTCGGGTCCCCTACGTATGCAAACCGCCGAGTTGCGCGGTGAGATGGCACGCCGTCAGCGACTGGCCCTTTCCGTTGGCGTGTTGGCCCAGGTTCACATCGCCTATCACGAGTTTCATGAGGCCAGCTACCAATTCCGCCTGGCGCGGCAAATCTCCCGATCCGATCGGGAACTGAGCAAACTTGCGGTATTGGAACGCGATATCACCCAAGGCAATCTATTGGACACTATTGACGTGGCGGCGCGGCAGCTGCGCTCGGAAGTTCAACAGCACCAAGCCTATGTGGAGCTGCGCCGGTCTCACGGCAACATTCTGCATGCCCTCGGCCTCGACGTCATTGGCAACGATATCCCCTTGAATGATGTTGATCGTCTGCGGACCGCAATCCGTCAAACGGTGTCGAAGTGGGAGTATCTCACGGAAGAGGACGATCCCAATGACGACGGCACGATTGAAGAACTAGTCGGACAGGTATTGGCGGATGTGCGCCGGGAATCCGTGATGCCCGTGAAGAGCAAAACTTCAGAGCAGTCCAATATGATGGCGGCAGTTGATTTTGGATTGGCCGACAGCGACCTGAAAGATGTCCCAGATGCCGCCATCCCCAAGACAACCATGGCGACGGCTGAAACGGATGTCGACCGCAAGGCTGCATTCGATGATCAGTTCGCGGAAGTCCTGACAAGACTGTCGAAAAACGACCCGAATGAAGAGGCGCCAATGGATCTGGTCCAACCCGCGGCGGCAACATTGGCTGAACTGGATCTATTAGGTGTGTTCGAACCTGAACCGAAGCAGGAACTGGGCTTGGATCCGAACCTGTCCGCCGAGCACCTGGATCTCGGTGCCATCGAATATTCAGAAACGCCGCTTATTTCACCGCGCACGACAAATTCCACAGCCATGGAGTTGTCGCTGCTGGATGTGGCGCCTCCACTATCCGATGCACCACTCATTGCGCAACCGGACTGGCAAGACTTACCGCCTGAGCCCGCCCATAAAGGTTCGCGAGAAACCTATGACGCACAGTTCGGTGCGTTTTCCGAGTACCCGCGTGCTCAGGCCCTGCTGGCGGTTTTGCGCGATCTGCAAATTCCACTGGCCGAGGCAAAGGGCTTCCGAATTTTGAAAAAACGGGATTCGAACCGCAAACAACTGTTTCATGTCCGGCTTGGCTCGTTCCTGAAAAAATCGGCCGCCTTGCAAGTCTGTAAAGGCTTTAAGGTCCATGGAAAACGTTGCGTCGCCGTGCGCAAGATTGCGGCCACATCGGATGATTTCGAATTTGCACCGCACATCGATGCAGGCGAACCGATCACGGAAGCGAAACCCGATCCTACTCCCGGCGCCGTCTCTTCGGACGCGATCTTCATGCCTGAGGCGCCGGCGGCTTCCGAACAAACGGTGGCGGAGGTCTCGCCAGACCTTGAAAATCATCAACTTGAAAATCACAATGGACAAATTGCTGCCCAGCCGCTGCCGCCACGGCCCGCGGAGAAGCGCTGGCTGCCCCGTTACGACACACAGTTTGGCGCCTTTTCCGAATACTCCCGTGCCCAGGCATTGCTGGACAGCCTTCAGCAACTACGGATACCCCACGGCGAATATCAAGATTTCCGCATTGTGACGAAGACATCACCGGGCAAACAGACCCAGTATCACGTCACGTTCGGCTCGTACCTGGGCTGGTCAGCGGCGGCAAAAGCCTGCAACGGCTTCAAGGCGCAAGGCAAAGGTTGCATCGTTGTACGCCACAAAAGGTCGGAGGCCGCCGTTGTCTCCAACTGCCATACCGCCGACAGCTGTGATTTGCCAGACACGATCAGCCTGTATGAACGCCGGCCGCTTTTGACGTTCTAAAGTGAGACCGGCAAACTGCTATTTCTTTTTGCCTGCCGGTTTTTCCGGTGCGGGCTCGGCCGCTTCCGTGGTTCGCGCGGCGGCGGTCTGACGTTGCGCCATCGGCGTTAGATTGTTGAGCGATTGCAGATGAACGTAACAAAGTTCGAGTTCATCCGTTCGCGCCATCTCGGCCAGAGTCTCGCCCGGAAGTGCCTTCAGCTTGTCGCGATTGATGGTTTGAAAACCAGCCAGCGCCGCCGATTGCCCGTCCGGCAATTGAAATCTGGCCTGTGCCGCCTCCAGCAGCTCAAGTTCCCGCAACCGATTGGCAAACTGCATGGTGCGGTTAAACTGCGCTTGATACTCGCGGGTAAATTTCAACACGTTTTCCAGATATTGGGTACGCGCGCCCTCTGAATCGAACAGACGCTCGCCTTTACCCTCCTGATTGAATCCATTGAACTCCTCGTCGATGCACAGCGTAAATGTGCCGCCGTCCTCGGAGCGTGAAAATACGAACGGGTACCGGCGCAAAAAGGCGGGCACATACTTGCCCTGCCAGGCATTATCCTCACCGACAAAAGAATTCTCGCCATCGCGCATGCCGAGAATTACGGATGGAAAAATGGAATCGCCTTCGCCCGCAAAAATGATGGCGAATTCCGTGGCCGCCGGGATGAATTCGGCGGCCAGCAGAGGCACCGAATTCAAGCCGCGCGCATAAGAATAGTCGGCGCCGGTCTTGACCGACCATTCGCCGTGGCGCTCGGTTGAAATCGGCACCGCATCTTCATAAATCATGAGTTGCTTGGGCATTCGCATTAATCTCCAAAACGTCAACCTGTTAGAAGCAAACGGGCCATTGCCCATGTCCTGCGATCTCGAATGACGATCATACGGTTGGGGTATATTTAGGCGAAACTAAGTTGAAATCCGAGTCCAATTTAACTCATGCGAGCAGGATAGCAACGGCCGAAGATCGCACCTTTAACCCGGCTGATCAGTCTGCCTGTTTTCCGCATGGCCATCACCGGTTCGGAAAAAACAGCTGCTGTCCGTTGATTTTGTGAGCAGCGATCGCGGCTTTTCCCGCCGGCGACAACAGCCAGTCGATGAAACGTTGCCCGAGGCGGAATTTGACGTGCGGGTGGCGCCGGGGCGAGACAAGGATAACGCCGTATTGGTTCCGTAGGTTGCCATCGCCCTGGGAAACGATTTTCAGCCGTTGCTTGTTTCGAAAACTTAGCCAGGTTCCCCGGTCGCTCAATGTATAGGCATCCATGGCGGCGGCGGTATTCAACGTGGCGCCCATGCCGGAGCCGGTTTCGCGGTACCAGGTCCCGGAATGGGCGGCCACATCGACACCGGCTTCCGCCCACAGGGACAACTCCCGCTTATGGGTTCCACTGTCGTCACCCCGGGAGACGAAGGCCTCGCCTTGCTTGGCGATCAGCTCTAATGCGGCGGTGGCGGTCGTGGCCTTGACCACGCCGGCCGGGTCGCCGGCCGGTCCAATGATGACAAAATCATTGTACATCACGGGATGGCGCGCGACGCCGAAGCCGGCCGCAACGAAGGCGTCCTCGGACGGCTGATGATGCACCAACAGAACATCGGCATCGCCCTTCCGGGCCAGGCGCAGCGCTGCGCCGGTGCCTACCGCGACGACACGAACGGAAATGCCCGACGCGGCTTTGAACTTCGGCAAGATCTGATCGAACAGCCCGGAATTTTGGGTCGATGTAGTCGAGGCGAGCGTAATGAAGGCTTGCTCCGCCGCGCCCTCACCGCCAACTAAAAAAACGACTGCGGCCAGCAAACATCGGAAGAAATAGCGCCGATCATTCACGTTCGATCGATCCCGATTTCATCGGCGGACTTGCCATCGACGCCATCGTAGACGGAGCGCCGCCGCCACCACAATAATTCGCCGTTCAGGAAGGCCCGCGCCAGATCGTTTTCAGGTCCCTTGAAGAAAGCCTCGGCCGGCGCGCGCTCCTTTATACGGCCCCGATGCAGAAATATCACCTCCTGGGCCAGCCGTCGCGCCTGATTAAGGTCGTGGGAGGTCATGATGATCTTGACGCCGGCCTCCGACAGACCGCGGACAATATCCTCCACCAAATGCGCCGCCGCGGGATCCAGATTGGCCGTCGGCTCATCCAGAAAAAGCACTTGCGGCCGCAGCGCCATGGCCCGGGCCAGGGCCAGTCGTTGTTGCTCGCCAAATGACAATGCCCGGGCCGATGTGTCGGCCAAACGGGTCAGACCGGTTCGATCAAGGGCTTCCGCCACCCGCTGGCGGCGTTCGCCTGCATCCAGGCCATGGATCTTCAAGGCCAGGTCGATATTGCCCCGAGTTGACCGCCGCAGCAGCACCGGGCGCTGGAAAACCATCGCCTGGGCCCTGGCCCGCGTTTGCGGATCGGTTTCACCGGCCCAGTCCACCGTGCCATGATCGGGCGCGACGATGCCGTGACAGACCCGCAGGAAGAGGCTCTTGCCGGCGCCATTGGGCCCGATAATGAAGCTGCGCGCCGGCGCGGCATCGAAGCGGCAGTTGATCTCTTTCAACACCATCTTGTCGCCCCGCTTCAGCGAGACATTGTTCATGGTCACGGGCAATATTCGCGATTTGGTTTTCATGCCGGACGCCGGACATCGCCAAAATACTTGAACCCATAGGCACCGATGTTGATGCTCAGGGACAGCAGCAGCAGCACAACCCCCAGCCCCAAGGCCAGGGACAGATTGCCTTTGCTGGCTTCTAACGTGATCGAAGTGGTCATCACCCTGGTGACATGATCGATATTGCCGCCGACGATCATCACGGCGCCGACTTCCGCGACAGCGCGGCCAAATCCCGCAAGCAACGTCGTCACCAACATCACCCGGCCGTCCCACAACAATGCGAAAAGAGCCTGCCTGGGTGAGGCGCCAAGGGACCGCAGGGCCTCATGATATTCCTGCCACAGGGTTTCGATAACCTCCCGGCTCAGGGAAACAATGATGGGCAGCACCAGGATGATCTGGGCGATGATCATGGCGGTCGGCGTGAACAGCAAATTCAAGACGCCAAACGGCCCGGATCGGGACAGCATCAAATAAACCACCAGGCCCACCACGACAGGGGGCAAACCCATGAGAGCGTTGAAAATCACGATCAGAACCCGGCGCCCGGGAAACCGGCCCAAGGCGATCAAGGCGCCGAAGGGTAGCCCCACCACCGCAGCGATCCCGGTCGCCGTCAGGCTGACCCGCAGCGACAGCCCGATGATTTCCCACAGCTCTGTATCGAGCCGCCATATCATGGAGCCGGCCGACATTATGGCGTGCCAGAATTCATCCATGCCTTAATCCCACGCCATCACAGCGGCGTTTATCTCACTGATTACCGTCATCTTCCGGATCGTCCGTGATGCGGCCACTGAGGTAGTCGTCCGTGGTCCGCGGTATTGGCCTGTTACCGGCGGCCATGGGGTCCGTATCGGTCTCGGCCATATCGATGATGCGGCAATCGGCGCACATTTGCAGCCGCCGCAAAGCCTGGGAATTCGGGAACATGCTATGGGCCGTCATCTTTTCCGTCACAGTCTCGATCATCGATTTGGTCGCGAACGGCGTACCGCAGCGGATACAATCAAAAGGCTCTTCCTCCTTGATTACACGGGTATTTCGTACCGCGCCCGTGAACAACAGCCGGGGCCGCAGCTTGATTACCTTTTCGGGGCATGTGGAAGCGCACAGACCACATTGCACGCACGCCGTTTCGACAAAACTGAGGCGCGGATAGTCCGGCGTATCCCGCAGGGCCTTCGTTGGACAGGCGTTGGTGCAGGCCAGACACAGGGTACAGCCATCAACATCGATTTCGACCGTCCCGAACGGCGCGCCCTTGGGCAGGGGGATTTCGTCCCGAGGTTCCGGGGCGACGCGATGCAGGGCAGTCAGCGCCAGATTTAGCGCCGTGCGTTTTTCCGCCGTAGGCTCGAACGCCGCCGTCTTCGGCCCAACGGCGACATCACGGACGGCAGCCCACAGCCGCGCATTGGCCGCTTCGGGGTCAGCTTCCAGAATCAACTCAACCTGTCCATCGTGGTAGCCGAGGGCGGCAACGATTTCGTTCGACAAGGAAATAGCTTCCTCGAGACCGACCAATTCCTCCGCGTCCCGTGACGATGCCAGGAGCAAGGATTTGCCCGCGCCATAGACCCGCGCCGCCAAAAGAATGTCCAAGCTGCATTGCCCCAGCGCATTGACGGCAACGGGCAGCATATTGGCGGGCAGGCCGTCGTAATACCGAGCCATGGTCGCGATCATCTCATCGCCAAAGTCGCCGTCGTGAAACAACAGAACCGGATGCTTTCCCCCACCGGCGGCAAAGCTCTGAAGCAGGGTTCGCATGCGCTGCAACAAAGCATCATTGCGCGGCATGGCGTAACTGACCGCACCGGTGGGACAGACCCCGGCACAACCGCCACAGCCGGCACAAATCTGCGGATCGATCGCGACCTTGTCCCCATCCGGGGTGATGGCGCCGGCGGGACAAATATCCTGACAACGTGTGCAGCCGACGATGCCATTGCGGCCATGGGCACAGATCGTCTCGTCGTATTCCACATAACGCGGCTTCTCGAACTCGCCGACCAGCTCGACAATGTCGAATAAAGCATTGGCGACGGCGGCGGGGTCACCTGGATCAGGATTGAAATAACCGTCACGTTTATCCGGTGCGTTGAAGACCGGCGTGCCGCCACGTAAATCCAGGATGATATCGCAATCGCTGCGCGTCGTGCCCGCGGCCGCTGCCTCGAACGCAATCTCCCGACGGGCTGACGGCGTCATCGCTGCGAAGCCCTCGATCTCCACTTTGAACGCGCCCAGATGACCCTGGGCCCGCACGCCGGTGCCGCAAAAAATCGGCACATCGGCGGTGTGCGGCGCCGATACAGATGCCCCGCTTTCCAACAACAATGTGACATCCATGCGCTGCCCCAGACGCCGCGCGGCCCCGAGCGCGGGATCAGAGGCACCCAGCACCATGACAACGCCGCCGCTTTGCACCGGGACGGCGTGGGGACCGGGCACATCCAGCATGGCCTCGGCGATCAGTGCGCCCATCTTGGCGCCGGCGGCGGTGCCATCGCGGGACCATCCGGCCTTTTCGCGAATGTTGACAAAGCGAAGATCGCCGCCGAACTTGTCATCGCCAGCCGTCTCCAAAAAAAGCGGCGCTTCCTGGGTACAGCCAATCAACAGCGGGCTGTCATTGCGCAACCGCGACTGGACCTCACCCAACTGTTGTCGGCACAGCTGGGTGCCGCAGAATTCAGGCTTCAGGCCGGCGGCCTTTTCGATCGAGCTCTGATTTATCGGACTGGTACCCTCGCAATCGCAGATTAACACGCGAAAGTCGGTCCGACCTGTTTGCATCGCCATTCTTATCTCGTCCCCCCAACGCAGAGGCATTTGGCGCCCTGCGTCTTTTCGCTGAGCATATTGCAATCAATGGCCCAATTGGAGCAAGATCACAGATGCCCAATTAACGGCTTTTCACGAGGTTGTTTGAATGAATGCAGATGCGAGCATGTCCCTTGGTGTTATTGTCGAGCGGCGCGAGGTTGAAAATCCCTGGCAGGATTTCGCCTGGCGGCCGATCGCGGTGGTACCGAACGCCGCGCGGGGGGGCCGCTGGCGGGAGCTGCAAAAGGGCGACGACTGGGTTCATTTTCTGGCCGCGACCTTTGATCTGGAACTGTTCCGCGGCGAGACCGAAGGTTACATGACCAATCTGTCGCAAGATCCACCACTGATTTACGTGGTCTTGCGCGAGGGGGAGGAGGCGGAGGACAACGACGTGGAGCCATTTCATGTTACCGCCTGTCCGTTCGAGGCCATGGGCTATTATGAGAGCGGCGATGAAATTGTCGAAGGCGTACCCATGCCCGACAATGTGATGGGCTGGCTGCGGGAATTCGTTGACCTGTACCACGTGGAAACGCCCTTCGAGAAACGCAAGAACAAGCGTCATAAAGACAAACAAGCAGGTTCGCGACCACGCGGTCGGCTGGGACGGGGTTGATTGTGCGTGGCGACGACGAAGGTCCGCTCTCACGCTGGTCGCGGCGCAAGACGGAGGCTCGGGCAGGTGATGGTGAGGCCTCGGAACCGCAATCCTTGGACCTGCCCCTGGCCGACGATAATTTGCCGGCGGAACTATTGAATGATGATGCTCCCTCAGAAGAGGCCGCCGAAGAGGAGCGCCCGCCACTGCCGCCCATCGAGGAGCTGGACGCGGATTCCGATTACACGCAGTTCATGGCTGACGGGGTGCCCGAGGCCCTGACCCGCGCCGCGTTGCGGAAGCTTTGGCTCAGCGATCCGATTTTTGCCAATCTCGACGGCCTGAACGACTACGACGAAAACTTCAATCTGATCGACAAGATCATAACTGCTGCCGACACCAATTATAAAGTGGGCCGCGGCATGATCAGCGACGAAGATGAGGATGAAGTGCCGCCACAACACGACGAGCCCGTTGACGAGCCAGTTGAACAGAGCGCCGAAGAAGACGTGGCTCAACTGGATGTCCCCGGCGCCGAAGCAGAAAGTACCGGCGCAACCGATAATGATAACGCCGATGACGGGGAAACAACCGACCGGGACACTGACAACGGTAGTTCAAAAAGTTAATATTGGCTATTTCCAGGCCGGGATTTGCGCGCTACAATTTGCCGTAAGTTCAATAAGATAATGAACAATAAAGAGCGGCGGCCGACGCGTATTTGTATTGGTTAGCTGGCGCCAGTGTTTGGGGAGCTCAACCGATGTCCGCCAACGGCGACCATTGGGAAGACCTGGCAGAAGTAGAAGCACAGCGCGCCGCGTTGTATGCGCTATTGGCGCGCCTGTTGGCCGCGCCGCCAGAGGCTGATTTCCTTGAAAATCTGCAACAATTGCAAGGTGACGAGACGCCTCTTGGAGTGGCGTTATCCGCACTGGCGCAGGCAGCGAAGCTTGCCCCGGCGGATGTCGAGGAAGAATTCACCAAACTGTTTTACGGCATGGGTCAGGGCGGCGAAATCCTGCCCTATGCCTCCTATTATCTGACTGGCAGTCTGCATGACCGGCCGCTGGCTGAATTGCGCCGCGATATGGAGCGCCTCGGCATCGCTCGCGGTAATGTGAATGACGAGCCGGAGGATCATGCCGCCGCCTTGATGGAAATGATGCATGGCTTAATCGCCGGGCGGTTTGGCGGCGGCGTCGCTGATCTGCCGGAACAGACACGGTTTTTCAATGCCCATGTCGCCCCATGGGCCGGAGATTTTTTTATGGATTTGGAAGCGGCCTCTTCCGCCGTCTTCTTCATTGCGGTCGCGAAGTTGGGCCGCGTGTTTCTGGAAATCGAAGGCAACGCTTTCCAGATGGCGGCATGATGCCGCGAGTCGAAATGGCAGCCACGGTAGCGATAGGCCCGTGACCGTCATCAAGAGCGTGAGGAGCGCATGATGAAAGAAGGCAAGAAGCAACCTGAAGGCCAGGGGGATGTGGGGACGGTGAAACGTCGCGACTTCCTGAAACAGGCCGGATTGGTGGTCGGCACGGCCGGTGCCGCCGCGGTGATGGCGAAAACGACGGAAGCCGAGGCGGCGGACGTTAAAACCGCCGGAGGCGGATATCAGGAAACCGAGCATGTTCGGACCTATTACGAACTGGCCAAATTCTAAGGCCGGATCGCGAAGACAGGTTCAGGGAAGGCGTTCGAGGCCAAAATTGGCCTGGCGGAAATATTCAATTCGGGAGAATTAGATGCTTACCAAGAAAATCAACGGGGTTGCGCAAGGCCCCCGTTTGAAACAGAGCTTGGCATCGGTTGTGGGAACCACGGTCAACCGCCGTGCGTTTCTGGCGCAATCGGGATTAGCGGCCGGTGGCGCCGCATTGGCGACGACGGTGCCACTGGGTACCGTGAAGAAGGCCAAGGCGCAGGCCGCCACGGGCAGCGTTAAAAAAGTCAAATCCGTCTGCACCCATTGCTCTGTCGGCTGCACCGTCATCGCGGAAGTCGACAAGGGCGTCTGGGTCGGGCAGGAGCCCGGCTTTGAAAGCCCCTTCAACCTGGGCGCCCATTGCGCCAAGGGCGCCTCGGTGCGCGAACACGCACATAACGAGCGCCGGTTGAAGTATCCCATGAAGCTGGAAGGCGGCAAATGGAAGAAAGTATCCTGGGATCAGGCGGTCAACGAGATCGGCGACAAGATGCTCGACATCCGCAAATCCTCGGGTCCAGATTCGGTTTATTGGCTCGGCTCCGCCAAATTCAATAACGAACAATCCTACCTGTTCCGGAAATTTTACGCCTTCTGGGGGTCCAACAACGGCGACCATCAGGCGCGGATCTGTCATTCGACCACGGTCGCGGGTGTTGCCAACACCTGGGGCTATGGCGCCATGACCAATTCCTACAATGATATGCACAACTCCCGGGCCATGTTCCTGATCGGCTCGAACCCGGCGGAAGCCCATCCGGTGGCCGTGCAGCATATCCTCAAGGCGAAAGAGCAGAACAACGCTGCGCTGATCGTCTGCGATCCCCGCTTCACTAGGACCGCAGCCCATGCGGATGAATATGTCCGTTTCCGCCCCGGCACCGACGTTGCGCTGATCTGGGGCCTTCTGTGGCACGTCTTCGAGAATAGCTGGGAGGACAAGGAATTCATCCGCCAGCGGGTTTGGGGTCTGGAAGAGATCAAGGCCGAAGTCGCCAAATGGACGCCGGAAGAGACCGAACGGGTTACCGGCGTACCGGGCTCGCAACTCAAACGGGTTGCGCGCACCATGGCCAATAACCGTCCCGGCACCATCGTATGGTGCATGGGCGGTACCCAGCATACTAACGGCAACAACAACACCCGGGCTTACTGCATCATGCAACTGGCCCTGGGCAACATGGGCGTGGCTGGTGGCGGCGCGAATATCTTCCGCGGCCACGACAATGTGCAGGGTGCGACCGATTTTTGCATCCTCTCCCACAGTCTGCCGGGTTACTACGGCCTGAAGGCTGGTTCGTGGAAGCATTGGTGCCGGGTCTGGGGCGTCGATTATGAGTATGTGAAGGGCCGTTTCGCGTCCAAGAAACTCATGGAATCAAAGGGCATTCCGGTGTCCCGCTGGATCGACGGCGTGCTGGAGAACAAGGACAAGATCGACCAGCCGGATAATCTCCGCGCCATGGTGCTGTGGGGTCACGCCGTGAACTCGCAAACCCGTTTGCCGGAGATGAAGAAGGCGATGGAGAAACTCGACCTGATGGTCGTGATCGATCCGGTGCCCACCTTCGCCTCCGTAATCCCCGACCGTCAGGACGGCATCTATGTCCTGCCGGCGGCAACGCAGTTCGAGACCTATGGTTCTGTCACCGCATCGAACCGGTCCCTGCAATGGCGGGATAAGGTGTTTGAGCCGCTTTTCGAATCCAAGCCGGATCACGAGATCATGTATCTCATGGCCAAAAAGCTTGGTTTTGCGAAAGAAATGTTCAAACAGATCAAGGTCACCAATAACGAGCCCTTGATCGAGGACATTACCCGCGAATTCAATGGCGGCATGTGGACGATCGGCTACACCGGCCAGTCGCCCGAGCGGATGCGCAAGCAGATGGCCAATCAGTCCACCTTCGACAAAACCACGTTGCTGGCAAATGGTGGACCCTGCGATGGCGAATATTACGGCCTGCCCTGGCCTTGCTGGGGCACGGCGGATATGAAGCATCCCGGCACGCCGATCCTCTATGATCCCTCCAAACCGGTGGCGGAAGGTGGTTTGACGTTCCGGGCCCGCTTTGGTGTTCAGCGCAACGGTGAAAACCTGTTGGCTGAAGGGTCTTATTCGGTTGGCTCCGAGATTAAGGACGGCTATCCCGAATTCTCCATGGCCATGCTGAAAAAGCTTGGCTGGGACAAGGACCTGACCGCTGATGAACGCAAGGCGATCGAGGCGGTAGCCGGCGACAAGACCAACTGGAAGACCGATCTTTCGGGCGGCATCCAGCGGGTCGCCATCAAACACGGCTGCGCCCCGTTCGGCAACGCCAAGGCACGCACGGTGGTCTGGACCTTCCCGGATCCGGTGCCCCTGCATCGAGAGCCGCTTTATACACCGCGGCGTGATCTGCTGCCCAAGTATGCGACCTACAAGGACAAACAGGCCTATCGCCTGCCGACCATGTACGCATCGATTCAGGCGAAGGACTTTTCCAAGGACTTCCCGACCATTTTGACGTCGGGGCGTCTGGTGGAATACGAAGGCGGCGGCGATGAATCCCGGTCCAACAAATGGCTGGCGGAATTGCAGCAGGAAATGTTCTGCGAGATCAATCCCCGCGATGCCAACAACCTCGGGATCAAGGAAGGCGGCGATATCTGGGTCCACAGCCCGGAAGGCGGCAAGGTACTGGTCAAGGCCCTGGTGACGGAACGGGTCAACGCCGGTGTTGCCTTCATGCCGTTCCATTTCGGCGGCCACTGGCAGGGCAAGGACCTGCGGGACAAGTATCCACCGGGGGCTGATCCATATGTCCTTGGCGAAGCCTCGAACATGGTCGGCACGTACGGCTATGACTCGGTAACCCAGATGCAGGAAACGAAAGTTACCCTGTGTCGCATTGAAGCAGCTTAGGCGGGGAGGAATAGACAATGGCTAGAATGAAATTTCTCTGCGACGCCGAACGCTGCATCGAATGCAACGCCTGTGTCACGGCCTGTAAGAACGAGAACGAGGTGCCCTGGGGCGTCAATCGCCGCCGCGTGGTGACCCTGAACGACGGCAAACCGGGCGAACGTTCCATTTCCGTCGCCTGCATGCATTGTTCGGATGCACCCTGCATCGCGGTCTGCCCCGTTGACTGCATCTATCAAAGCGAAGAAGGCGTTGTCCTGCACTCCAAGGATCTGTGCATCGGCTGCGGCTATTGCTTCTTCGCCTGCCCGTTCGGCGCGCCGCAATATCCCCAGGCGGGGAACTACGGCAGCCGCGGCAAGATGGACAAATGCACCTTCTGTGCCGGTGGACCGGAGGAAGATATGTCTTCCGCCGAATTCCAGAAGTACGGACGCAACCGTCTGGCCGAAGGCAAATTGCCGATCTGTGCCGAGATGTGCTCGACCAAGGCCTTGCTGGCCGGCGACGGCAACATCGTCTCGAACATCTACCGCGAGCGCGTGGTCGCCCGCGGGTTCGGCTCCGGCGCATGGGGCTGGGGCACGGCCTACAAACTGAAGTCTGGTTCGTAGGCAAAAGTTTGGTGTCGGCGGGCCGTGGTCATTCACGGTCCGCCGTGCCATTTCGGCGGACTAGACGACTGTTTCGTTGCACCGGGGGCTAAGGAATGTTTCACGCGTTTGGCCTGGCCAGGATTACCGCTCTGTTCCTGGCTGTTTTTTTCGTCCTCGCCGGCAATCTTGCCCAGGCGCAACAGAAACCATCTTCGGTGCGCCCACCGACCGGCGCCGCTCAAACGGCGCCGGGTGGCTCCGTGCCCGGCGAGGCGCTGGGCAACATCAGTGATTCC
Organism: Rhodospirillaceae bacterium; assembly: GCA_018667855.1. Classification (GTDB taxonomy): domain Bacteria; phylum Pseudomonadota; class Alphaproteobacteria. The sequence continues at coordinate 54,925 of JABIRL010000002.1, forward strand.
GAAACCTGGCGCAAGATCCGACATGGCGGCCAGGGCCGGGTCACGATTCCCGATCCCAACGCCGGCGTCTTGGTACAGTCCCAGGGAGAAGATTTTCGCAATTTCCGGAACAACAAATTGACCCAGGTCGGTGCCTGGTCCCTGCTGGGCATCATCGTGTTGTTGGCGGTTTATTTCCTTATCCGCGGCCGCATTCGCATTGAAGCCGGCGCCGCGGGCCACACCGTTCTACGATTTAACGGCATTGAACGCTTTGCCCACTGGTTGACCGCCGGCTCCTTCATTGTGCTCGGCCTCACGGGCCTTAACATGCTGTATGGCAAGCTCGTGCTGTTGCCCGTCATTGGTTCGTCGGCCTTTGCGGCATTGACCCTCGCGGGGAAGTATTCCCACAATTTTCTGGGCTTCGCCTTCGCCGTCGGCGTTGTCCTGATGGTCCTGCTATGGCTGCGTGACAATCTACCCAGCCGCCATGACATTCGATGGATCGCCTTGGGCGGCGGTATGTTCAGCAAGGGTGTGCATCCCCCGGCGAAAAAATTCAACGCCGGTCAGAAAATTATCTTCTGGGTGGTCGTGCTGACCGGCCTGTCACTTGTGGCAACTGGTTTGTCCTTGATGTTCCCGTTTCAAATCGCGCTATTTGAAAGCACATTCAAGTTTCTCAATATCTTTGGATCCAACCTGCCGACCGAATTGACACCACTGCAGGAAACACAGCTCGCACTGTTATGGCATTCAATCGTGGCTCTGGTGGCTATCGTCGTGATCATCGCCCATATCTATATCGGAACCTTGGGCATGGAAGGCGCCATCGATGCAGTTACCACGGGCGAAGTCGATGAGAACTGGGCCCATGAACATCATAGTCTTTGGCTGGCAGAATTAAGGGAGTCAGAGGGCAAACAAGCCCCTGGCGATTAGCTATAGCCGTACACTTGAAGCGCTTTGACTTTCGACCGAACCGCCCTCGATCAAGGTGATCCCACCGGCAGCTAGAAGTGCGATGACAATCGCGGCGGCGAAGCCCAACCACATGGCACGCATATTATGTCTCCGTTCTGGTTCGTCAAAAGGTTATCACGCCGTGCCGGCCAGCGGAAGGTTCCGGAACTTCAATTGGCCGGCACGATCTGTTCCAGATAATCCACAAGGTGTTCAAGGCTGGCTTCATCGCCCACTTTCTGCACGGGCATTTTCGTGCCCGGCACATAGCGGTCGGGGCCCTGGCGGAACAATTCGGCGATGGTCTTGCGTGACCAGACCACCCGTGCCTCCCGCAGCGCCTTGGAATAGCGATATCCCGCAAGTCCCCCGGCCTTGCGGCCAAACAGGCCATCGAAATGAGGTCCCGCCCGTTGCCGCTCGTCTTTCGTCAATGCGTGGCAGTTGGCGCATTTTCGAAACAGCCTAGCGCCCGGGTGATCACTCTCCAACCAAGGCGCGTGCCGGTCACCATCATCGTCTTCGCCGACGCTGATACGGTCGCCGGATTCCAGATGCCAAACGCGCACCCGTTCGCTGATACCCGCCGACAGCGCAAAACGGCCATCCGGCGTGAAGGCCACGGCCCAGACGGGACCGTCTTCCACCTTCAGCCGTCGCTTGACGCGGCCACTCACCGTATCCAGATGTACCAGATTACCGTCCACATAGCCGATCAACATCTCGGAACCGTCCACGGACAGCACGACGGACACCGGTTTGACCTCCGGATCCGGGGCGTAGGAAGAAACCGCGGCAAGCGTCGCCAGATCCCAGACCCGGGCCGCATTGTCCAGGCCAATGGTCACCAGACGGCGACCGTCGCCGGATGCCGCCAGTTGGGTCAGGCCGATATCATGGGCCCGGATGCGGCCGATGGTAACCCCGTCGGCTCGGCGAAGCAGACGGACAATCCCATCCCGTCCGCCGGCAACAAACATATCTGAACCAAGGCCCAGCGCGGCTGACACAATGGGTACCCCGGTGTCGTAGTCCTTGATCTTGGCGCCTTGGGCCAGGTTCCAAAGGATTAACCGGCCATCCCAGCCGGCAGTCAGGATTTCCTTGCCATCCGGAGTTTCGACAACGGACATGGTCCTGCCATGATGGCCGTTCATGACAACGGTCGGCCCGGCCTTCCGACGATCCCAGAGAATAACCTTGCCATCCGCGCCAACGGTAACAATGGCCTTGTCATGCCGGGAAAATATGGCGCCGTTTACCGGCCCGTCATGGCCATCGAGACTTCGAAGTTCCCGCTGCTCGTCAAATCGCCAAAGCCGTGCGGAATAGTCGAAGCTTGCCGTCAAAGCATACTGGCCATCAGCCGACACGGCGATGGACCGTATCATTCCGCCATGGCCAACCATGTCGGCCTCAGCGATCGTGGGCATGGTGAAAATGGCGGCCAACAATGCCGCGCCCGCGACGATAGTTCTGCCGCCCGCCATCGCCATTCTTTTCTCCGACAGCCCCATAATCGCACCATACCGGCTTAGACCATGAATGTCGCCAGAGCTTTATGCCCCAAGGCGTTGGGTAATTCCGCTATACTGCACCACAAAAGGGGACGGGGTTAATGGCGGAATTTTGGCGCAATAGTGGGTTTCAGCTTCTCTCTCATGGAGAGGACGGTTTTCTGAAACTGAGTGGCGATTTCCTGCGCGCCTATCTCCATCGCCCGGAACTGGCCCCCGTCGAAGAATCCTGCCAAAACGAATTACGCCTGCACGCCATGCTCGTCGAACAGCCCATGGTGGAAGTCAGCGACAACGAGCTGGCCGCGCTGGAGGATGAGGACGCCAGACAGAATTTCCAACTGTTCCTGAATTACCGCGCGCGCATGAGCCAGGCGGAAAATCTGGAACAAGGTTATCTCAACCTGTTTCGTCCAGGGGGGCGGATCGATTTTCCGCCTCTGTTCGTGGATCATCTCAGCCATGTCATATTGCACAATATCCTGAAAAATGCCGACGACAGCTTTGAGTTACGCGCGGGCGAATTGTTCTTTCGTGAACAGGATGTACGCAACACTTCCGGTACAGTTATGTTGGTTGATGTTGAAGCCGCTCAAATCCGGCAGCAGCAACGGGGTAGCAATCCCATCAGCCTTCTGGATATGCTGCGTACCGGTTCCATCCTGGGCGCGAATGAGTTGGAGACGTTAACGGATGATAATGTCGGCAAATATCTTGATCGTTCCGAGGCCTTCGATTTCGCCCTCGATCTGACTTACGGCCGCCGGGGCAGCATCGCCCTGTGTCGCGTGATGGAGCGTTGGGTCAGCCATTTTCTTGGTGTTTCGGTAAGCATAGAACCACAAGAACAGATCGACGATGACCGCTGGTCCTGGCATATCGGACTGGATGTGGAAGCTTCCGCGCTTTTGAATGACCTTTATGAACAGAACGAGATCGAAGATGAACGCCTGGGCCGGCTGCTCAGCCTGTATCGCCTGACCTTTGACGATGACGGCGATATGCGCGCCGACCTCTCCGGCCGACCCATCTATCTGGGCCTTTGCATAGGCGCCAATGGCAAATTGCGTTTCAAACCACAAAACCTGCTGGTAAATTTGCCGCTGGCAGCCACGGCGTAGCGCACATAGTAAGCACGAGGATACCAGGATGATCGAGCTGTTTCCCTTTTCCGGCTTTCAGGTCGCCGTACTGGGCCTTGGCCCGGAAGGCCTGGCCAGCGCGCGGGCCTTGTCCCTTAGCGGCGCCGAGGTTTGGGCCTGGGATGATGACCCGGCAAAGCGTGCGGCGGCGGCGGCAGCCGACATTCCGGTCCATGATCTTGCCAACGTGGATTGGCGGGAATGGGTCAGCCTAGTCATCGAACACCATATTCCCCACGGCACGGCGGGGGCGCACGCAGTCGTTAGCGCGGCGCGGGCCGGTGGCTGCGAAGTGATATCCGATGCCGAACTGCTGGCCCGGGCGCAACGGGATGCAGCCTACGTGGCGGTTGTGTCCAAGGAGCACGCAGCTGATGCCTTGAATGTTTTCGCGCATGTGCTGCAGATTACCGGCCGCGAGGCGGAGGTCGGCGGTGACGCGGCGCGGCCGCTGCTTGATCTGTACGGGATGGATCTAGGCGGCGTTTATGCCATCGACATGCCGCCGGCGCGGGCCGATCTAACGGTCTCGATTACCTTCGATGCCGCTGTTTTTCTTGATATCGGTACCGGCGCCTGGCCACCTTGTGCGGATCGGGACGAGACAATGGCTGCAAGCCGTTGGGTCTTTCACCGCCAAACAATTCCCAAAGGCGCCGTGATCTCGGTCGATAGCGCCGCCGGCCGTCAGTTCCTGGAACAGCTATCGGCAAAGGCCGAACAGATCATTGTTCCCGTATCCGGGCGATCACGTGCGCCGGGCGGCATCTACGTGGTCGATGGCGTGCTGTATGACGATATGGACGGCGATGCCATGGCGATTACCGACCTGCCGCTGGGCCAATCCGCTTCCGAGCAAACCGAGGCCCTGCTGGCGGCAAGTGTCTATGCCACCGCCATTATCCTCAACATCTCCCCGCCGGCCGCCATGGCCAGCCTGCGCAGCTATTACGCCGAGTAACGGAAGCAGTTATTGGGGCGGCTCCGCCAGCCTGGGATCCTTGAGCGTCTTGGCAAATCCCACGATATCGTCCACCTGTTCATAGGTGAGCTGTATCGGCGGGGCATTCAGGGGTAATTTAGTGGGCGGTTGCTGATCGGGCAGAAAAATGAACGAGGGGTGCGGCCGTCGGGCATAGAAACTCTGAAACCTTTCCACGCCGTCCCGCAGACTGGCCAGAAGCTGAAATGACGGTGTACTGCCGATACCTCCGAATTTGTTAAATTTGCCCACAACATGACAAACCGCGCAGTGCTTTTGAGCCAACAGACGACCTTTGTCGATATCAACAGCCACAGCCCGCGGTACTGGCCAGATCAACCAAACCAACCAAAACGCTGTAACCCATCGCACCAATGTGGCGGGCTTCACCGGCTAGTTCCCGTCCGTGGTAGGGGTTGCGGCAATCTCCCAGGTCCGTACCGACTCATTTGCATTGGTCGGCTGAATAACGCGAAACCGTTCCACAATGCCCTGTTCTTCATGTTCCCGATCCAACGCCAGCAGCGTATTTACCGGATGATCGCATAGACCGGCGGCGAATGCGGCCTCGTCCCGGGCAACGGCGGATGCCTCTTCCAGGCCGGGCGCGCCGCAGTTCGAGACAAAATACGCCGCCAGGGTATCAATTACCCCTTGGTATTGGTTCTCTTCAATCCTGGCGACGGCAACCAATGTGGACCATCCAAAACTCTCAAGACCGAGGAAACCATTTCGAAACGCCTGACGTTGCTTGCCGGAAATCGCCATTGGCTCCACATCGGCGAACATAAACGCGCCCGTGACGGCCCATTCGCCAGCCGCCGCCGCAGTCTCGAATACCCGGCCGTCCGTATCATCCAGTCGTATGGTTCGCGGAAACAACATCACCCGCCTTCAATGTTTTCGCCAATTCCCGTCAATTCCCGTCAATGAACATCATAGACCATGGGCGCCATTTCATCCGCCGTGCGGTTGGCGAAATCAATCTCAGGCACCCGCGCCATGGAACGTTGCTGGGCAGCTTCCAGTGCCGTTAGCTCCGCATCCAGGTCAATGGTCAGGCATTTGCCACCTTCCACCACCAGGCGGCCATCGACATAGACATCGCGCACGGCCCGTTCCGCGGCAACATAAAGCAGGCTGCGCAGGGGTTCGCGCAGGGGACGCATGGCCTGGTTTTTCAGATCGACCAACACCAGATCCGCCTTGGCGCCAACCGCCAGGCGGCCAATGTCGTCCCGGCGTAGGGCCTTGGCGCCGCCGATGGTGGCGGCTTCGAAAATGTCGGATGTATTAAGATCATCCACCGTGCCCGCCACGGCCCGGGCCACCGTGGCCGCGTTGCGCATTTCATCCAGGATATTGTGGGGATAGGTATCGGTGCCGATGCCTATGTTTACCCCGGCCTTCAGATAACCGCCCAATGTATTCAGTGCGATACCACGGCGCATGAAGACGGTCGGGCAGTGGGCCACGGTAACGCCCCGTTCGGCGAGCAGATCCAGATCTTCGCGGGTCGACCAATGCAGCCAGGGGTGATGGTCCAGAAAAATGCCGTGACCGATGATGCTGCGGTCCGTCAGAACACCCATATCGTCCATCCATCGAATGGGAGTCTTGCCGTGGCGGCGGACCATTTCAACGAATTCATTGACCGACTGGGCCGCATGGATCTGGAACGGAAGATTGCGTTCCTCGGCATAGTCGTGGGCCTGGCGCAGCAACTCCGGGCTCAAGGTATCAACCTGGGCCGGCGACATCATGCCGGTCAGGCGGCCGCTGGGGTGCTGATTGGCCAGATCGATGGTCCGCTTGGCGACCTCGAAACCTTTGGGACCGCGCTCGGGGTCGCTCCAATCATATTCCAGCAGATGGCCGTCTTTGGTGTACCAGGGCGCATCGCGGAACGACGGCGCCACGCAGGCCCGAATGCCTGCCTCGGCCAGCAGATCCAGCCAGCCATCGAACGGCATGGAATAATCGACAATGGTGGTGCAGCCGCTTTGCAGCAACTCTGCCATGGCCACCTTGTGACAGGGCGGCGTGCCTTCGGGGTCGTTGTTGAAGATAGTCAGATATTCATACAGCGAGGAATGATAGAAATTCGGGCTGCGGGTCTCGTCCGTAATGCCCTTGCGAAGGGGTTCCGAGGTGGGATGGCTGTGAATATTGACCAGCCCCGGCATCACCATGACATCGCCGCCCGGTATCTCCGCATCCACCGGGCCGTCGTAACCGCCGCCCACATGGCTGATCTGGTTGCCGGTAAAGGCCACATCCACGTCCCGCATATATTGATGCCGGCCCAAGGCATCGTTCCAGGCGACAACCCAGGCAGCGTTTCTAATCACCGTCGTTTTCACTCTATTTCCTTCCAGGCTGGCTTGCCGGTCATCCTGCCCCAATCCGAAAAGCTGTCAAGGAATCCTGTTGTTTTTGTTATTTTTGCTTTTTAAAATCGTTCGAAACCCCAACCTGCTCCATGAGAGGCGCGATGCCGTTGAATACCGATTATCTGGAAGACGCATTGTCGAATGTTGGGTTCAAGTCGGAAAAATCCCATGATTTTGTCAGGCATTGGTTTTCCTTGCGGGGCGACGCCCTGGTACCGCGCCGGCAAGCCTTTGATCCAGCCGATGTGCCGCATTTGCTAGCCAATATTTCCATTCATGAATTCGTCGCTCCCGAACGGATCGAATTGCGTCTGGCCGGCACAAAGTTGGTGGAACGCTATGGTCAGGAGATTACCGGTCGCAACTATCTGGACTTCGTTCCCGAAGCCCGCCGGGAAAAAACATATGAGCTATTGTCCCATATCATCAAGCAACCCTGCGGCATGCTGGTTCGGATGCGCACGGCCACCAATGTAGGCATTCTTGGCGGTGGTAACGAATCCGTCGGCTTGCCGTTTCATAATCGCGACGGTCTGTTGAATACGGTGATGTATCACGTCGCCAACTGGGAATATGACCGATCAACGGCCGATCCGGGGCAACGCATGGAAGCCCATTTTCCCACCGAACGCGTATACTTCGACCTGGGCGCGGGTCTGCCGGATTGGGACGATGAACCCTATCCGGTCGCCAATACTACCTAGTCCAGTTTCAAGCCGAGGGCCCCGACGGCATGGGCCGTGATGGCGCCGCAATTGTCGCACGCCACATTGATAACCGGCACCGATGCACCGCCGGCTTCGACCCCGTCCCTGAAATTTTTCTGCAATATAAACTTGGTGAAACCATTGAGGACCGTAAACTTCATATGGTCGCAGCGGTGACAGGGTTTGATAACTCCCTTTTGCTGCAACAAAAGACCAACGCTATTGGTATCCATCATGCCCCCTCTTTTTTTCCAACTCGGAGATGTTGCTGCTCTTCAGGGTATACACCAACCGCCAACGCAAAAAGCCGGGTTATAAATTATTGTACAAATTATCCTGCGGCGCCTGCGACAATAAGACGTATCGATTGCGCGAAACAAAATAACAAACTTTATATGAGACACAATATTTGAAGGAGACGCATGGTGAATTATCGAAAGCTGAAGGCATTCTTTCTCTGGTGCACCATCATCAACGGCTGCCTGTTGGCGCTATCGACGATTGTTTTCATTCTAGCACCGGAGGCAATCTTTCAAATCCACAGCAAGCTGCTACCGGTTTCCCAGGAAACTTACAACAACGCCATCTACTTGTTCCTGGGACTATTCAAGATCATCTGGCTGACCTTCAATCTGGTTCCCTATGTGGCCTTGCGAGTAATTGGCGACGACCACACAGATTGAGCCCTATGACCGGGTCTAATGAATTTCAGGTTCCGGCACTGCCTCGCCGTCACGCAGGATAGCAAAGTCACAACCCTGGTCGGCCTGGGTCACGTGTTGAGCGTAGATGGCGCCGAAGCCGCGGGCATAGCGTGGTTCGGGGGCCGTCCAGGCGGCTTTACGGGCAGCCAGTTCCGCATCATCCAGCAATAGATCCAGGCGCCGGGCGGGTACGTCGAGGCAAACCATGTCGCCGGTCCGCACGAACGCCAATGGTCCGCCAACGAATGATTCAGGTGAGACGTGCAGGACGCAAGTGCCATACGAAGTGCCGCTCATCCGGGCATCGGAGAGGCGCACCATGTCGTCGACGCCTTGCTGCAGCAGTTTTTTCGGGATCGGCAGCATGCCCCATTCCGGCATGCCGGGACCACCCTGGGGGCCGGAGTTGCGCAGGATCAGCACGCTGTCCGCCGTCACATCCAGGTCGTCGCGGTCAATGCGGGCCGCCATGTCGTTGTAATCCTCGAACACCAGGGCCGGGCCCGTGTGGGTCAGCAGATCAGGATCCGCCGCGATGGGTTTCAAAACAGCACCCGTGGGGGCCAGGTTGCCCCGCAATACGGCCAAGGTCTGCTGGTCGGAGACCGGATTGTCCAGGGGGCGGATCACGTCGTCATCATAGACTTCGGCGCCGGCGATATTCTCGGCCAGGGTCTTGCCGCTGACCGTGGGCGCCTCGCCTTCCAACAGATGGGACAAGCGTCCCATCAGGGCACGAATGCCGCCCGCATAATAAAAATCCTCCATCAGGTACTTGCCCGATGGCCGCACATTGGCCAGCAAGGGCACCTCGCGGGCAATGGTATCGAGGTCATCCAGCTTGATATCCACCTTGGCCCGTCCCGCCATGGCCAGGATATGCACGGCGGCATTTGTGGAACCGCCATAGGCCATGGCCAGGCGCATGGCGTTGCGGAAGGCGCGCTCATCCAGGAACGAGGAGATTTTCTCATCATCCCAGACCATTTCCACGATACGGCGACCGCTTTCCGATGCCAGGCGGATATGGGAGCTGTCGGCGGCGGGAATGGAACTTCCCCCCGGCAGCACCAGGCCCAGCGCTTCGGCAATCGCCGTCATGGTGGAGGCCGTGCCCATGGTCATACAGGTGCCGGGAGAGCGCGAGATACCGCTTTCGATGGCGTCCCAGTCCTTGGCATCCAGCCGCCCGGCGCGCCGCTCGGCCCAGAATTTCCAGGCATCGCTGCCCGTGCCCAGGGTATTGCCGGCCCAGTTGCCGCGCAGGGCCGGACCGGCCGGAAAAAAGATCGTCGGCAGGTCCATGGATGTAGCCGCCATGATCAAGGCCGGCGTGGTCTTGTCGCAACCGCCCATAAGGATCACGCCATCAATGGGATGGCTGCGGATCAGCTCCTCCGCCTCCATGGCCAGGAAGTTCCGATACAGCATGGTGGTCGGCTTGACAATGGGTTCGGCCAGAGACATGGCGGGCAGTTCAACGGGGAAGCCGCCCGCCTGCCAGACGCCGCGCTTGATCTCCTCCGCCCGCTGCCTCAGATGCATGTGGCAGGCATTCAGGTCGGACCAGGTATTGATAATGGCGATAACCGGCTTACCGGCGAAATCGGCCGTTGAGTAACCCATTTGCTTGGCCCGGGAGCGATGGCCGAAGGCGCGCAGGTCGTCCACGCCGAACCAGCGGTGGCTGCGTAATTCGTTCGGTTTCTTGCGTGTCATGGTGCTCTCCGCTGCTTATCGTTTTATCGTTTTGGTTATTGGGAAGCGGTGATGCCGCCATCGACATAGGTAATTTGTCCGGTCACGAAGTCCGAGGCCGGGGTGCAAAAACTCAGGGCTGGGCCGACCACATCCTTGGGATCGGCGATCCGGCCCAGGGGAATGCGGTCCAACAGACCTTGGCGAAACTCCGGGTTCTCCATAACGTGCCGGATCATTTCCGTGTAGACAAATGTGGGCGCCACGCCATTGACGGTGATGCCGTTCGGCGCCAATTCCATGGCATGTTGTTTGATCAGCATCACCATGCCGCCCTTGGTCGAGCAATAGGCGGAATAGCCCCGGTCCCGCAAACCCAATTGCGAGCGTACGGACAGCAGATGCACCTGCTTGCCCCAGCCACTGGCCGAGGCAACCTGATGGCGCGCGGCGGCCTGGGCCAGGAACATCGCGGCCTTTAAATTGACCTGATAAACCTCATCGAAGGCCTCTTCGGTAACTTCCAGCAGCGGCTCCTCGCGCTGAATGCCGACGCAGTTCATCAGGATATCGATGGCACCGTGATCGTTCGCGATAGCATCGGCCCGGTCCCTGATTTCCGCCACGGATGTCACGTCCACGGCATTGCCATGGGCCTTGAAGCCGGCATCGCGGATCGATTGCGCCAGAGCTTCCGCCTTGCCGGCATCTCGGCCGGAAATCACCACTTCAGCACCGTGCATGGCCAAACCCCAGGCGATGGCCTCGCCGATGCCACCGTAACCGCCGGGCAGCCAGGCTACCTTGCCATCAACCCGGAACAGGCAGTCCAGTGCCTTGGTGAAGTCTACCTTTGGCGTGATCTCGTTCATTTATTGCTCCTCAGGCCGCCTGCCCGCCGACCAGATCACCCAGATATGCGGTGACGTCGGGGTTGGCGAGCAGGCCGTCGTAGGTGGGCGCCAAGCTCAGTCGGCCGTGCTGGACGAAGATGTAACGCTCGCAGATTTCCTGCATGATTTGCAGATGGAACGGCTCATTCGGATGCACGCACAGTACAACCAGCCGACCCTCGTCCCGCAGCCGGCGAAAGAAATCCAGCATAAAGCCGATGTAGCCGTCCTGGGTATTGAACTGCGGCTCGTCGAACAGATGCACCATTGGGTAGTCCGTATGGGACGGCTGCAACATGAAATTTGGCCGCCGCTTGCGGAAATGACGCACCTGATAGGACTGGTGATAGTGAATGGCCAGGCGGTCCCGCTGATCGCTGCGGACCTGATGAATATCCTGGCCACAGACCAGGACCTGACCGGCCGTCGGATTATTTGAACCGGTGATCAACTCGAACAAAGTCGTCTTGCCGGAACCATTGGGGCCCATTACGCCAACAATACCGGGTTCGTGGATGGTAAAATCCGCCTGCAGATCAAATGTGACCTGTTTGTTGAACACACCCCGGCTGTAGGTTTTGTGCACCTGATCGACGTGGAGAAGCGGTTGGCTCGTCATGGCTCAGACTCCCAACAGCCGTTCGCGCAAGGGGGCATCGTCCAGCAATTCGGCCGCCGGGCCCTGATGCACCACCTTGCCATGATCCATGACATAGGCCCGGTCGCTGACCGCCAGGGCGCTTTGGGCGTTCTGTTCCACCAACAGCACCGCGATGCCTTCGGCCTTCAGTCGGGTGACCGTCTTCATGACGTCCTGCACAATTTTTGGCGCCAGGCCCTGGGATGGTTCGTCCATCAGCACCAGCCCGGGAGACCCCAACAGCGCGCGGGAAATCGAAACCATTTGCATCTCCCCGCCCGAGAGATTTTCGCATTCGCGCGGCATCAGATGCTCCAGAGCCGAAAAAATGTCGAACATCTCCTTCACCGACCAGGAGCGAAAGCGGGTTTTCTTGGCCGCGATGGCCAGATTGCGGGCCACGGTCAGGGTAGGGAATATACGACGGTCGTCAGGCACCCAGCCGATGCCGGCGCGGGCAATGTTATGGGATTGGGCCCGGGTTATGGCCTTGCCATCGAAGGTGATCTCGCCGCTATGCGCAGGCGTCAGACCAAGAATTGAACGCAGGGTCGTGGTCTTGCCGGCACCATTGGGGCCCAGCAGGCTGACCACTTCGCCTGGGCCGATATCCAGGGAAACACCGAACAGTGCCTGGGTCTCACCATAAAAGGTTTCGATATTTTGGATACCCAGCATCAGGCCAATGCCCCCAGGTTCGAGGCGCGCACCCATTCGTTGTCGCGCAATTCGTCCGGTCCGCCCTGGGCGATTACCTGACCCCAATGGATCACCGCGATGGTGTCCGCCAGATCGAACAAAAACCGCATGTCGTGTTCGATAATGACGATGGAAACGGATTTGCGGATTTCGCCGATCAGCTCGGCCAGAATAGCCGTCGCGTCCATGCCCAGGCCGGAGGTGGGTTCGTCGAGAAACAGCATGCGCGGTTCCGCTGCCAGGGCGATACCAATCTCTAGTGCGCGGCGTTGGCCATAGGAAAGATCGGAAGCCAGCGCATGTTCGCGCCCCGCCAAGCCGATGCGGGCCAGCACCTGGGCACCGCGATCCTGGGCACCGCTGTCGTTGCTCAAATCATGCAGCACGCTGAAACCCCTGGCGCGCACTTCCGGCAGGGCCAGGACAATGTTTTCCAGCGCCGTATACTCGTCGAACAAATTCATCATCTGAAACGACCGGGCGATGCCCTTGCCGGCAATTTTGCGCGGCGGCAAGCCTGTGATGTCCTGGCCGTCAAAGCGGACCTGGCCCCGGTCCGGTTTGAAACGTCCCGTCAGGACGTTGAAGCACGTGGTTTTTCCCGCGCCGTTGGGGCCCATGATGCCGGAGATCTGATTTTCCTCGAACGACAGGGTGATGTCTTCCAGAACGACCTGATCGGCGAAACGTTTATGTAGATGATGGGCTTCGAACAGGGCCATCTCAGTCGCCTCCCGCAATAGAAGGATTCGCCGAGGAATCAGGCTGCGGTGCCGGCTTGCGGCCCAGCAAGACCCGCCCGTCGCGCCAGATGCCCGCAAGGCCCTCGGGCTTGAACATCACCATGACGACGAAGATCAGGCCGAACCATAACAGCCAGGTTTCCGTGTAGGCGCCTAGGATGTCGCGGGCCAGGAAATAGAACACCACGCCCAGCACCGGACCCCAGAAGCTGATGAAGCCGCCGCCGATCAGTACGATCAGAATAGCGATGCCTGACCATTGCAGGCTCATGATGTTGATGTAGGCGCCTTCCTGGGCCATGGCGAACAGGGCCCCGGCCAGACCGGAGATGCCGCACGAAAGCGTGAAGATCAGAAATTTGTAAAGCCAGACGTTGTAGCCCAGAAATGCCACCCGGCTGTCGTTCTGCTTGATGGCGGAGAGCACCTTGCCGAATGGCGAATGCACCAGACGCCACAGCAGCACCACGATCACCACATAAGCGGCGAAACACAAATAATAGAGGCTGAAGTTGGATTGGATGGATATCTCCGCCAGGCCAAGATCAACCGGCAGGCGTTTGATATTCAACAAGCCATCCTCGCCGCCTGTAACATCGGTCCATTTCGAGGCGATGAAGTAAAATATCTGCGCGCAGGCGATGGTCATCAGAGCAAAATAGATGCCGCGCCGATGGCTGATCAGCAGCGCCACGACGGCGCCCAGGGCCGCGGTGACGGCCACGGCACCGAACAGGCTGAGCCATAGATTGGCCGCCACGTTGAATTGCGTCAGGCCGAATGCATAGGCCCCGATGCCCAGAAAGGCACCGTGACCGAACGACGGCAGGCCGGTGTAGCCCAGCAACATATTGACCGCCAGGGCGAAGATGATCCAGATCATCACTTCCAGGCCCAGGTATTGGTACAGCCCCACCGCATCGATCCACAGCGGCATGGTGCCGAAGATCAGGAACGAAAACAGCATTGGTGCGGTAAACCAGGACCTTAGTGTTTGCAGCGCCATGGTTCAGGACTCCAACGCGCTGGCTTTGCCCGCGAAACCGCGGGAGCGGAAGGTGACCACCACCAGCAGCAACAGATACATGGACAGTAACGACCATTCGGTCAGGTAGGCCGCCGTAATGGCCACGATCATACCTACCAACAACCCGGCGCTGACCGCGCCCCAGAAGCTGCCCACGCCGCCCAGTACAATGACAACGAACGCCGGGATCACCGCATCCACGCCCACATGGGGCCGCACGCCCCAGATCGGCGCCATGACAATCCCCGCGATGGCGGCCAGGGCGGCGCCAAATGCGAAAACGTAAAGGCGCAGGCGAGAGAGGTTATAGCCCAGCACCCGTACAG
>JABIRL010000001.1 GCA_018667855.1 Rhodospirillaceae bacterium
CGGATCGGCGGGCGTCCAGCCTCTCCGGCGCCCGCCGATTTTGCGACGTTGGTTCAGGCCGCCCTGGCGACCGGCCGGCGGCGGCGGCGCGGGTTCGGGCGGCGCTTGCGTTGGGGATTCTGCCGCGCCGGGCCGGGAGCGCCGGGTCCATTGACGATGTCAGCCAGGTGATAGGCATGATCCTCGTCCACGGGCACGGACTGGCGGATGATTTTTTCAATATCGGTCAGATAGGCGCGTTCCTCATGATCGCAGAAGGATATGGCCATGCCGCTTGCCCCCGCCCGGGCCGTGCGGCCGATACGGTGGACATAACTTTCCGGCTCGTTCGGCAGATCGAAGTTGATGACGTGGGTGACGCCTTCCACATCGATGCCACGGGCCGCGATATCAGTCGCTACCAGGGCGCGGAGGTTACCGCTACGGAACCCGTTCAGGGCCCGTTCGCGGGCGCCTTGGGATTTGTTGCCGTGGATGGCGGCGGACTCGACGCCGATCTGATCCAAATGCTTGGCCACCCGATTGGCGCCATGCTTGGTGCGGGTAAAGATCAAGACCCGGGAAATATCCGCATCGGCCATTAGATCGCTCAGCAGAGCCCGCTTCTTGTCCTTGGCCACGAACAGCACACGCTGTTCGACCTTTTCCGCGGTGGTCGCCGCCGGCGCTACTTCAACCCGGATCGGGTCATCAAGCAGGCCGTCGGCCAGACCCTGCACGGATCTGGGCATGGTGGCCGAAAACAATTCCGTCTGGCGCCGTTTCGGGACGGCCGCGGTGATCTTGTTCACATCACGGATGAAACCCATGTCCAGCATGCGGTCAGCCTCGTCCAGGATATAGACCTCGACCGCATCAAGGCGGACTTTGCCCTGGTTCATCAGATCCAACAGTCGGCCCGGCGTGGCGACCAGCACGTGGACGCCCTGGGCCAAGGCCTTGATCTGAGGCCGAATGGAAACGCCGCCGAAGACAACGGTGGAACGCAGGCCCATGTGACGGCTATAGGCGCGGATGCTGTCGCCGATCTGGCCGGCCAACTCGCGGGTCGGCGCCAGGATCAGGGCGCGTGGTCTGCGCTCCTGCAGCTTGCTGCCGTCCTTTGTCAAATGCTGCAGCAGGGGCAGGGCGAAGGCAGCGGTCTTGCCGGTGCCGGTTTGGGCCACACCCAGCAAATCCCGGCCTTGTAGCAGGGGCGGGATGGCTTTCAGCTGAATGGGTGTAGGTGTGGTGTAACCTTCGTCGGCAATCGCACGAAGAAGGGGTTGGGCCAGTTCGAGGCCCGCAAATTCTGTCATTCTTAAATTGTTCTTTCTCGATCAACCGGCCAAGACACTCGGCCTGATATCAGGCGGCGCGGGATCGAATTACTCATATTGGGAGTGTCGCTAGGGCGCAGAAACTCTTTCGGCGGGGAAAAGTCAAGGTATTTCAATAGAGACGGCGGCCCCGGATTTTCGATACTGTAGTCAACAAAGATTTACTGGAGGTTGCCATGACGCTGAAACTGGGATTGATGACGGGCTATTGGGGCGCCCAGCCGCCCGAAGGATTGATCGATCTGGCCAAGCGGGCCGAGGCTTTGGGCTACTACGGATTTTTCACGGCCGAGGCCTATGGTTCCGATGCCCTGACGCCGCTGGCCTGGGTCGGCGCTCATACGGAGAAGATCAAGCTGGGTACGGCCATCGTGCAGATTTCGGCCCGTACGCCGGCGGCGACGGCCATGCATGCCCTGACCCTGGATCATCTCTCGAACGGGCGGCTGATCCTGGGCCTTGGTGTTTCCGGGCCGCAAGTGGTGGAAGGCTGGTACGGCCAGCCCTTTGCCAAGCCCCTGGCCCGGACCCGGGAATATATCGACATCATCCGCCAGGTGCTGGCGCGGGAGAACCCGGTGACGGGTGCGGGCCCCCACTACACCATTCCCTATCCGGAGGACGCGCCCGGTTCCTGGGGCCTGGGCAAGCCGTTGAAGCCGATCACCCATCCCCTGCGCGCCGACATCCCCATCTTCCTGGGCGCCGAGGGCCCGAAGAATGTCGCCATGGCGGCTGAAATCTGTGACGGCTGGTTCCCACTGTATTATTCCCCCGAGCGCGAGGATGTCTATGCGGAGGCCATTGCCGGGCGGGATGATAATTTCGAAATCATGTATCCCATGAAGCTGCATATCACCGATGACCTGGAGGCAGGGCGCCTTGAAGTGAAAAAAAGCCTGGCGCTCTATGTGGGCGGCATGGGTGCCAAGGACCGCAATTTCCACAATGAACTGGTGGTCCGCCTGGGCTATGGCGAGGCGGCCGGGAAGATCCAGGATCTGTACCTGGACGGCAGGAAAGAGGAAGCGGTGGCCGCCGTGCCGGACGAACTGGTCGATGACATCGCCCTGGTCGGTCCCAAGGACCGCATCAAGCAGCGCCTGGCGGCCTGGGAAGACAGCGCCGTGACATCGCTGCTGGTCTGGCCCAAGAACGACGACGATCTGAATACCTTCGCCGAACTGATACTGGATTAGCACCATGGAAACCATCAAGGCACTGACATTCGATACGGGCGGCACCATTCTGGATTGGCACACCGGTATCGGTAGCGCCCTGGCCGCCGCCGGGGGCCGTCATGGTCTGGAGCGGGACTGGCCGGCGATCACCAACGATTACCGGACCAACTCTCTCAAAGCCATGGTCAATGCCGGCACGGATGCTCCGGCGACCTTCAATATCGACGATGTCCATCGCGAACAGCTGGGCGAAATGATCGCCAAATACGACCTGGGCGCCTTCACGGCGGAAGACCGCCAGGCCATCTGGTATACGTGGCACCAGCTGGATTGCTGGCCGGATTTTCCCGCCGCCCTGACCAAGCTGCGGGAAAAATTCGTGGTCGCCTCCTTCACCATTCTGACGGTCTCGCTGATCGTTGATACGGCCAAGCGCAACGGCCTGTCCTGGGATGCGGTGATCTCCTGCGAGATGATCGGGACTTACAAGACCCGGCCAAAAGCCTATCAACAGGCCGCGAAATGGCTGGCCCTGGAGCCGTCTGAAATCCTTATGGTGGCCTGCCACAATTTCGATCTGAACGCGGCCCGCGATGTCGGCTTCAAATCCGCCTTCGTGCGCCGACCGGACGAATGGGGCGTGACCGGCCCGCCCGATCCGAAACCTGATGACCACCACGACATCATCGCCGATGATTTTCCCGACCTGGCCCGGCAGCTGGGAATTTAGGCCAAATCAAGAAAGCGGCAGGCGAACCACGAACTGAGCGCCACCGTCCAAACGGTTTTGCGCGGTAATGTTGCCGCCGTGGGCCTCGATAATTTGCCGGCTGATGGACAGGCCCAGGCCGGAATGCTGACCAAACTCTTCGCCGGCCGGGCGCTGGCTGTAAAATCGTTGAAAAATAGCCTCCTCCTGGCCCGGCGGAATGCCGGGGCCGTCATCCGCCACGACCAGTTGGGCCACCTCTCCGCGACGCTCCAGGGACAGGTGGATCGTGCCCCGGGGCGGCGAGAACGACAGGGCATTGCCGACCAGATTGTCGACCACCTGACCCAGGCGGCTGGGCAGACCATTGATCAGGATCTGTTCGCCCGGATCAAGTTCCAGGGAAAATCGCGGGTTCGGCGTGCCGTCATCCAACTGCCGCATGGCTACCAGAGTTTGCAACAGCGCGGTTAGATCAACCCGTTCGGATTCCTCCCTTGCCAGCTCCGCATCAATGCGGCTGGCATTGGATATGTCGCTGATCAGACGGTCCATGCGCCGGATGTCCTGTGCGATCACCGCCATCAAGCGGCTTTTTTGCGATGGATCTTCGGTGCGGTCGATGGATTCAAGGGCACTGCGCATGGACGTCAATGGGTTCTTGATTTCATGGGCCACATCCGCCGCGAACACCTCGATGGCGTCGAGGCGGCCGTAAAGCGCCTCGGTCATTTCGTGCAGGGCGGCGCTCAGATCACCGATTTCATCCCGGCGGCGGCTCAGATCGGGGATCTGAGCCCGCCGGCCCCGCCAGCGGCGCACCCGATCCGCGGCGGCGGCCAGGCGACGCACAGGGCCCGCGATGGTGCCGGCCAGAAAAAACGACATCAGCACCGTTACCGTCAGGGCCAGAGCCGAGGCCTGCAATATAGCCAGGCGGGCGTTGCGTACGCCTTCCTCGATATCAGCGCTATCGGCGGACAGCAGCAAGGCGCCCACCACGCGGCGCAATTGTTGTACCGGTACCGCAACGGTCAAAATGAGCGTTTCGTCCTTAAAGGTTCGAATGGCGCCACCGACTTCGCCCTTCAAAGCCACCCGCAGCTCGGGATAGTCATCCAGACCGCCGCCCAGGCGTTCCTTGTAGGGCGGGAAGGCCGGGCCGCTGGGCAAGGCCGGCAACAACCAGTCATAGACCCGGTTGAAGAATTTCATGGCCCGGTCGGTGGGATCGGCGGGTGGCAAATAACGCAGCTGTACCTGGCGCCCAGCCGCCACCAGTGCCCTGGAATCGGCCAGCATGCCGCCATTGGGCAGATACAGCCGGGCCCGGGTCCGGGTTGGCACCACAAGGCGGCGGATGATGCGCGCGGACGTGCCCCGTTCCAGGCGGCGGCGATCCTCGGGCCCGGTCAAGGCGCTTTCGCCCAGGGCGCCGGCAATGACCTCGGCCTGGCTTTGCATGGCGGCGATCTTGGCATCCAGCAGGCCGTCGCGATATTGATCGAGATAGAATATGCCGCCGACCAGAACCCCCAGGGCCAACACATTGGGCGCCAGAATGCGCAGGGTCAGCGTGGAAAAGCGACGGCGCCGCTCCGGTTCCGGGCCCTTGACACCAGCCAGGCGTATTTGCGCCGGCGCCGCCGGACGGGGGCCCGGTTCGCCCAGCGGCCTTACCACTTAGGGGCCTGTTGCGGCATCCGGACCAAAGCTACATCGCCACTATTCCTGGAAGCGATAGCCCAGGCCGTACAGGGTTTCGATGCCGGTGAAATCATCGTCGGCCGCCTTGAACTTTCGGCGCAGGCGTTTGATATGTGAATCGATTGTGCGGTCATCCACATAGATATTGTCGCCATATGCCGCATCCATCAACTGGTCCCGGCTTTTTACATGACCGGTATGCTTGACCAAGGCCTGCAACAGCAGAAATTCCGTTACGGTCAATTGCACCTCCGCACCGCGCCAGACGCATTCGTGGCGGGTCGGGTCCAGGCGCAGATCGCCCCGGATCAAAAGTTCGCTGTCTTCGTCATCGCCGGAACGGACCGCGGCTTCGCTGCGGCGCAGGACGGCACGAATGCGTTCGATCAGCAAACGCTGGGAAAACGGTTTGCGGATATAATCGTCCGCGCCCATTTTCAGGCCCAGCATTTCATCGATCTCTTCATCCTTGGAGGTCAGGAAAATTACCGGCACGGCAGACACCCGGCGCAGTCGGTTGAGCAATTCCATGCCATCCATGCCCGGCATCTTAATGTCCAGAACCGCCAGATCCGGCGCACGGTCAATCATCGCCTGTAGCGCCGATTGCCCTTCGGTATGGGTTGTGACCTTGTAGCCCTCCGCCTCCAATGCAATGGAAACGGAGGTCAGAATATTCTTGTCATCGTCAACCAGCGTAATGGTCGGGGCCATGCTATTTCCCTTCATCCATACCTATTATGTAGTCTGGAGCCACTCTAACGCCAGGGGTGGACCCGATTGCGGCCGGAATGTGACCATTTCTGGGCAGTTTTAAAGACGGTTAATGGGCCGTTTGGTGAGCACGTGGAAGCGTCCCGCTAGCAGGATCGCGGCCAGGGTGACGCCGCAAAAGGTACCCAGCATCAAGCCCGGCGTGCCCAGGTCCGTACGCAGGGCAAACCAACCGGCTGCCGGTACCATGACGAGGAGGAAGGAGCAAAGATGCATGGCGGTGGGAATCCATACATCACCCGCCCCGCGCAGGGCACCCATCAAAACGCCCTGAGCGCCGTCCGAGATCAGGATCGCGGCACCCACCAACAGGGTCGGCACGACGATAGCCAGCAAGTCCGGATCATCGGTGAAGATATGGCCCAGAGTTTCCGGAATCAGGGCCATGATCACCGCCATGACGGCCATGAAAACGGTAATGGTGAACAGCCCGGCCCAGCCCGACAGGACCATTTGGCGCTGATCCTGCCGGCCGATCGCCATGCCCACGTGCACCGCCGTCGCCGTGCCGACGCCGATGGCTGCCATGAAACAGAAACCGACCATGGATATAACAATCTGGAAGGCGCCCGCGGCCTGTCCGCTGATGTGGCCGGCAAACAGGGTCAGGGAGGCAAAGGCCGCCGATTCCAGCCCCTGCGCCAAGCCCAAGGGATAGCCCAGGCCGCGCAGCTTGCCGCCGATCACGCGCCATTGGTGCATGGGCCCGGCGACATTGTATCGCCCGCCCTCGGCCATGCGCAAAATATAGATCACCGCCGCCAGCGCGATCAGCCAACGCACGGCGGTGGTGGCCCAGGCCGCGCCCTCGGCCCCCAGCCCCATCTCGCCACCGATCAACAACCAGTTCAGGCCGGCATTCACGACGTTGGCGGCGATCATGATCACCAGGCCCGGTCCGGGCCGGCTGAGGGATTCCAGAAACAGAATACAGGCCGTATAGATCAGCTGACCAGGCAGGCCGAAATTGAGGATCGCCACCACCCCGCCGGCACCATTCGCAAACGCCGTGTCGTAGCCCAGCAGGTGGTAAAACCAGGTGCCGGCCTGGGCCAGCAGGGCAAAGAAACAGCCCAAGGCAAAGGCGTGCAAGACCGAGACCCGCCAGATGACGCCGCAGTCCTTGTGTGCGCCCGCGCCCACCGCCTGGGCACATAGCACCGCTGTTCCGATCAGCATGCCAACGCCAACCAGCATGCACACCATGCTCACCGCCTGGGCCAGGCTGTAATAGGCCAGATGGGCGGTGCTGAAATGGCCGGTCATGGCGGTATCGACCATGACCAGCACCAACATGCCCAGCCGGGCCGCCGTCACCGGCATGGCCAGCTTGGCGATGACCCGCACGCGGGTGCCGAATTCGGAGCCAGGGCCCTTGCCCGATGATAAGGGTATTGTGGTATTCATGGCCTTGTCGGATAACGGATGAGGAGCATCGTAAAGACATTAATGGGCGCCTATACGCGGCTTCTTATGGAATAGCCACGAACAATGACCAGCGAACAATGACCAGCGGATAAAAGCGGCGGACAAAAGCAGCGGATGACAATATGACGGAAACAGCCAATTTGGCGCGGCGCCTGATGCGGGCGCACGAAACGGCCGTGCTGGCAACCTCTCTGACGGATGATGGCCACCCCCTTGCCTCGCTGGTGCTGGTGGCCGCCGACTATGATGCCTCGCCCATTCTGTTGCTCTCGGACCTGGCCGAACACAGCAAAAACATTGCCGCCGACAACAGAATATCCCTGTTGTTCGACGGCAGCCGGGGCCTGGCATCACCGTTGACTGGGGCCAGGCTAAGCGTTCAAGGCCGGGCGCTGCGCGATGATGGGGATCACCTGCGGCAGAGATTTTTGCGCCGACACGAAGACGCGGCGGGTTATGCGGATTTCGCCGATTTTGCATTCTATTCCGTGGACGTGAGCCGCGGGCATCTGGTTGCAGGCTTCGGTATGATTGAATGGATCGATGGGGCCGAATTGCTTTTTCAAGACGCCGACGGCGGCCAACTGGCGGCGTGGGAGGCCGATGCCGTCGCACATATGAACGAAGATCATGGCGACGCCGTACAGGACTATGCGCAGCATCTGCTGGGCGCGACGGGAACGGGATGGATCATGACGGGATGTGACGGGGAAGGATGCGATTTGCGCCGCGGCGGCGAGGTACTGCGCATGGACTTTGATACACCGGCCGAGGACGGCGATTCGCTGCGTCAACGGCTGGTCACCCTGGCCCATTCTGCGCGGGCGGCAGGCGCCGGAAAATCCTGATCGCCTGTTCCGCCAGAGCCTGCGCCAAATTGTCGCACCTTGCCTATTGCCATGTTGATTCAGCCATCGATATTATTGCTTCGGGGACTTTAGGCGATTATCTTTGATCGCAAGGGGTATTACAAAAAAAGGCCGGGCGCTGTTGCGCCATCATCGCTATAGGATTAACACATCGTTCCATCGGTTTTTCACGGGTGGACGTATCGTCGTCTCTCAGGAGAGTATTCAGTGACGCAGATTGGAGCTAACGTCAGCCGCCATGGGCTGAAAACACAGGGCATCAACAATTCCGGTAAACAATATTGGAATTTGACGACCAGTGCCCTGTATCAAATGGCCCTCGCCAACGGCGAGGCGGAGTTGAGCCATGGCGGCGCCCTGGTCTGCCGCACCGGCGTTCATACGGGGCGGTCGGCCAATGACAAGTTCATCGTGCGGGAAACCAGCAACGAAGGCGATATCGATTGGGGTGCGATCAATAAACCGATCGAGCCGGAGGAATTCGATGCCATCCTGAAAGCGCAATTGACCCATTACGAGGGCCGCGACCTGTTTGTTCAGGATGTTTGGGCCGGTGCCGACAAGGACCAGCGCCTGGGTGTGCGTATTGTGACCGAACAGGCCTGGCATACGTTGTTCGCCCGCAACATGTTCATCCAACCCACCGCATCCGAGCTGGCCAGTTTCGAGCCGCAGTTTACGATTTTGCATGCGCCCGAGCTGGAGGCGCCCGCCGACACCCCGGGTCTGCGCAGCGGTACCTATATCCTGGCCTCGTTCGAGCGGCGCATGGTGATCATCGGCGGCACCTCTTATGCCGGCGAGATCAAGAAATCCGTATTCTCGATCCTCAATTACCTGCTACCGGCGCAAGATGTCCTGCCCATGCATTGTTCCGTCAACGTGGGCACGGACGGCGGCGCGGCGATATTTTTTGGCCTTTCGGGCACCGGCAAGACCACATTGTCGGCCG
>JABIRL010000224.1 GCA_018667855.1 Rhodospirillaceae bacterium
ATCTAAAGAATATCGATGTCGATATTCCCCGCGACCAGTTGGTGGTGATTACCGGCCTGTCGGGCAGCGGTAAATCCTCCCTGGCATTCGACACCATCTATGCCGAGGGGCAGCGCCGCTATGTGGAAAGCCTGTCCGCCTACGCCCGGCAGTTCCTGCAACTAATGCAGAAACCGGACATGGACCATATCGATGGCCTGTCCCCGGCCATTGCCATCGAACAGAAGACCACCTCGCGCAACCCGCGCTCCACCGTCGGCACGGTGACCGAGATCTATGATTATATGCGCCTGTTGTGGGCTCGTATCGGCATTCCATATTCGCCCGCCACCGGCCTGCCCATTGAAAGCCAGACCGTCAGCCAGATGGTCGACCGCATCATGGGGATGGAGATGGGCGCGCGCCTGTACCTGCTGGCCCCCATCGCCCGGGGCCGCAAGGGGGAATACCGCAAGGAATTCGCCGATCTGATGAAACGGGGCTTTCAACGGGTGAAAGTGGACGGTGAGTTGTACGAGTTGGACCAGGTCCCGGCCCTGGAAAAGAACAAAAAGCACGATATCGCCGTCGTGGTGGATCGTGTGGTGCTGCGCGAGGATTTGCAGACCCGCCTGGCCGACAGCCTGGAAATCGCCCTCGATCTGGCCGACGGCATCGCGGTGGTGGAAGAGGCGGACGGCGGCGGGGAGACGACCTTTTCTGCCCGTTTCGCCTGCCCGGTGTCGGGTTTCACCATTGCCGAGATTGAACCGCGGCTATTTTCCTTCAATAACCCCTTCGGCGCCTGTCCCTCCTGCGACGGCCTGGGCGATCAACTTTATTTCGATCCCGCGCTGTCCGTGCCGGACGAGAATTTGAGCCTGCGGGATGGTGCCATCGCGCCCTGGTCGCGCTCCACCTCGCCCTATTACACCCAGACCCTGGACAGCCTGGCCCGGCATTTCAAATTCTCCACCACCTATCCCTGGCACGAGTTGCCCGAGAAGATGCAGAAGGCCATTCTGTACGGCACAGGCCGGACGCCGGTTGAGATGCACTATGATGACGGCCTGCGCAGCTACAAGACCAAGAAACCGTTCGAAGGCGTCATCCCCAATATGGAGCGGCGCTACCGCGAGACGGACAGCGCCTGGGTGCGGGAGGAATTGGAGCGTTTCCAGAACATCACGACGTGCGAGGCCTGCGATGGCCACCGCCTGAAAGGGGAGGCCCTGGCCGTGCGCATCGGTGAGCGGCATATCGGCTCGGCCACGGGCCTGTCGATCCTGGAAGCGCGGAACTGGTTCGCCTCCCTGGATAATGTGTTGACCGCGCGGCAACTGGAAATCGGCGGCCGGGTGTTGAAGGAAATCAATGATCGCCTGGGCTTCCTGGTCAACGTGGGCCTGGAATATCTCACGCTTTCCCGCGCTTCGGGCACCCTTTCGGGCGGGGAAAGTCAGCGGATTCGCCTGGCTTCGCAAATCGGCTCCGGCCTGACGGGGGTGTTGTATGTGCTGGACGAACCCTCCATCGGTCTGCACCAGCGGGACAATGAACGGCTGTTGCAGACCCTGAAGAACCTGCGGGATCTGGGCAATTCGGTGATCGTCGTGGAACATGACGAGGAAGCTATCCGCGCCGCCGATTATGTGCTCGACCTGGGCCCGGCGGCGGGCGAGCACGGCGGCCATCTGGTGGCCCAGGGCACGCCGGAACAGATCATGCAATCGCCCGACAGCCTGACCGGGCAGTATCTGGTGGGCATGAAGCAGATTGCCGTGCCGAAGCGCCGGCGCAAGGGGCATCCCAGCCAGCAGTTGGCCATTTTGGGCGCCTCTTCCAACAACCTGCAGAATGTGGATGCCCATATTCCCCTGGGCACTTTTACCTGCGTGACCGGGGTTTCGGGCAGCGGCAAATCGACCCTGTTGATCGAAACCATGTACAAGGCCCTGGCCAAATTCCTGAACGGGGCCCGGGACCATCCCGGCGCATTCCGCAAGATCGAGGGGCTGCATTATCTCGACAAGGTGGTGGATATCGATCAATCCCCCATCGGGCGTACGCCGCGCTCCAACCCCGCCACTTATACAGGTGCCTTCACGCCGATCCGGGAATGGTTCGCCGCTTTACCGGAATCGGAGGCACGGGGCTACAAGCCGGGGCGGTTTTCCTTCAACGTCAAGGGCGGCCGTTGCGAGGCCTGTCAGGGCGATGGACTGGTCAAGATCGAGATGCATTTCCTGCCCGACGTCTATGTGCAATGCGATGTCTGTCTGGGCCGGCGCTATAACCGGGAGACTTTGGAAATCCGGTTCCGGGGTAAATCCATCGCCGATATATTGGATATGACCGTCGACGAGGGCGCGGAATTCTTCAAGGCCGTGCCCCTGGTGCGCGACAAGATGGTCACGCTGCAACGGGTGGGCCTGGGCTATATCCACGTGGGCCAACAGGCGACAACTTTGTCGGGCGGCGAGGCGCAACGGGTCAAACTGGCCAAGGAGCTGGCCCGCCGGGCTACGGGGCGGACGCTTTATATTCTCGATGAACCTACCACCGGCCTGCATTTCGACGACGTGCGCAAGTTATTGGAAGTGCTGCACACATTGGTCGAATCCGGTAACACGATGATCGTCATCGAACATAATCTGGAGGTTATCAAGACCGCCGACTGGGTTATCGATCTGGGCCCCGAGGGCGGCTCGGGCGGCGGCCGTATCGTCGCCGAGGGCCCGCCGGAGGCCGTAGCGAAGGTGGCGGAGAGCTATACCGGGCAGTATCTGAAGGATCTGCTGGGGCGCAAGGCCGCCTTGCCGGCGCCCGATATGTCCAAGGTGGAATCCAAGGTGAAGTCCAAGGTTGAAGCCAAGGTGAAAGCCAAGGCAAAATCGAAAGCCAAACCGGCCCGTAAGGCCGCCCGCCGTGGCCAGGCGGCGGAGGCCTAGTCCCCATGCCGGGTTCCCCGTTGCGATTGGGCATTGATGTCGGTGGCACCAACACCGACGCGGTCCTGATGGATGGCGACCGGGTTCTGGCCTGGCACAAGGTGGCGACGGGTGAGGATATCACCGGTTCCATCGTCGCCGCCGCCGGCGCGGTTCTGCGACAGGGCAACGCCGATGGGGCCGAGGTTTTTGCCGTCATGCTGGGCACCACCCAGTTTACCAATGCGGTGATCGAACGCCGCCGTCTGAACCGGGTCGCGGTGATACGCCTAGCGGCGCCCGCCACCACGGCGGTGCCGCCCATGTCCGATTGGCCGTCGGATCTGTTGGAAGTTGTGGGCCAGGATTGCTATCTGTTGCACGGGGGCCTTGAATTCGACGGTCGGGAAATTTCGGCACTGGACGAAAATGAAATCCGCGCGGCGGCCAGGGATATTCGCGCCAAGGGCATCGGCGCCATCGCCCTTACCTCGGTCTTCTCGCCCCTGGACGGCTATATGGAAACCCGCGCGGCCGCCATTCTGCAAAATGAACTGCCCGAGGCGACGATTACGCTGTCCCACCGTATCGGCCGTATCGGCCTGTTGGAGCGGGAAAACGCGGCGATCCTGAATGGCGCCCTGACCAGCCTGGCTGATCGTGTCCTGGGCGCTTTTGACCGTGCGATTTTAGATCTGGGCCTCAAGGCGCCGCTTTTTATCTCTCAGAACGACGGTACATTAATGACGGCGGCCCATGCGGCGCGCTACCCGGTGCTGACCTTCGCCTCCGGCCCCACCAACTCCATCCGCGGCGCGGCCATCCTCTCGGGACTGGATGATGCCCTGGTGGTCGATATTGGCGGCACAACAACGGATATCGGCCTATTGCTGGGCGGTTTCCCGCGCGAGGCCGCGATGACGGTTGAAGTGGGCGGCGTGCGCACTAACTTTCGCATGCCCGATTTGCTGGCCGTGGGTCTGGGCGGCGGCAGTCTGGTTCGCGATAGCGGCGACAGCATCGGCCCGGATTCCGTTGGTTTCGAATTGGAGCGGCGCGCCCTGGTGATGGGCGGCGACAGTCTGACCATGAGCGATATCGCCGTGGCGAGCGGTCTAATGGAGTTTGGCGACAGGGCCAAGGTGGAACATATCGATTTTGCCGACATAGCCCTGGAAACCGCTGGCGAGATTGTTGAAGTGGCCCTGGATCAGGTCCGTCCCAATGCCGCCAGCCTGCCGGTTATCCTGGTCGGCGGCGGCGCGCCGTTGCTCAGCGGCGACAGCATCGGCGGCGGCGAAATTATGCGCCCCGAATATGGTCAGGTTGCGAATGCCATCGGTGCTTCCATCGCCATGGTCAGTGGCGAGTGCGACCGTATCTTTTCCCTGGACGAGATGACCCGCGAAGACGCGGTTGCCTCCGCCAAGGCCAGGGCCGCCTCCCAGGCCCAGGAAGCCGGGGCCGAGCCGGAAAGTATCCGTATTGTCGAAATGGACGAGGTTCCTCTGAGTTACCGGCCCGGCAACACCACCCGACTGCGGGTCAAGGCGGTCGGTGATTTGGCTGGCGCCAGTGTGAAAATTGATGCGGGTGCCGGCTGATGATTGAAATCGGCCTGAGCGATCTGGATGATATTGCCCTGGGCGCCACGTTTTTGGGCACGGGGGGCGGCGGCGATCCTTATATTGCCACCCTGATGACCCGCCGCGCCATCACGGAAAACGGCCCGGTGCAAATGCTGATGCCGGAAGAGCTGGACGACGATGCCCTGGTCATCGCCTGCGGCAATCTGGGTGCGCCGACCGTGGCGATCGAGAAAATCATGGGCGCCGATCAGCCCGCGGCGGCAGTCCTGGCACTGGAAAAACATTTGGGCCGTCAGGCGGATGCCCTGATCGCGTTCGAGGCGGGCGGCTCCAACTCCATGATGCCCATCTATATCGCCGCCATGCTGGGCCGGCCCATTGTCGATGCCGACGGCATGGGCCGGGCCTTTCCGGAACTGCAGATGGTTACCTTTTCGGTCTATGGCGCCTCCAGCGCGCCCTTTGCCTTGGCATCCGAACATGGTGATACCACGATCCTGGAGATCGATGACGACGCCCGGGCCGAATACATCGCCCGGGGCATCGCCATCCGCATGGGCGCGCGGTCGGCCATGGCCTCCTACCCCATGGACGGCAAAACCGTGCAAAGGGTGGCCGTTCCATTTACGACGACCCTGTGCCAGGCCATCGGCGCCAATTTGCGGGAGTCCCGGGCCGGCAATCAGGATCCCTTCGATGAATTGATCGATATGCTGGCGATGACCCACTATGGTCATGCCAAGGTGCTGATTAGCGGCACGGTCACCGATCTGATGCGCGATACCGAGGGCGGCTATGCCGTGGGCAAGGTGATCATTTCCAACCCGGAGGAGCCGTCCCTGGAAATTCAATTCCAGAACGAATTTCTCAGGGCCCGCCAGGGCGGCGAGCTGCGCGCCATCGTGCCTGACCTGGTCTGCATTCTGGACAGCGAGATGGCCCAACCCATCACCACCGAACGCCTGCGTTACGGCCAGCGGGTCACGGTCATGGCCGTTTCCGCCCCGCCCATCATGCGTACGGATAAAGCCCTGGCGGTATTTGGGCCAAAGGCCTTCGGCCTGTTGGACGACTTCGTGCCGGTGGAAGATCTGGATTAAGGGAGGGGATAATGTTCAAGGGCGCGAAACTGATTGTCACGGTTGCCGTCGGCATCGTCGCCGTGATCGGGCTGCTGACGGTCGTGACGGGGCGGGAGAAGACGCTGGAGATTATCTTTGGCCCCATGGATCTGACAGCGGTGGATTTCGCAAGCTTGCAGTTAGGCGGCAAGTCCAATCAATTCCTGGTCTGCCCGGACGGGTATTGCGCCGCCACCGCGCACATGGTCAGCCCGGTCTTTGATGGCTCGGCCGAGGACCTGAAGCAGCGCTGGACGGCCATGCTGGCGAAGCAGCCGCGGATCGAGGCCGGTGCGGCGGACGAGGGTGCCCTGCAATATGACTACATTCAGCGCAGCGAGACGGTGCGTTATCCCGACAGCATTACAGTTAGATTTATCCCGCTGGAAGAGAACAAGGCGACCCTGGCGATTTTCAGTCGCTCCCACTACGGTCATAGCGATTTCGGCGTTAACGAGAAGCGCGTTCGGGCCTGGTTGGCGGGATTATAGTTGGGAGCGAAAAATGGTCAGTGAACAGGACATTCAGACCCTTGCCGATGACGGCGTGATGGTCATGCGGAATTTGGTTTCCTCCGAATGGCTGGATCGTATCGCCGCCGCGATCGAACGGGATATCGCCGACCCGGCGCCATATGTTCATGGTTACCCGGCGACGAATGGCAGCGGGCGCTTCCATGGCAATCTTCGAACCTGGGAGACCGATCCCGACCTGCGGGATTTCTGCCTGAATTCCGGGCTGGGGGAGCTGACGGCGACGCTCCTCGGCAGTGACAATGTAAATCTGCTGTACGATCAATTATTCATCAAGGAACCGGGCACGCCGAACCCGACCCGATGGCACAACGATCAACCCTATTGGCCGGTGCGGGGCCGGCAAATTCTATCGTTTTGGATTTCCCCCGACCCGGTCACCATGGACAGCGGCGCCCTGGAATTTATCCGTGGCTCCCACAAATGGGGCAAGATGTTCCAGCCGGAGCGTTTCGGCGACACCAAGGCGCATGATGATTACGAGCGCAATCCCGACTATGTGGACATGCCGGATGTGGAGGCCGCGCGCGGCGATTACGACATTGTCACCTGGGATTTGCAGCCCGGCGATGCCTATGTATTTCATGCCATGACGGTCCATGGCGCAGGCGGCAACCTACGGGCCGATGTGCGCCGGCGCGGCTATACCGTGCGCTACACCGGTGACGACATTCGCTACGATACTCGACCCGGCACCAATATCCACCTGCGCAGCGAAGACTACGCCGACGGCGCCCGGCTCACGGCACCGCTGTATCCACGGGTCTGGCCGATTTAGCAGGGCGCTAAGAATTCCAATTTACCTGCATCTCCGTGTCATTCCCGCGTTCGCGGGAATGACGAATACAAACCAAATTCGAATGCGAAAAATCGTCTTCCAGCGGCCTGCTAGCGGTCGCCGTAGTGTCGCCGCCAAATGGGCGTGACAATGGGGTTCCCGGTGACGCCGTTCTTCAGTGCGGTGAGGCGCGGTGCGTCGATCTCTCCCCGGTACCACAGAAAACAGCATGGCGATATAGACATCCACCAGGCTCATGTCGTCGCCCAAAAGGAAGGGCCCCGGATCAATGGCCTGTTCCAGTACCGCCAAGGCTTCGCCCATGCGCGCCACCGCCGCCGCCGTCGTCGCTGCCTCGGCTTCGGGATCGGTGGTAAAGCGTTCCGGATAGCCGGCCCGCAGCACGGCTTCGTAAAGATTCACGCTGGCGAAAACCATCCAGCGCAGGAATTTCCCGTGCGCGAATGTGCCGGGCAGTGGCGCCAGGTTCTTTTCGGGAAAGCAGGCCGCCAAATGGATCAGGATCGCAGCGGTCTCTGTCATGATGGAACCATCGGGCAGGACCAGTGTGGGCAACTGCCCCCAGGGATTGATCTCCCGAAAATTTTCTTCCAGGGGCGTTCCCGCCCGTGACGCAAGTTCA
Source organism: Rhodospirillaceae bacterium (assembly GCA_018667855.1). Taxonomy (GTDB): domain Bacteria; phylum Pseudomonadota; class Alphaproteobacteria. The sequence goes on from JABIRL010000224.1 coordinate 7,574, forward strand.
ACCAATTCGAATGGCGCCTCGGCCAGGGCAAGCGCCGCCTCCACCACGAAGCCGCCTGATCCGGGCCGGTTATAAAGCCGATAGGTCATTGCTGCCTCATCCGGTCTCATCCGGTTTTTGCGCATGCAGGACGTCTGCCTCGACCATGGCGTCGATTTCCTGTTCGCTATATCCGACTTCGGCCAATAAATCATAGGTATGCTGGCCCAGCAGCGGTGCGCCTTGCCGGATCGACGTGGGCGTGCTTTCAAAGCGGGCCGCCGGCCGCGCCTGGCGAAGCCGTCCCGCGTGGGGATGGTCGTGCTCCACAACGATGCCGCTGGCCTTTATCTGGGGGTGATCGATCATCTGCTTGCGGGTCAGTACGGGCGCGCAGGGGACGCCGGCATCGTCGAGGGTTTGCAGCCATTCCGCCGCCGGCTTTTCCAACAGCACTTCCTGAATAAGATTGAGCCGCGCATCGGCATTCCGGTCGCGCAGGGCCGGGGTCGCAAAGCGTTCGTCCGCCAGTAGATCCTCTCGCCCGGCGACTTCGCAAAAACTCTTCCATTGCACGTTGGTCATGGTCGAGACGGTGATGTAGTCATCCTTGGTCTCGTAAATCAGGTCAATGAAAGTTGCGGCTCTCTGCTCGCTGACTTCATTGCCGACAAAGGTCTGACCACCCATATCCGACGACCATAAAAACGCGATAATGGAATCCAGCATGGACACTTTCACATGCTGCCCCTCGCCGGTTTTCGCCCGTCCGGCAAGGGCGGCGGTGACGGCTTGCGCGGCGGTAACGCCGGTCAGTTTGTCGGGCAGAATGGTACGGATCAATCTTGGACGATCCTGGTCCGAGCCCGCCTGCACGGTGGCCAGACCGGACAATGCTTGAATAATGGGGTCGTAAACGGGTTTGTGGGACAGCGGCCCATTTTCGCCCCAGCCACTCATGGAGACATAGATCAGATCCGGCGTCACCTTTCGCAGTTCCGGCTCACTGATCCCCAGCCGTTCAACCACGCCGGGGCGAAAATTCTGTATGAATACGTCCGCCGTCGCGACCAGCTTTATCAGCGCCTCCCGCCCTTCGGCGCTTTTGACATCGATGGCGATGGATCGTTTGTTGCGGTTGTTGTTCAGAAATGTCGCGCTCAAGTCGTTCAGCCCATGGCCGGTATGGCGCGTATGGTCGGGCCTTTGCGGTGCTTCCACCTTTATGACGTCGGCGCCCTGGTCGGCCAGCATCATGGTGGCGAAAGGCCCGGCGATGACACTGGTGAAATCGATGACCCGATAGCCGCTAAGCGGTCCTGACATTCATGTATCTCCTGCTTGGTTTCTTAATTAGGCCCGCGCTTCCGCCAGCATATCATGAAGTTGTTTTGGTGCGTCGCTGTCCTCCAGGGCGGAGAAGAAGCGCGGCAGCCAGGCCGCCGCCATGTCATGGCCCTTTTCATCATTGGTCAGAAAGGCGCCGGCGATCATGGGAATGGTCACCAATTGTCCCGCCGCCTCCCGATGATAACTGGCCGTGACGTCCTCCCGCGACAGATCCCTCACGCCGCCCGCGCACAAAGCCTCGAAATAGCTGTCCAGCAATGCCTCCAGATGACTGCGCCGCACTTCCGTGGCCAGATTGCCGTTCAGGAAATAGGCCACATCATAGGAATACGACTGGATCATGATGGCTTGCCAATCAAAAAACCGTGGTTGCCCGGCCTGGAACAGGATATTGCCCAGATGAGTATCCGTATGGCACAGGGTCTGGTTTGGCGCCTTGGCCGCGAACTCGATCATCTCGCCATAGACCCCAAGCGCTTCCTCCAGAGAGGCGCGCAGTTCCGGCCCCATATGCTCCCCGAACCGGTCAAGAAACCCGGGGACCGTGCCGCCGGCAATGGCGGTCAGGGCCGGCGCCATGGTGGACGGGTTGGGGATCCAGTCATGCGCTTCAAGGCCCGCGCTATTCCAATATTTCGCGTGCAGTTTGCCCAGGGCCGCCAACACCGCATGGGCATCGGCCGGGGTACAGCCGTCGAGGATTTTTTCCTGGTCGTGGGAGCCCAGATCCTCGATCACGAAGGTGAAGCTGTCGCCGCTGTCGGCCATGTCAATGTGATAAGGGCGGGGTGGGTTGCAGGGATTGTTCGTGGCCAGATATTTGTAGAACGCCGCCTCCCGCTGGAACAATCCCAGCAGCTTGCCGAATTCCTTCGTTCCCGCGTCCGAAGGCGCCATCTTAATGATGACGCTGCCCGGTGCGGCTTTCGGCTTGTCCTCGTAGTGCATGCGGACCCGCACCAACTGACTGACAAAGCCGGCACCCTGGTTCAGGTCCTGCCGGGTCAGATCGACGACCTGGCATTCGCCGATATCCGGCTGGGCGGACAGCACCCGGCTCAACCAGTTGGGATTGATCTCGCCCAGACTCTCCAGGATCGGTACGCCGTTCATTGTCTATACCTTCTCAAAGCGATCCTAGAAACTTGCCCAGGGCTTCGTTGACCACCCCCGGCTGATCGACATTGACCCCGTGGCCCGCATCCGCAACGCGTACATTGACGGCGTTGGGAATGCGGCTGGCCATGTAGTCAGAGCCATCCAAATAATACGTATCGCCCTCGCCGACCACGATCAGCACGGGCACGGAAATACTGGGCAGGCTGTCGATCACGCGGGCATCGACCTGGCTAAGGATTCCGCGCGCGGCGAGAGCCAGTTCCTTCGCGGTACGCTGGCTGCTCACATGCACTTCCGAGACGCCGCCCAGGGCATCCAGGCCGCCGTCATCAAGGGCTTGCGCCCGCGCCTCGGCCCGTTTGTTCCAGGCCACCCGCGCCGTGTCGCTGCGATAGCCCGGTCCGCAGCCCTGCAGATACAGCGCCGTCGCACGGCCGGGATAGCGCACGTTGAAGGCCAGGGTCATGAAGCCGGTCAACGAATGCCCGCCGATCACCGCCCGTTCGAGGCCGAGGTGGTCCAGCACCGCCGCCATATCGTCCGTGGTATGGTCCTGGCTATAGAAGTTCAGATCATCGGGACATTCCGTTTGACCATGGCCGCGCATGTCCCAGGTGATAATGCGGTAGCGGTCACTGAATTCCTCCACCTGGCCCCGCCACATTTCAGTGGAGGCACCAAAGCCGTGGCCCAGCAATATCGGCATGCCGTCGCCGCCGCTGTCTTCGTAATAGATACGGGCTTGGTCGCGGTCGATATGTGGCATTGTCGGACTCCTTATATATTGGCGTCTAAATTGCGTGGTTCAGGGCTAGGTCGAAGGCGTCGAAGTTGCGTAGGGCGTGGCCCTCGGCCAGGTCGGTTTCGCGGTTCATCAGCAAGGGTACCCGTTGTTCCGAGATGCCGCCGTGGGAGCGCAGGGGTTCCGTCAGGCCGGAAAGATCGTGGCGGTCGGGGGAGGTGCCCAGCACGTGATCCCGGATCGAGACCAGGACCAGATCGCCCAGGCGGTCGGGGGGCAGTTCGAACCGTTCCGCCGCCGCCTGCCTGTCCAAGACAAGCTCCATGCCGGGAATGGCAGCCAGGCGCTCGGCCAGGGCGTTTTTGTCGGCGCCGTCCGGTAGATAGGCGGTGGCGTAGGAACCCAGGGCGCCGTGATGCACCACATATGGATCGGTGATGGGCAGGATCACGCGGGCCTCGCCCGCCCCCAACCATTCATCCAGCAAGTTTTGCAGATAGATCACGCGCGGCGCACCGGCTTCGTCATGCTTGGCGTTCATGCCGTGATCGGCGGTGGCGACGATGGTGCAGCCCATGTCGTCCAACTGCCCCAGATAGCCGTCCAGCAAAGCATAGAAATCATTGGCCACGGGCGTGCCGGGGGCGTGTTTGTGCTGGATGTAGTCGGTGGTGGAAAGATACATCAGCTCCGGCCGCCGGCTTTCCATGATCTTCACCCCCGCCGCCAGGACAAAGCCGCTTAATTCGGCGCTGTAGACGTCGGGCACATCGAGGCCGACCATTTCGGGCACGTCGTCGATGCCGTTCTGGACCATGGTCGCCTGGTCCGCCAACTCGGATGAAAAACAGATGCCCCGTTCACCCATCTCCAGGCCATGGCCCAGCAAGCCGCGCAGCTTGTCCTTAGCGGTGATGGTGACGATGGCGGCGCCGGCCTGCTGGAAAGCCTGAAACAAGGTGGGCACGCGCAGGAAGCGCGGTTCGTTCATCATCACTTCCGAGCCTGAATCAGGGTCCAAAAAGAAGTTACCGCAAATGCCGTGTACCGCCGGCGGCGCGCCGGTGACAATGGAAAGATTGTTGGGATTGGTGAAGCTGGGCACCACGCAATCGGCCCGGCGGTTGGTGCCCCCTTCCAGCATGCGGGCGAAGAACGGCGCCACGCCGGCCTCTGCGGCGGCCTCGATATATCCCGGCTCCGAGCCGTCGATACACAAAACCACCACCGGCCGTTCCGGCCAGGCATAGCTTCGGCCATTTACGTGAACATGGTCGGGAGTGCTCATCGGCCCAGTAAATCAGCTCCAAAGTTGCGGGCCGGGTCCATCTCCGGCTCCAGACGGTTCAGGGGCTCGGCGGCCGGGGAGCAGGCTCGGGGCAGGAATTTCCCGTCACCTCGTTCCGCGTGCAGGGTTTTGTCCGAAACCACCACCTTGCCCCGGCTAACAACAGTGGTGGGCCAGCCTTTCAGCTTGATGCCGGCGTAGGGCGTGTAGCCCACATTGTCGTGCAGCATGGCATGTTCGATGGTCTGTTCCAGATCCGGGTCCCAGATCGCCATGTCCGCGTCCGAACCAACGGCAATGGTGCCCTTTTGCGGATGCAGGCCGTACAGCTTGGCCACGTTGGTGGCGGTCAGAGCCACGAAACGGTTCAGGTCGATGCGGCCCTTGCCCACGCCTTCGGAAAACAACAGGGGCAGGCGCAATTCGATCCCCGGCACGCCGTTGGCGATTTGCTTGAAGGTGGGCTGGGGTCCCGCTGCCAGCTTGCCGCTTTCGTCATAGCGATAGGGCGCATGGTCGGAGGAGAAGACCGAGAACGTGCCGTTGGCCAGGCCGCGCCACATGGCTTCCTGATCATTGGCGTCCCGTGGCGGCGGGCTGCAACAGAACATCGCACCATCCATACCGTCCTTTTCCAGATCCTGGGCCGTGAGGAACAGATACTGCGGGCAGGTCTCGGCAAAGATTTTCAGGCCCTTGTCCTGGGCCAGGCGGATTTCGTCCATGGCCTCCTGTGACGAGACATGCACCACCAGGATCGGCTGATCCATCAGCCGGGACAGCGCTATGGCGCGGTGGGCTGCCTCCCCCTCGCCGGCGCGGGAATGGCTGACGGCGTGGTATTGCGGCTGCCAATGGCCGCCATCCAGCAGTTTCTGGCTCAACCAGCGGATCATGTCGTGGTTTTCCGCATGTACCATGACCATGGCGCCATCGCGCCGGGCGGCGGAGAGCACTTCCAGCATCTGGTAGTCATCCAGGCGCAGATCGTCATAGGTCATATAAACCTTGAACGAGGTATAGCCGTCCTTGATCAGGGCCGGCAGCTCCTGGCCGATCACCTGGTCCGAGGGATCGGAGATGATCAGGTGAAAGCCATAGTCGATGACGGCCTTGGGCCCGGCGCAGGCGTGGTAATCCTCCACCGTTTGCCGTAGCGAGGCGCCCCGCTGCTGCGCCGCGAAGGGGATCACCGTGGTGGTGCCGCCAAACACGGCCGAGACCGTGCCGGAATAGAAATCATCCGCCGTCATCACCCGGGAGGACGAGATCTGCTCGATATGGCAATGACCTTCAACGCCGCCGGGCAGCACCAACTTGCCCGTGGCATCGATTTCGTTCGCACCGGTGCCCAGGTCTTCACCCAGCGCCACGATGCGGCCATCTTTTACCGCTACATCGGCGGCAAAGGTATCGGACGCCGTGGCCACGGTGCCATTGCGGACTAACAGATCAAAATTGGACATACGCTGGCTCTCCTAAAAAATGCGTCGACATTGTCTCGCCTCGGACCGGGTCATGGCAACACCTGATGTGTTATCGTGCCGCCAGGGGAATCAATAGATATAGAATGGGGAAACAAATATGGCCGATTTACTAGGCATGGATCCGGCCCGGGTCGGGCGGCTTCGCAGTCCGGAGCGGCTGGAATATTTTGATCCGGCGAAAATCTGGCAGGCCCTGGAACCGGCACCGAATTGTACCGTGATCGATATCGGTGCCGGCGTCGGCTTCATCACCCTGCCGTTCGCCAAGGCCTATCCCGGCGCCACGGCCTATGGCTGCGATATTCTCGACGGCATGGTTGGCCTGCTCACTCAGGACGCCGCCGATCAGGGCCTGGGTAATTTGCAGACCATTTTGATGCAGCCCGCCGCCATCGATCTGCCCGACGGTAGCGGCGATTTCATCGTCATGGCGCAATTGCATCACGAACTGGACGATCCGGAAGCTCTTATGGCGGAATGCCACCGCCTGTTGGCGCCCGGCGGCACCGTCGCCATCGTAGATTGGAAGGACGAGGAAAACGGCCGCAGCCCCGCCAAGGGCCGCCGCGTGCCCGAAGCCACCATCCGCGCCCACCTCACGGGCGCCGGTTTCACGGACCTGCAAAGCCACGACATCTACGAATTCCATCAATTCGTGACCGGGCGGGCCTAAGAAATCTAACGGATATTATAGTAGCTATTATAGAAAAAATTCACTATAACAGATACTATTATGACTTTTGCGTTGCTATCGAGCGAGAATATCGCGGTTGAGCTTGCCGCCCGGTTGAGGCGTCGTCGCTTGGCGCAAGAATTGACCATGGAAGGGCTATCGCGACGCAGCGGTGTACCTTTGGGCACCTTGAAGAAGTTTGAGCGCACGGGTCAGATATCCCTGGTTTCCTTCATCCGGCTCGCGGTCACATTGCGGGACGAAGCCGCGCTGGAAGGTCTGTTGCGCGATCCGGCGTTCGACTCCATCGCCCAGGTTTTGGATGATCGAAAAACCCCCAAACGGGGGCGGATCACGTGAAATTACCGGGCCGGACGCCGCTTGACGTCACGCTGCATTAGGATCGTGATGTATTTCCGTCAGAAGAAATCAGTCCGTTTTAGAGGGCGTTGCCTCAGATCGTGTTAGGACATTTAGGGTGACCGCATTTTCTTCGGATATGGCGCCTTCTACACGCACTACAAATTCCTCGAAGGCGGACTTGTTATCAAGTTTGGCATAGTCGCCTATTCGATTTTGAAATAATAAGCGTTGTGTATGCATGAATTGCTCGGTAGACCTATAATTCTGCCACTGCTCGCGGTAATGTAATACGCCTTCCAATGCAATTAATATTGCAACTAATAAACTAATAATGGTAACCGATATTCGGGATATATCGATCTCAAAGTCTGAAAAAATAATAGATAATGAAGTATTATTTATAAACGGTACAATTATAGCACAAATGGCAGTAGTAATCCGTGCAAATAGATAGTTTTTCTTTGAAGTAACTGCTTTTTTATCATACCAATTTATATACTGATCTACACGTTGAGACAAGTAATCCTTCACGCGAGGGTCTGGTTCTCCATTCGGGGGCAAGGTCATTTGCGCTCCAAGTAATTTAATTTATCAAATACTCGCGATGAAGCCGAGTAGCTTTGTCACGACCGCCGACCATCGAACTCCGATGGCGAAAGCGAAACCATGAAGAGCCATGAAAATCCAAGGGATGAACTTTTCGACATGCGTAAAAGGGAGATAAAGCTTTGAATCATCACCACCACCGACGGCTTCCCATTCGGCATCATAAGGGCTTAAGGGTAGACGCCTTTCGATCTCATGTATTACTTTGAACTTCGCTGTGTTCAGATCGCGGTATGACCTTACAAGTCTATACCAAGTGAAGCAAAGTATGACGCCTGCAATTGCAACAACAAACTGCATTTCAGCATCTCGAAGCGAATTATTTTCGGATTGTCCATAGCTCACAAAAGCAAATATGGCTGTGTTGATACTCAGAAAAAATGAATTAGCTGTTTGACGTCGTGAACTAATTCTGTCAGCCATTTCCACATAAAGCGTGTACTGCGCTATTAAGTGGTCTTGATAACTCTTGTTCGAACCGTATAGATCGGAAGAATGCCTTCCCTCCGATAGCTTTTCTGAAAACCGGTTCAACTTCTCGGACACAATTATCGTCCACCATCGATAAGCGCTTTTAGGTTATCAACTCCATTTGTACACTTTGTCATTTGCTTTGGCCGCATTCGGTTTGTTACACACCTTGTCCTTTCGGCCGCGAATCAGGAAGTAGGGGATGTTCTCGTCTATTGCTATTTGAATTTCAGCACTTACTCCCGTCGCAGTGTTAGTATGAGTGCCACAAATTACAATAACCTGATCGGTCTTTTTTATTCGTGTTCGAACTTTCTCTTTCCAATTGCCGACCATCACTTCTTTTACGGACCAATCCGCCATCTCAAATGGAGAATCTGGGTTCTTGGATTGACCAACAAGCAAATTACGTAGGTCTTCATCGTGATCAAAATCGAAGCTTGTAAATACTCTCACCATTGCCATGACACTCACTCCCTCAGGATGCAAAGATGTGATTTCAATTATTCTTTAATGATAATTCGCCTTAATGCAGTCGCATTTTAGATAAAGAATTTAATATATTACCCGTAATCGTAACCTATTGCTATCTCTGGGTCAAAATTCCCCGACTCTGAATTTTCTCTATTCCGCGAAATTCGCATTACTATTGGTGTTAAATACATCGTTGAACTTGCAGAATTTTGGCATTTTATGATCTGTAGTTAAGCGACTTCAAAAAATTCCCGTGAAGAAGCGAGCCTAGTTGCGGTTTTTCTAAATTAGGTTCTCCGCCGCCCAGACGTCCTGGGCAGGCGTTTCCTCCGGGTTTTCGTGGCGCATCTGGTAGTAGGGGACAAAGGGTTTGTAGACGCCGTGCACCCGGCGCAGTTCCTCCACCGCGGTGTCATGGGCATCGACCCGCAGATCAATGTGGCCGTAATCCCGGTGGTCGTGGGTGATCACCGCGGCCGAACGTTCGTCGAGGTGGGTGCCGTCGGCGGTTTGCTGGCCGCCCGCATCGCGGCCCGCCTCCAATGTCGCCAATAGCCGCTCGTCCAGATCATCGCCGGCGCCCGCCTCGAACCCCTCCGCCATTGCCGCGAGGACGACTTCGCCGGCCAGCACATTGCCCATCACGACATAGCCTTCGCCCGTAAGGTGTCCGGACCAGGGCCGGGTGTCCGCGCCCGTATGCACCGCTGCTTGCCCGGCGCTGTCAACAATGCCCAGCTGGCGATAGCTCGATTTCGGATCATCGGCCAGCAGCTCCGCCATGGTCTTGGCCGGCGTGAAACCGGTTTGCAACAGGCGCAAGGCCAGGCTTCCCAGTTTCAAATTCACGAAAGCCTGGGTCGATACCGCGCCCAGTCCGCCTTGAATGGCGGGGCAATAGCCGCCCACGGCCAGGGAATAGGTGGCAATGCCGATGCCCAGGTGCCCGGTTTGGTTACAGCGGGCGATCACGGTGTAGGTCATGGAAACCTCTCATGTGGAACCATCCGAGTGAACAAGGTACACTTCCCGCCGGCCCATGGCGAACGGGGTAGGGTGATGAAATATATCTGTGATGGACCGGACACCACCACCTGGTTCCGGATGGAGACGGAAGCGGAGGCCGAGTCCGAGGCCGAACTGATGACCCATGCGGTAGCAAAGCATTTCCGCCGGGCCAAGGATGCCGCGACGGCAATCTACAAGCCCACCTCGACAGTCTTCATCGAACAGAACATCGGCCTGGCCGCGCATCTGCAACGCGCCATGCCGCTGTTCATGACCCTGCGGGAAAATGACGGCGCGGGCCTGGTCACCGCCATGCTGCCCCCAGCCGGCAAGAATGAACCGGGCTTCCGGAAAATCATCGTCGGTGTCGAAAACGCCGATCCCTATCCGGACCATGGCGAGGCCATCAAACTATTGGGCCGGCATTTCAACCTGACCCTCGAGCGGGCGGATTGCTTCCCCTATGCCAGATAGGACCTATTTCCATGTCCGGACTCGGGATACAATCAGGCAGTAATCGAACTATTGATAGGTGATAGGTCATGTCGAATGCCACGGACAGCGCGCGCAATAACCTGACCATCCGGCCATTGGGTGCAGCCCTCGGGGCCGAGGTGACGGGTATTGATCTGGCCGGCCCGTTGGATGACGACACGCTGGCGGCGGTGCAGCGGGCCTGGATGGAGCATCTGGTGCTGGTGTTTCCGAACCAGCCGTTGAGCGATGCCCAGCATATCAGCTTCGCCAAGCGTTTCGGCGCGCTGGAGGAGCATCACCAGGAAATCATCAAATCCCGCGCCGCGCCGGAAATCTTCAGCGTTTCCAATGTGGATGATGACGGCAATCTGATGGCGCCGGATCACCCTTCGGTGGCGCAGATTTCTCTCGCGCAACGCTGGCACTCGGATTCCAGTTTCCGGCCCGTGCCCTCTCTCGGCTCCATCCTGCATGGCATCGAAGTCACCGAGGACGGCGGGGAAACCTGGTTCACGAATATGTACAAGGTCTATGATGGCTTGGATGAGGCCACAAAAGTACGGATCGCCGGTCGCCGGGCCTGCCATGACTTCGGTCATTTGGCGACCCTGGGACCCATCAAACCGTTGACCGAGGCGGAGCGTCAGGCCATGCCGCCAGTCTGGCAGCCCCTGGTGCGCAGCCATCCGATAACGGAGCGGACCTGTCTGTTCCTCAGCCCCATCTACAACAACGCCATTGAGGGGATGGATGAGGACGAGGCGGTTGAACTGGTGGCCGAGCTGAATGAATTCGCCGGGCGGGATGAATTCGTCTATCGCCACCGCTGGTCGCGGGACGATATCGTGATGTGGGACAACCGCTGCACCATGCACCGTGCCACACCCTATGATCTGGCCACGCGCCGGGTCATGCACCGTACCACGGTGATCGGCAAAGGACCGGTGGTCGCCGCCTGAAGTTTGGTGTTTATGACGGAAACGCCTATCCGATCCCAAGGAGCCTGTACGCCATGAATGTGGCCTTTACCGCCGCGTTGGATTTTCCAAGGCAGCAACTGCGCGCCGCCTTTATCGGCGCCTTGATCATTGTCGGCGTGGCAACCGCATGGCAGGTGCTGGCCGAGACCCACATGGCGGTTGTTTTGCAGCTTTCCGCATTGGCTATTTACATCCTTGCCGTGGCCAGAAGCCTGCACGCGTCGACGGAAATCCAGGACATACTGGGCCGCGGCATGAGCGCACTGGGCACGGCCTGCTTGCTGTGCGCGGCCTTGATCTATCTGCATGACGCCTTCCCAATCGAACAATCGGTGTACTTTTTCGCGATTACTGGTCTGGCATCGGCGGCGCTGTTCGCATGGGGCCTGTGGCTCGCCCGCCCACCCATGATGGGTGGCAAGGACGAACTCTTGCAAGCGTTGGCGCGGGAATGGCCGGAATTCGCCACGTTCCATCGCGACAATCTCGCCAATTCGCTGGCGGAGGTGGAGCAGGTTCGCCGCAAGACCCTGTTTGATTATTGGAAGCTGTCGGCCCTGGGCGTTCCGGCGGCCGCCGGCGCGGGTCTGGTGTTGATCATATCGGATCTTGCGGGACGCCCACCCGGATGGATGTTCTCGATCATTGCCCTGGCGCTGTTGTTGTGCGCCATTGGCACGGCCATATTGCGCTGGCGGCCATCGTCCGTCAGGCGCGAGGAAATTTTGCGCGAACTGGGCGGCCATCTGGGCCTGAGCTATCATTTCGGCGGCGCGGAAGATGCTGATCTGCGCGCCACGACGATATTCGGCGCCGCCAGCTACGCCCATCTGCTGAGTTTGCTGCCCCGCTATCGCGAACTGAAACTCGGCGCGGCCTTTCGCGGATCGCAAGCTGGCCAACCCTTCGTCTTTGGCGAAGTCACGACCATACCGCCCCGCAAGCTGGGTCAGAACACGGCGCGCATGGGACGGCATTTTCTGCTGCTTGTTCTGGAACTTTCCGAGACGGCGGCGGGCCGCACCGTTTGTTTCGAGGATCGCGGCCTGTTCGGACATCGCGGCCTGCACCCTGACATCGGTGGCGATGAGGAGGGGGCGGATCACCCTGCCGGCGCCGATCGAACGCCAGGGGCGCTGGTCAGGGATGCTTTGGGCACGGTTTTGCTGGGACCCAACCATGGCAGCCGGACGGGGGTCGACCTGGGCCTGAAAAATACCGCGTTCGAGAGCAGCTATAATATCTTTGCCGAGGATCTGGCGGCGGCCAGAGCGCAGTTGACGGACGATTTCACGGAGACCGTGATGGCGGTGCGCCAATCATTGCCGCTGTCTGAAATTCCCCGGTTCGCGTTCGATGAAGGTCAATTCGTGTTGGCCATCGAAGCCTCCGCGCCGTGGCTGAAACTTGACCCGCCGGGGGCCATGGCCATTGGCGATCCCCGGTACGCGGCAGCCATCTTGGCCCGTTTGCAGGCCGTTCTTCGGATCGTGGACAGCCTATCTTGACCGTGCCGAGCCCCGCCTTGCCGTGCCAACCGGTCTGGCGTTAGCATTGAATTTTGGGCTTTTAATGGAGCCCGAGCCCGGATCGAATTGACCGGGTTTGATGTTGTCGGGCTTGGCGGCATTGGCTTCCCGCTTTTTGACTTTCTGCGCCGCCTTCGCTTTGGCCCGCTCCCGCGCCTTGGCTTTGGTCATGTGTCCCTCGTATGTCCCTCGTTTGTCCGGGCTTCGATTCCTGCCGGGAGTATACGTGCAATTCCCGCGCCGTGCCGCGATATGCGCGCCATCTCCATTTTTTCGTGTATCATATTAGGCAATACCAATAAATGAGGGCATGGGAGATGTTTCGAAACATCGTGATATGTACCGCGCTTTTGGGGCTGTCCGCCGGACTGGCCGCATGCAGCATCATTCCACTGAATACATCCGTCAATATCAAACTGGATGATCAGCCGCCCGGTAAATTCGAAAACGCTCAGATTATTTCTGGTGGCATGGTGGCCTCCGGCGACGTGCCGTGGTGGGTGCCCTTGGACTGCCGATTGAAGTATCGGCAAACGGAAGTCGCCATAGATGCAGCGAAAAAATCGACAAACCCAAAATCCAAGGGGCCCAGGGCGGAAGAATTCTGGTCCGAATATTGCGGCGCGGTTGATCTGGATCGGGATTTTATCGGCCTGACCTTATCGGGTGGCGGGGCGCGGGCGGCAGTCTTCGCGGCTGCCGTCATGTTCGAGTTGGAGGCGGCCGAGATCCTGCGGAAAGTCGATGTCATATCTTCCGTTTCGGGTGGTTCCATGACGGCCGCTCTCTATGGTCTCTCCTGCGACAGCGTTGATGATTGCCCGGCCACGGTCGAGGGATCACCCCGGTGTCTATGGCGACAGGATGGGAAAACCGGCGCCGCGGCAAGCCAAGGACGAGAGGACCTGTGCCAAGGGGGCGTGTTCGAACAGCTGGCCAAAAAACTCGAAACGAAGTTTTTCTTGAATTTATTTCGGCCAGATCGGGTCATTCGCTATTGGTTCACCCACTACGACCGCAGCGATATCATGGCCGATATCATGTCGGATGATCTGTATGATAATTCCACGCTCGGCGGCGAGAGCTTCCGGTTTCAGGATCTGAACCCCCAGCGCCCGTCTCTGATCATCAATGCCACCAATTTCACCAAGTTCAGGGGTCCCGCGCATAAAGATCCCGATGACGGCAGCTGGCGCAGCGCCGTCGAACGCCTGAACTTTCAGTTTACCGGGCGCGTCTTCAAGTCGGATCTTTGCTCGGATCTGGATCGCTACCCGCTGGCCAATGCGGTCATGGCCTCCGCCGCATTTCCCGGTCTTTTTCACTATGTGACCCTGACCAAATTCTGCAAGGCAGAATTCGACGAGGGGCAGACCTACAAACATCTTTTCGACGGCGGCAATTCGGACAATCTGGGTCTGTTGCCGTTTGAACGCATGTTTGACAAGGAAATTCGGGAACGCGAAGCGAACAGAAGCGGGCGCCGAACCCTGCAAAGCCCCAAGCATAGATTGCCGGAAAATATTGTCTTGCTGGAAGTGAATGCCTCATTGGGGTTGCCGGGAAAAAGTCCCAATGATCCCGATCCCAGATCCGTATTGGACTATGTTATCGATTCAAATTTTATCGACACTACCGATAGTCTGATGGTTCTTGGCTACAGCCAGATCGAGGACGATATTAAGGGTTTTCTGACGAAATTGGAGTGCGAGAACGGTAAAGGTAGATTTGCCGACGGCAGCCGTGGTGAATGTGCCGAAGCCTCACAGTTTGTGACCATAGCCCTTACCAATCTGAAGCGAACAGCCATTCCCGCCGGCGATATTCTGTGGCGCTGCGTGAAGGAGATTGGCACCCGTTTTCAAATTGAGCGCGGGCAAATCAAACAATTGCGCCTGGCGGCGAAAATTTTGGTACAGGAAAAATTGTACGAAATCTGCACGAACGATCAGGGCCAACGCAAGGATTGGATCGGCAAATGTCCGCTCTCGGTGACGCGGGGTGAATACAAAACAAGGGCAGAGGAACTCTGCCCCGGTTAAAGATCGCTATAGCGCGGGTCGGTTGCGGATGGC
>JABIRL010000171.1 GCA_018667855.1 Rhodospirillaceae bacterium
ATCACCTGGTGAACCGCCTGACGACCCTCGCCCAGCCCCACCATGATGCCGGATTTGGTGAAGATATCGCCATCCAGTTCCTTGGCCCTGGCCAACAGTTGCAGAGAGGTGAAATAGCGCGCGCCGGGACGGACCTGGGGATAAAGGCCCGGCACGGTTTCCAGATTGTGGTTGAAGACATCCGGTTTCGCCGCGATCACAACGTCCAGCGCGCCATCCTTGCCCAGAAAGTCCGGCGTCAGAACCTCGATGGTGGTTTCGGGCGCCAAGGCCCTCGTCCGCTGGATCACCTGGGCGAAATGCCCGGCCCCGCCGTCCGGCAAATCATCCCGGTCCACCGAGGTGATCACCACATGACGCAGACCAAGTGTGCGAACCGCCTTGGCCACGTTTTCCGGTTCCCCGGCGTCCAACTGGTTCGGCAACCCGGTCTTCACATTGCAAAATGCACAGGCCCGGGTGCAGGTATCGCCCATGATCATCATGGTGGCGTGTTTCCGCCCCCAGCATTCGCCGATATTGGGACAGGCCGCCTCTTCGCAGACCGTGTTCAGGTTGTGGCTGCGCATAAGGTCGCGGGTTTCGAAATAGGTCGGCGAGTTGGGCGCTTTCACCCGGATCCAGGGCGGCTTGCGGCGCGGCGGATTGTCCGGGCGATTACGCTTTTCCGGATGGCGTAGCTGTTGCGCCGTCATTTCCCTGTCGGCCATGATCTTGGTCGGTTCCCAGTTATCCAGACCTTAGAAATGGATGACCCGGCCCATGGCGTCAAGGACCGATTCATGCATTGCCTCGGACAGGGTCGGATGGGGGAAGATTGTGTGCAGCAATTCAGCTTCCGTGGTTTCCAATGTTCGGGCCACAACATAGCCCTGGATCAGCTCCGTCACCTCCGGCCCGATCATATGAGCGCCCAGCAATTCGCCGGTGGCGTCATCGAACACGGTTTTGATCATGCCCTCGGGATCACCCAACGCAATAGCCTTGCCGTTGCCAAGGAAGGGAAAACGCCCGACCCGCACCTTGTGACCCGCCGCCGTCGCCGCCGCTTCCGTCAGCCCGACGGAGGCCACTTGCGGATGGCAATAGGTACAGCCCGGCACGTTCATGGCATTTAGGGGATGTACATCCGCCACGCCGGCGATCTTTTCGACACAAATCACCCCTTCATGAGAGGCCTTGTGCGCCAGCCAGGGCGGCCCAGCCAGATCGCCGATGGCGTAGACGCCGGGCTCTCCAGTATTGAGCCATTGATCCACTTCCACATGGGTGCGGTCGACCTTAACCTTGGTGTTTTCCAGGCCCAGATCCTCCACATTACCGACGATGCCCACCGCCATGATGACCCGGTCGGCGACGATGGCTTCCGTCTTGCCATCGGATGTCTCGATCGATGCAGTGACGCCACTGGCCGCTTTTTCCAGGCCCTTGACCTGCACGCCGGTCAGAATGCGCATGCCCTGTTTTTCAAAGGCTTTGTGCGCCAGGGCGGAAACTTCCTCGTCCTCGACCGGCAACACCCGGTCCAGGACTTCGACCACGGTAACCTCCGCGCCAAGGGTATTGAAGAAGGAGGCGAACTCGATCCCGATAGCCCCCGATCCCACGACCAGAAGCCGCTTGGGGATGCTGTCGGCAACCAGCGCATGGCGGTAGTTCCAGATCTGTTTGCCGTCCGCTTCCATACCCGGCAGATCGCGGGCCCGGGCGCCGGTGGCCAGGATGATATGCTTGGCGCTGACTTCCATGATCACCGCGCCGTCCACTTCCACGGCAATGCGGCCCTGGCCCAGCAGGCGGGCATGGCCGCTCAAGACCTCGACCTTGTTTTTCTTCAGCAGATGGCCGACACCGCTGTTCAGTTGCTTTGCGATTCCTCTACTGCGCTTAACAATTGCATTAATATCGGCTGATAACTCATTGATTTTCAGACCATATTTTTCAGATTCTTTGGCCAGATGATAAACCTCGGCCGAGCGCAACAGCGCCTTGGTCGGGATACAACCCCAGTTCAGGCAGATGCCGCCCAGGTTCTCCCGCTCCACCACGGCCACGGATAGGCCCAGCTGCGCCGCCCGGATCGCCGCCACATAGCCGCCCGGTCCGCTGCCGATAATGACCAGATCGAATTCCTGTCCCGCCATTGCCTCTTCCCCCTAAAGCAGCATGGTCACAATAACATTGTCATGGGGTCTTGGATCAGCCCCTTGAATGCCGCCAAGAACTGAGCGCCAATAGAGCCATCCACGGCCCGGTGATCAACCGAGATGGTCACCGACATCACGGTCGCGATCGCCAGGGCGCCGTCCTTGACCACGGGTCTCGGCTCGCCAGCGCCCACGGCCAGAATGCAGGCTTGCGGCATGTTGATCACCGCATCGAACTGCTTCACCCCGAACATGCCAAGATTGGAGATGGAGAAGCTGCCGCCCTGGTATTCCTCCGGCATCAGCTTGCCGTCGTTGGCCTTTTGCGCCAGCTCCCGCATCTCCTTGGAAATAGCTTCCAGACCCTTGCCATTGGCATTGCGGATGATGGGCGTGATCAAGCCCCGCTCTGACGCCACAGCGACGGAGATATCGGCATTCCTGTAGCGCATGATGCCGTCGTCCGAATAACCGACGTTGGCATCCGGTACTTTCATCAATGCGACGGCGGCAGCCTTGATCACCAAATCGTTGACCGAAAGCTTAAAGGCGCCATCGGCCTTGTCGTTCAGCTCCTTGCGCAGGGCCAACAGGGCATCCAGTTCGCAATCGACGGTCAGATAGAAGTGCGGCGCCTGTTGCTTGGCTTCGCTCATACGCCGGGCGATGGTCTTGCGCATGGTGGAGAGTTTTTCCAACTCGTAGTCGCCACCCACCGGTGCGGGCGCCCCCACAGGAGACGGCGCTGGAGCCGATGCTGGAGCAGCCGTGGGAGCCGGCATCGCAGGCGCGCCGCCGGCCGCGATCGCGGCTTCAACATCCGATTTGACAATGCGCCCCCGTGGTCCACTACCCGAAAGCGCGGCGAGATCCAGTCCGGCCTGCGCCGCCATGCGCTTGGCCAGGGGCGAGGCCAGAACCCGGCCGCCGCCAGATACGGCGGAAGCGAGTGCCGCGGATGCGGGTGCGGCGGGTGCGGGCGGAGCAGCTGCGGGCGCGGCAGGTATAGGTGCCGCTGGCGTTGCAGCCGGCGCGGGTGCGGCAGGTGCGTCCAAAGCCGGCGCCGGCGCGGCCGGTGCGACCGGGGCGGTGGCGGCGGCGCTGGCAGCGGCGGCATCAAGGGCGGATGCGTCTTCGCCGTCTTCCAGCAATATGGCGATTGGAGCATTGACCGCGACGCCTTCGGTGCCCTCGGGAACCAGAATGCGGGCCAGGACACCTTCGTCGATGGCCTCGACCTCCATGGTCGCCTTGTCGGTCTCGATCTCCGCCAGCATATCGCCGGAACGCACCGCATCGCCTTCCTTCATGATCCACTTGGCCAACGTGCCCTCGGTCATGGTGGGGGACAGGGCGGGCATGGTGATGATAATGGGCATGGCTCAAATTCCCGTAATGTAGGCGTGTCGCGAAAACTAGCGGTAACAAACGGCCTTGGCGGCATCGGCGATCCTGGCGGCATCGGGCACGGCCAATTTTTCCAAATTAGCCGCATAGGGCATGGGTACATCCGCGCCCCCGACCCGGGTCACGGGCGCATCGAGATCATCAAAGGCCTGTTCCATGATGGAGGCGGAGAGCTCGGCGCCAATACCGCAGGCCAGCCAGCCCTCCTCCACCGTGACACAGCGGTTGGTCTTGGCCACGGATTGCAGCAGGGTCGGCATATCGATGGGCCGCAGAGAGCGCAAATCCACCACTTCGGCCGAAATCCCATCCGCCGCCAACAGCTCGGCCGCTTCCAGGGCCCAGCCGACCGAGATGGAGAAGGCCACGATGGTGACATCGCTGCCCGGTCGGGCAATGCGGGCCTTACCGATGGGCACGGTATAATCATCCAATACGGGCACATCGAAGGTGTGGCCATACATCAGTTCATTTTCCAGAAAGATCACCGGATTGGGATCGCGAATAGCGCTTTTTAAAAGCCCCTTGGCGTCGGCGGCGGTATAGGGCGAGACCACTTTCAGGCCCGGACAATGGGCATACCACGAGGCATAGCATTGTGAATGCTGCGCCGCCACGCGGGAGGCAATACCGTTGGCGCCGCGAAAGACGATGGGACAGCCCATTTGGCCGCCCGACATATACAAGGTCTTGGACGCTGAATTGATGATCTGATCAATGGCCTGCATGGCGAAGTTGAAGGTCATGAATTCGACGATGGGTTTCAGGCCGCCAAAGGCCGCGCCGACCGCGATGCCGGTAAAACCGTGTTCGGTAATCGGCGTATCGATCACCCGCCGGTCGCCGAATTCCGCCAGCATGCCTTGGCTGATTTTATAAGCGCCTTGATATTCCGCGACTTCCTCGCCCATGAGGAAGACATCTTCGTCCAGGCGCATTTCCTCCGCCATGGCATCGCGCAAGGCGTCGCGCACGGTGGTCGCGGCCATTTCCGTACCCGGCGGGACATCTATCTCAGCCACAGCGTCGGGAACCGGCGCGCTCGGCGCGGCGACCGCGGGTATGGCCGGTGCCGCCGGCGTGGGTTCCGCCATCGCCTCGGCCTGGGCAGCGGGTGGGGGCTGTGCCGCCGCGGCGCCATCAAGCGCGGCGGCGTCTTCGCCTTCAAGTAACAGGATGGCGATGGGCGTATTCACGGCGACATTTTCGGTTCCGGCGGGAATTAGAATTTTGCCCATTACGCCGTCGTCAATGGCTTCCACTTCCATGGTCGCCTTGTCCGTCTCTATTTCGGCAATCATATCGCCGGGGGATACGTTTTCCCCCTCGGCAACCAACCAATTGGCAAGCGTGCCCTCGGTCATGGTCGGGGACAGCGCCGGCATGGTGATGGTGACGGGCATGAACTAGGCCTCCATCAATATGTCTGTGTACAACTCGGACGGATCGGGTTCGGGGCTGTTTTGGGCAAATTCCGCCGCATCCGTGACGATATCCTTGACCTCGCGGTCTACGGTCTTCAAGGCCGCCTCGTCCGTCAAACCGGATTTCAGAAGTTTCTCCCGCAGCTGGTCAATCGGATCCCGTTCCGCCCTGACCCGCTGCACCTCTTCCTTGGTGCGGTACTTCGCCGGATCGGACATGGAGTGGCCGCGATAGCGGTAGGTCTTCATCTCCATCAGGATCGGCCCCTTGCCCGCCCGGACATGGCGCACGGCCTCGTCACTGGCTGCCTTGACGGCCAGCACATCCATGCCGTCGACCTGTATGCCCTCGATGCCGATGCTGGCGCCACGTCGATACAATTCGGTCTGGGCCGAGCCCCGGCCCAGGGATGTACCCATGGCATATTGGTTGTTTTCGATAATGAATATGACCGGTAGTTGCCACAGCGCCGCCATGTTGAAGGATTCATAAACCTGGCCCTGGTTGGACGAGCCGTCGCCGAAATAGGTCAGGGAAATGCGGCCATTGCCGCGATATTTGTGGGCAAACGCCAGGCCGGCGCCGATCGGAACCTGGGCCCCGACAATACCGTGACCGCCGAAGAAATTCTTCTCCCGGCTGAACATATGCATCGAGCCGCCCTTGCCCTTGGAATAGCCGCCAATACGCCCGGTCAATTCCGCCATCACGCCCCGGGCCTCCATGCCGCAGGCCAGCATGTGGCCGTGGTCGCGATAGCTGGTCAACTGTGTATCGCCCTCGTCAATGGCCGCCTGCATGCCGACGACAACAGCTTCCTGGCCAATGTAAAGATGGCAGAAGCCGCCGATCAGGCCCATGCCATACATCTGCCCGGCCTTTTCCTCGAACCGGCGGATCAACAGCATCTGACGGTAAAATCCCAGCGCGTCATCAATGTTGTCTTTGGAAATATCGGGGGGCTCTGCCGCTTTGCGTTTGCGTGCCGGCGACTTCGACGCCTTGGAACTTGTTGCTTTGGATTTCGCCGCCTTCGCCATGTGAGCCTCGTTCGCGATTGATATCCGCAGACGCCTGCAAGATCAATTGAAGCGTTAAAACTCCTTGTAATACAAGGAGTTTTTAACGATTAACTTAATAATGATTAATTATTAATAAAGTCGCAAATGCACATGATTGACGGCAAGCCGTTGACGGACAATCTGAATCCGGTTTGTGGCGGTCGTTGGGGGCGTTATTTGGTGTAGATCACAACATCGTGGGGATGAGCCAGACCAAGGATCTGTCGGGCCTGCTCGTCCAGCATATCCCGGTCCAGATTCTCGGGCCGCAGCAGACCGACCCGTTGCGCCAGTTTTTCGTGGGCCCGATTGCTATCGTGTAAGTCCATCTCCGTCCGCTCCAACTGCGCACTGAGACGGAGATAGGAAATGATGCCCCGGTCGCCCTGAACGGTATGATAGCCGAAATAAAGCAGGGCGCAGAATCCCAGGCACGGCGCAATTGCCCTGCGCATGCCACGTCGCATATCATACCAAAGTCCCATATCAGATTGAACGAATCATAGGATGCGAATCGGATCAAGCTAAATATCTTCATTGATTCAATTAGTTATCAATGATTCCTTAATGATCATGTTATGTTCACCTTTTGATTCCTTCATCGTGGTGAACAAGGCCATAGGCGCGGCGGCAACGATTTTGATAAGATCGCGCCAACCGTTCGAGGAAACCCCATTGGAGGAAATTACGTGGCGCACAATCATATCGATATGACGGACAAGGTGGTGGTGATAACGGGGGGCAGTCGGGGCCTCGGCCGAGCCATGGCCCTGGCTTTCGCGGAAGCCGGCGCTCATCTGGTCATCACCTCGCGCAAGATCGAAAGCTGCGAGGCCACCGCCGCCGAGATCGAGGCCATGGGCCGCACGGCAATGGCACACGCCTGCCATGTGGGCTATTGGGAGCAGTGCGACGCACTTGTGGACGCGGTCTACGAGCGGTTCGGCAGGATCGACGTCATGATCAACAACGCCGGCATGTCCCCCCATTACGACCGCCCCACGGACATCCCCGAAGCGCTCTACGACAAAGTGCAGGACGTGAACCTGAAAGGACCCTTCCGCCTGTGCGCGAATGTGGGCCAGCGCATGATTGATGCGGGCGGCGGCGCCATTATCAACGTCTCCTCCACCGCCGCCATCCGGCCGCGCAAGGACATTATCACCTACGCCGCCGCCAAGGCCGGGCTGAATGCCATGACGGAAGCCTTCGCCGATGCCCTTGGGCCCACGGTGCGGGTCAATTGCATCATGCCGGGGCCGTTCCTGACCGATATATCCAAGGCCTGGGACATGGAAGCATTCAAGATCCGTGCCCGGGACAATATCGCCTTGCAACGGGGCGGCGAGGCCGATGAAGTCGCGGCGGCAGCGCTTTATCTTGCCTCGGACGCCTCGAGCTATACCACCGGCGCCATCCTCAAGATCGACGGCGGATCGACGAAATAGGCAGCCATCAGAACGGGTAAGCGGCAAATTCGTGGGTCGTTACCAGGTTTCCTTGAACGGCCGCAGATCCATGTTGAATGTCCAGGCCGAGCGCGGCTGTTGCGAGACTTGAAAGATGCTCTCGGCCAGATCTTCCGGCTTGGCGAAATCGTCATCCGTTAAATGGGGCCGGGTCCGCCGCGTCCAACGTAGATCGATCACCGCATCGATCATCACATAGGCCACATGGATGCCTTTGGGGCCGAGGTCCCGGGCCATGGATTCGGCGAGAATGCGCTGCGCCGCCTTGGTCGGGGCGAAGCCGGAAAACGTAGGCTTGCCGCGAAAGGCCGAGGTGTTGCCGGTAACGATGATGGCGCCCGTCCCACGATCGATCATGTCAGGCGCCACGGCGCGGGCCAGGTACAGCAGGCTCATGGTATTGACCTGGAAGGCCTGCTCCATGTCGGCGGGATCGATTTCCTGAAAGGTCCCGAAGACGCCGCGCGGTGCGTTGTGCACCACCACGTCCGGAACACCCAGCTCCGCCTTGCAGGTGGCGACCGCTGCATCCACGGCCGCCTCGTCCGCCACATCGCAGGGAATGGCCAGACTGCCGTCCAATTCCGCCTCGAACTCCTTCAGGCGGCCTTCCGATCTTGCCAGCAACGCAACCCGATAACCGGCGGACGCAAAACGCCGCGCCACGGCCCCGCCCGTGCCACGGCCAACACCCGCGACCAGGGCGACTGGGGCGACCGGTGCGACCGGCGCGCTCATGTCATCAGCACCGAAGTTCCGGCATAACGCGCCTGGGGACCCAGTTCCTCTTCAATACGCAGCAGCTGGTTGTACTTGGCCAGCCGGTCGGAACGGGCCAGGGAACCGGTCTTGATTTGACCGCAATTGGTGGCCACGGCCAGATCGGCGATGGTGGCATCCTCGGTCTCGCCGGACCGGTGGGACATCACGGCGCGGTAGCCAGCTTTGTGGGCCATCTCCACCGCGTCCAGGGTTTCCGACAGGGTGCCGATCTGGTTGACCTTGACCAGGATCGCATTGGCCACGCCCTTTTCGATCCCCGTGGCCAGACGCACCGGATTGGTCACGAACAGATCATCACCCACCAACTGCACCCGGTCGCCAATGGCCCGGGTCAAGGCGTCCCAGCCCTCCCAGTCATCCTCGGCCATGCCGTCCTCGATCGAGATGATGGGATAGCGGTCAGCCAGATCCTGGTAATAGGCGGCCATTTCGGCGCCATCGAGAACCTTGCCCTCGCCATCCAGATGATATTTGCCGTCATGGAAGAATTCGGTGCTGGCAGGATCCAGGGCCAGATAGATGTCCTCGCCCGGCTTGTAGCCTGCTGCTTCAATCGCCTTCATGACGAAACCCATGGCCTCGTCGGCACTGTTCAGCATGGGCGCGAAGCCGCCCTCGTCGCCCACGTTGGTGTTATGGCCGGCATCTTTCAGGGCGCCGCGCAAGGTGTGGAAGACTTCGGCGCCCATGCGCAGGCCCTCGCGAAAATTTTCCGCCCGCACGGGCATGATCATGAATTCCTGAATGTCGATGGGATTGTCCGCATGGGCCCCGCCGTTGACGATATTCATCATCGGCACTGGCAAGGTGCGCGCGCCGACACCGCCCACATATCGGTACAGGGGCAGGCCCGCGTCCATGGCGGCCGCCTTGGCCACCGCCAGGCTGACCCCCAAAATCGAGTTGGCCCCCAGATTGGCTTTGTTCGGGGTGCCATCCAGATCGCACATAATGGTATCGATATTGGCCTGCTCGTCGGCATCCAGGCCTGACAGGGCATCGAACAATTCGCCGTTGACCGCATCCACGGCGCCCAAAACGCCCTTGCCCAGATACCGATCGCCGCCGTCGCGCCGTTCCACGGCCTCGTATGCGCCGGTGGACGCACCCGACGGCACGGCGGCCCGGCCGGCGGCGCCGCTGTCCAGCGTTACCTCAACCTCCACCGTGGGGTTGCCCCGGCTGTCGAGAATTTCCCGGCCGACAATATCAATAATACCGCTCATGTTTTCCTATCCCTCGGAATTCTTTAGGTGGCTCTTACCGTCTTGGGCTGGCAGTGTCAAAGTCCCGCGACCAGGGCCCATATCAACAATATCCCCACCACATACATCGCCACCTTGTGGCCGCCGCCCAGGCGGTCCAGCAGAGGGCCGACGATGGTCACCCGGGGCCGCAACCTTTCGTCCAGACGTCCCCGGGACAGGGAGGTCATGGCGCCGGTCAACCGCTCGTCGAGATAACGGCCGACCTCGGCCAGGGATTCCCGAGACGGCCGCATGCCGAATTCGTGGGCGGGGGGCTGGTTGATGTCATCATGCAGGTAATCCTTGATGCCCTGGAAATACCGGGCCAGGCGTTCACGGGTGGCGGCGGCCAGAACATTAGCTTGCAGATCGCGTTCGCCGGCATATTCCAGGATCACCATGGAGGCATCGCGCAGGCAGTCATCGGCCGCCTCGCGCACGTAATTGTAGGTGAAGTGATCGAAGCTGCGCATGCCGCCCATCAACGACGGACCGGCGTCCGTCCGGGCCCGGTTGTGGGCGGCGCGG
Organism: Rhodospirillaceae bacterium; assembly: GCA_018667855.1. GTDB lineage: Bacteria > Pseudomonadota > Alphaproteobacteria. The sequence goes on from JABIRL010000171.1 coordinate 10,068, forward strand.
ACACGCAGGTCATAGCGTTCAAGCAATTCCTCCAACAGACGGTCGACCTCTTCCCGCGCCTGTTCGAGGTCCATTACCGGCCTTTGGCCAGACGGTCGAAGGCCAAAAGGGTCTCCATCAACGGGCCCAACCGGTCCACGGGCACCATGTTGGGGCCATCGGAGGGCGCATTGTCGGGATCCTGGTGGGTTTCCATGAAGACCGCAGCCACGCCGATGGCCACGGCGGCCCGCGCCAGCACGGGCACCATCTCCCGCTGCCCGCCGGAGGTCCCACCCTGGCCGCCCGGCTGCTGCACGGAATGGGTGGCATCAAACACCACGGGCTGACCGATATTCTTTAAGACCGGCAGGGCGCGCATGTCACTGACCAGGGTGTTGTAGCCGAACGAGGCGCCACGTTCCGTGACCAGAACGTTTTCGTTGCCGCTGCCCGTCACCTTGGCCACGACGTTCTCCATATCCCAGGGCGCCAGGAACTGCCCCTTCTTGATATTGACCGCCCGTCCCGTCGCCGCCGCCGCCAAAAGCAGGTCTGTCTGGCGGCACAGGAAGGCAGGGATTTGTAAAACATCCACCACTCTTGCCGCCTGGGCGCATTGTTCCTCCGTGTGGACATCCGTCAGGACAGGACAGGCGAACCTGTCCTTGATCTCGGCAAAGATATCCAGCGCGGAATCCAGGCCGATGCCACGGGGACTGTTCAGGGACGTCCGGTTGGCTTTATCAAAGGATGATTTATAAATGAGTGAGAAGCCGTGGCGCTCGGCCAGATCGGTCAGCCGGTCCGCCATATCAAGGGCATGTTCCCGGCCCTCCATGGCGCAAGGGCCGGCGATCAAGGTCAGGGGCTGTTCGTTGCCGACCGTGATCTTGCCGATGGTGACGTCCGCCATCGGATCAAACCAGACGCATTTGATCGACCGCCGCCGCGATGAAGGAGGCAAACAGCGGATGCGGTTCGAACGGCTTCGATTTCAGTTCGGGGTGGAACTGCACGCCGATGAACCAGGGGTGATCCTCCAGCTCCACGATCTCCGGCAAGGCGCCATCCGGCGACAGACCGGAAAACCGCATGCCGACCGCTTCCAATGCCTCGCGGTAGTTGATGTTCACTTCATAGCGATGTCTGTGGCGTTCGGAAATGGTATGTCCCTGTACGGCGCCGTCCGCCGCGCCATTCACCGCGCCGTTGGCATAGACCTTGTCGACCTTTGAACCCTGGATCAACCGGCATGCGTATTGACCCAGGCGCATGGTGCCACCCTTGTCGTCATCAAGGCCGCGGGTCTGCAGGACATTGCCCTCTGTCCATTCGGTCATCAGGCCGACGACGGGGTCATCACAGGCGCCGAATTCAGTGGATGAGGCGCCGGACAGACCGGCCAAATTTCGGGCCGCCTCGATCACCGCCATTTGCATACCGAAACAGATCCCGAAATAAGGCACGTTTTTGGTCCGGGCAAATGTCGCGGCGGCGATCTTACCTTCCGCGCCCCGCTCGCCAAAGCCGCCGGGCACCAATATGCCGTCCACGCCTTCCAGGCGCTGTACCGCGTCAGGCTGCTCGAATGTCTCGCTCTCGATCCATTGCAGCTCGACCTTCACCTGATTGGCCAGACCGCCATGCACCAAAGCCTCGCCGAGGGACTTATAGGCATCCTGCAAATCAGTATACTTGCCGACAATGGCGATCTTCACCGTGCCTTCGGGAGATTCAATGCGGCCATGAATTTCCCGCCACCGGGTCAGATCGGCGGGGGGCGGGTTTTCAATGCCGAAGACATCCAGAACCTCCCGGTCGAAACCTTCCTCGTGATAAGCCAGGGGCACTTCATAGATGGAACGGCAGTCCAGCGCCTGGATCACGCTGCTTTCCCGCACATTGCAGAACAGGGCAATCTTGCGTTGTTCATGGGGTGGAATTTCCCGGTCGCTGCGGCAAAGCAGGACATCGGGCTGAATGCCGATGGAACGCAATTCCTTGACCGAATGCTGGGTCGGCTTGGTTTTCAACTCACCAGCCGCCGCGATATAGGGCACCAGGGTGGCATGAACGTAGGCCGTTTGCCCGCGGGGCAGATCATTGCCGAGCTGACGGATCGCCTCGAGGAACGGCAGGCTTTCAATATCGCCCACGGTGCCGCCGATTTCGCACAGGATGAAGTCCGTGCCCTCGGGTTCGTTCAGGACGAACTCTTTAATGGCATCGGTAACATGGGGGATAACCTGCACCGTGCGCCCCAGATAATCGCCGCGGCGTTCCTTGGCCAGGATCTGCTGATAGATCCGACCGGTCGTCACGTTGTCGCTTTGCCGGCTGGCAACGCCTGTGAAGCGTTCGTAATGGCCCAGGTCCAGGTCGGTCTCTGCACCGTCATCGGTGACATAGACTTCGCCGTGTTGCGTGGGGCTCATGGTTCCCGGATCGACGTTGAGGTAGGGGTCAAGCTTGCGCAGGCGGACGGAATAGCCGCGCGCCTGTAACAGAGCGCCCAGGGCCGCCGAAGCCAGTCCTTTACCTAACGAGGAAACCACGCCGCCGGTTATGAAAATGTACCGCGTCATGGAACTACATTGTAAGCGAGGCCGCCCCGGCGCCAAAGCCTTACTTCGTTAACGGCCAATAATAAATCTCGAAGTCCTGCTTTTCCGCCCGGTAGAACCGAAATCGGAAGGGAAGCTATTTGTCGGTGGGAACGGTTGGTCCGGCCGGAGCGACAGGTTGATTCGCCGAACCCCCGGTTTCCGTTTGTTCCAGGATAGATCTACGCTCACTGGAACCGCCCGCGATAATGGTTAAGGTCAGGGATGTGGCGAAAAAACAGGCCGCCAGTACTGCCGTGGACCGGGTCAGCAGGTTGGCGGCTTCCCGTCCGGTCATCAAACCGCCGCCACCGCCGCCGCCCCCTCCGCCACCACCACCCATGCCCAGCGCGCCGCCTTCGCTGCGCTGCAACAACACGGTGATGACGATGGCAATGGCCAGCATCAAATGAACAACCAAAAGGACTTCTTGCATAATTTCACCCGCTTGACGGCATCGCCGACACTGTAGGTTACGATATAGGGCGTGCCGGTGCGTATTACGACGGGCGCTTGTACACCATCATTGCCAAGCTGCCAACCGCCGCTTTTCTGTCTAGTTTGGATCAGCCGCCCCGGCGTTGCCGGCCAGCCAGTCCCGCTTTCGCTGTCCCGCCGCGGCCAATTGCGCCGGTGTCATCAATTTGGAAATGATGTCGCGGTTGACGATGGCCCTTTTCAGGCCTGTAAGATTGGCGATCGAGAACCATTTATGGGCCTCGACGAAGTCCTGCGCGACGCCGTTGCCGAGGTAATATGCCGCGCCGAGGTTATATTGCGCGCCGACGTGGCCCTTGGCCGCAGCCTTGAGATACCAGCTGACCGCTTCGCCATAATCCTGTCTGACATCATGACCGATGTCATACATCATGCCGACCAGAAACATCTGCGCCACATCGCCCCTCCGGGCCCTCTCAAGGCGCCACATGATGCCGTCGACATCCACCGGTGGCCCGGACGGATCATGGGCAGCCATCCACAACCGTGCCAGATCCTGCGCTTTGGCGATCTCAACGGGTGTCATCTTCTTGGCCAGTTCGTCACGCGTACCGCGCCCGGACTTTATGCCATGGGCGCCGGCTAGGTTCAGCCACATATGAGCCCGCACAGCATCCCGCGCCATGCCTTCGCCTCGCTCATGCATGCCGCCCAGAATGACTTGTGCCTGCCCATCGCCCTGATCGGCGGCCAGACGAAGCCATTTGGCCGCTTCAGGATGATTTTGCACCACGCCCCTGGCGCCGTAATACATGATGCCGAGATTGCGTTGCGCGCCGGCGTTCCCCTTGCGAGCCGCCTTGTCGTACCACAACAAGGCCTTGCCGAAATCCTGGGGCGTGCCTTTGCCAATGTCGTATATCTCGGCATGCTTGAACTGCGCCTCGGCATCGCCTCCATTGCCCCGTTCACGAAGTTCGGACAGCGCGGATACCGGCGCCAAGGTTATGCCCCGGGGATGCTCGATCACCCATCCGGCGGCCCGTTTCTGGGCTTCGGTTACTTGGGCCAGGGTCATATACCGAGCAACGGTATCTCGTAGCTGTCGGGCCTTTTCATTGCCGTTGGCAGCCGCCACGTTTTGCCACATGTGGGCCAATATGGGATCAAACGGTACGCCACGTCCGTCTTCGTGCATGATACCAAGGATCATCTGCGCCTGTGCATTGCCGCCCTCGGCCAGGGGCAGCCACAACGCCATGGCGGCGGCGAAATCGCCGGCTTCATAGGCCCAGGTCGCATCCTGAAACGGATCGGCGCGGCTTTGCCATGGCTGGCCGATGATCAGAATGATGGCGAAAACCTGACCCAGACGTTTCATATTCGCCCCATTCGGTCTACCTCGCGAGGGGTGCCAAAACCTTCCGTTCGCCGTCAAACCCCTTGAGCTTGAATTCACCGACAGCCTCGTAGTCGCCTCCTTCTGCGTCCGCGAATTCAGCGGAGACCAGAATGCCGCGACCAAGTTCGCCGGCGACGGCTTCCAGGCGAGCGGCCATGTTGACCGCCTCGCCTATGGCGGTGAAATCAAGACGGCTGTCGCTGCCCACATTGCCGAACAAGACCCGGCCCGGATGTAACGCAATGCCGCAGCGGATGACTTCATCCGTACCCGGCGCACCGGTCAATGCCTCGATCGCATCCTGTGCCGCGTTGAGAGCATCACGACAGCGCTGGCCCAGGTCGGCCTCCCGCTCAAAGGGGAAAATGGCCAGCAGTCCATCGCCCGTGAACTTCAGGACTTCGCCATTCCGCTCGGTAATCGGCGCCACCAGGATGTCAAAGAAGGCGTTCAATCTTTCCACCACCTGGGCCCCGTCATGGCTGGCGGTATAACCGGTGAAACCCCTCAGATCGGCGGCCAGTATGACCGCGTCGATTTCCTGGACATCGCCGCGTTTGATATGACCCGACAGAATGCGGGCGCCGGCGCCATGGCCCACGTAAGTGTCCAGAAAGGTCACCGCCGTGCGCCGCAAACAATAAATCTCCGTTGCCCGGGCGAAGGGCGGCGCCACGGCGTCAAAGGCCGCCAGTTCATCATCGCTGAAACCACCCGGCCGCTGGGTGCTCCAACTGATCGCATGAATTTCGCCGTTGGAGAAAAACAGCGGTTGGATCACATAATCGCTGGCCGCCTCCGCCCGCAAATCCTCGACAATATTATAATCGCTTTGAAAATCGGGATCGCAGAGCCGCAGGCGAACCGGCTTCGAGGTTCTGTAAACCTCGCCAACGGGGCTGTTCTTGAACAGATCGCTTTCCAGAACCGCGTAGGGCGCTTCCAGCATGACGACCCCCTCTCCGGCTGTCCAAGTATATCGCCGGCCCATGATCAAAGGGTGCAAGGTCCGGACAAAGGCCGAGGATCGAAAAACGCCGATACCCGCATCGGCCAGCCGGGTGCAGAGTTCATCCAGTACTTTTCGCGGCCCGGCGAATTGCCGCGCCGTGATCAACCAGGTGACCGTATCCTCAATGGCCGCCTGATCGACCGCCCCATAATCCTCCGGCATAATCCACCTGCCCAACGGATTTGCTCACCCCAACTCCAGCTTCCCATCGTAACCCGTTCATCGGCATTGGCAAAGCCGGGCCTGGGCCCTCTCTTGCCTTCCCTGCCCCTAATTGGCCATACTGACGGGACAAACGACAGTGGGGACTTTCAATGCAACCGACGATCACGCCGCTCGATGCCACCCTCGGCGCCAGCATTACCGATATTGACCTGGCTAACCTGAACGAAGACACCTGGGCAATCGTCGAAGATGCCTTTCATGAATACGCTGCGCTGGTGTTCCCGGAACAGAATTTGACGGACGAGGCCCAGATCGCCTTCGCCAACCGCTTTGGCGATATGGAAATTCTGCGTGATGATCCCAATGCCAAGGCCGTCAACATTACCAATCAGAAGCCCGACGGCTCCATCCTGCAACCGGACGAGCACCGCTATCAGGCGCTGCGCGGCAACGAGGGCTGGCATACGGACAGCTCCTACATGCCCCTGGCGGCCAAGGCATCAATATTAGCGGCCCTAACGGTGCCCTCGGCCGGCGGCGAGACGGCAGTGGCCGATATGCGCGCGGCCTATGATGATCTGGACCAGGACATGAAGGACCGCATTGAGGGCCTCTCGGCGCATCATTCTTTGTACCAGTCCCAGGCTAAGATCGGCCATATCGTCGAGACCGGCGCCGGATACGGCTATCACGACAAGGGTGCTCCCTTACGGCCGCTGGTGAACATTCATCCGGTTACAGGCCGCAAATCGCTGTTTATCGGCCGCCATGCCTATTCCATTCCCGGCATGGACGATGGCGAGGCGCAAGAGTTGCTGGATGAATTGTTGGACTTTGCCTGTCAGCCGCCGCGCACGTATTTTCACAGCTGGCGCCCGGGCGATGTCTTCATGTGGGACAACCGGTGTACCCTGCACGCGGCACGGCCCTATGACTATGGCGAAGCCCGCATCATGCGCCACACCCGCATTGCCGGCGATCCTGTCAGCGAGTTGGTTGCCACGGGTCGTGACGCACGGGCGGCCGACTTCGTGCCGTCATCCACGAACAGGTAGGCCATTGGGAGAAGGCATAATGAGCATCGCCAGCGAGATTGAAACCGGCCCCATCGTCGATGTTGACGGCGGGCGGATACAGGGCCACTGCCAGGACGGTGTCGACAGCTTCAAGAACGTGCCCTTCGGGGCCGATACCGGCGGCGCAAATCGGTTTCGCCCGCCGCAAGCGGTGACACGGTGGCAGGGCGTGCGTCCAGCGTTGGAATTCGGCCCGGTCGCACCCCAGGACACCAGCCGCCCCGACCGCCTGAAAGGCGACACGGATGCCACCTATTCAGAAGATTGCCTGAACCTGAATGTCTGGCGG
>JABIRL010000145.1 GCA_018667855.1 Rhodospirillaceae bacterium
CCATGAAGCCCAGGACAAAATTCAGAAAAATCGCCGCGAACACGATCAACATGATCATGGCGGTGGTGCGCATGGTGCCTTCGAAGCAGTCCCGCAGCATGGAAATGTTTAGTGTCCTGAACGATGCGGCGATGATCAAGGCTACGACGACACCAATGGATGCCGCCTCCGTCGGCGTGGCGACGCCGCCGTAAATCGATCCGACCACGGCCATGAACAGCACAATGGGCGGCAGCAGATGGGGCAGGGTCCTGAAGCGGTCGCCCCAATTGGTTTCGATCTTGGAGCCGCCCCACGACGGCCGCCATAAACAGGCGAAGATGATCGTCAACATAAACAGCCCGGACAAAATGACACCCGGCACAATACCGGCAAGATAGAGCTCCGGTACGGAAGTGTCGGTCAACAGCCCGTAAATGATCAAATTGATGGACGGCGGCACCAGAATACCCAGGGTGCCGCCCGCGGCCAGCGAGCCGAGAAACAGCCGCTCGTTATAGCTCCTGGCCTCAATCTCCGGATAGGCCACGGTGCCAACTGTCGCCGCCGTCGCCACGGAGGACCCCGACGAGGCGGCAAATATCGTGCAGGAGCCGATATTGGCGTGCATCAAACCGCCGGGCAGCCATGACAACCACTGGATGACGGCACCGTACATGCGCCGGGCGATACCGGCGCGCAGCATAATCTCACCCAGTAGAATGAACATGGGAACGGCGACAAGAATAAAATTCTTGCTGTTTTCCCAATAAATTTCCGCCAGGGCGGCGGTCAATCGCCCATCCATGGCGACTTCATCCAAAACGAAACTGAGAATACCAAGCACCGCGGCGACGGGCACGGCGGATAGTATCAATACAAGCAGTCCTACGACGATTCCCGTAACCATTGTCTTACTTCGTCCCCTCTGCGCCGTCGCCAGTTGCCAGGACGACATCCTGACCGTGAGTTTCCTCCTGCATCACTTCGGCGATGGAAGGGACGCCAACCAGACGGGCGACAAGTGCCCAATTGCCTTGCAACAGGCTGATAGTGGCGTAAAACGTCATGAATATCAGGGTCAGGAAAAACATGGCCAATCCCGCAAACCAGAATAACTGCGGGATCCACTGTGGTGTGCCGAGGGTGGTGATCGATACGGAATTGTTTTGATAGGAATCCACGAAGGCCAAACCGGCGTAATAGGTCATGTACGACATGTAATACAAAAACAGGATGCAGCCCACGACATCGAGCACGGCGGTCAGCTGTTTCGGAAACCTGCTATACAGCGCATCAATCCGCACATTGGAGCGATGCAGCAAACAGTATGAATAGGCCCAGGTGGTGGTGGCCGAAAATACATAACCCGTGTACTCATCCGAACCACTCATGGTCATACCGAGGAATTTTCGGAACATCACGTCAACCGCGACCATCATGGCAGCCGCCATTAACGTTGCACCGCCCACCCAGACGGCCACGCGGGAGAGGTGCTCCAGGCGTTTGTGGATTTTGGCAAGCATGAAATTCTTCCTTGGCTCGGACGCGGTAAATCGTGGGGCTCAATCGTGCGGCTTAAGTGCAATGGCGGTCCGAGGGTTACGAAACTGGCGCCGCGCTATTGCAAACGCGGCGCCATTTCGTGTGTCAGATTGGCGGTGACTACATGGAAGCCTTGACACCGGCCAATTTGCCGATGGTCGCATTCCACTCGTCAACGCATTTCTGCGTGCCACAGCGTTTCGCCCAACGCTTCAGCACAAAGTTCTCCACGACTGACTTCAGAATTTTCTTGTCGGCCGCGGTCGGCTCGATCGGGATCATGCCGCCGGTCGGTCCGTCACAAGGACCGGAAGCATTGCAATCCATGCCCTTTTGATCGTTGGTAGCGGTTGCCACCCACATGGCTTCTTCCAGTTTCGCCAATTCCTTGTTGAACAGGCCTTGGGTGTCGCCATCCAGGCTGTTCCAAAGTTTCAGGTTCATGGCCAGGAAAGACGAGGCATAGCCGAGGCGAATGCGGATATTGTGGGTTACCACTTGATACCATTTGGCATTGTATGCCGGCAGGGTGCCCGTCAGGCCGCAGTCAGCCACGCCTTTTTGCAGCGCCGGAACCACTTCCGAGAAAGCAATGGTCACAGCCGTACCGCCAACACCTTCGATGAAGTCACCCAAGGTCTTGGAATAGGTGCGGATTTTCTTGCCCTTCAGCTGATCCAGGCCGAATTTGGTGATGCTCTTGTCGCCAAGATTGCACCAAAGCTGCTGGCTGGGCCAGGCATAGATCATCAGCAATTTCGCGGCATACTTATCTTCGAACTCACGCGCCAGAATGGAGCGATAGGCTTCATTCGCTTTGCGATAGGTCGGTAGATCCTGAATGACGCCGGACAGATCCGCGCCTTCAATGGCGGGGCTGTCCTGGGACACATAAGTTGTTACGCCATGCACGGCGTCATAAACGCCAAGCTTCAACAGACGCATGACTTCGTAGCCGGACAAACCTAATTCGGTCAGTGGCTTTGCATTCGCGGTCAGGACGCCGCCCGAGACCTTGGGCAGAACATCTTTCCAGAACGGGCCTTCCCGCTCTTTCCAGTGGTCAAGGAAACCCCAAGTGCCAACAACCTTAAACTCACGCTTCTTCATCTCCGCCGATGCCGGCGCGGCGGCCAGACCCAGGACCATGGCCCCGGCAATCGCCCCCGCAACGGCGGTCTTTATCACTTTAAATTTTTTCATGATGACCTCCCATGTCTTTATGATGTGGTCTAAGGGTAGTCGACGGCGACGGGCGAGGCAACTGCCGCTATCCTTGGCGGTTCAATTTATCGTGCGGCTGTGCGGTAATGATGCTGTCAAAACAAATGTTTGAATATGGTGTGGTGGAGTAAGTTCATGGCGAAAAACAATTACGACGTTGGCGAAAAAGTGGCGCTTGTTACCGGCGGTGCATCGGGAATTGGCGCGGAAACGGCGCGGTTGCTGGCCGCCAATGGCGCCGCGGTCGCGGTCGCCGATATCAACGGCGAGGGCGGTGCGGAAACGGTCGCGGCGATTGAGGCGGCGGGCGGGCAGGCGGTCTACATCTCCCTGGATGTAACATCGGAAGCGTCATGGACGGCGGCGGTGGCCTCGGTCGTGGAACGATTTGGCGGCCTGCATATCGTGGTCAATGGCGCCGGCATCGAGGTCATGGCAAAGATTGCCGATACCAGCCTGGAAGTTTTTCATCGGGTCATGGCGGTGAATGTGGACGGCGTGTTTCTGGGTATCAAGCATGCCATGCCGGCGATGCGGGACGCGGGCGGCGGTTCGATCATCAATATATCCTCCATTGCCGGTATTCGCGGTTATAACCGTCAAATCGCTTATGTCGCCTCGAAAGGCGCCGTGCGTTTGATGACCAAGGCGGCGGCGGCGGAGGCGGCCTTTTACGGTTTCAACGTACGGGTCAATTCGGTTCATCCCGGCGCCATCGACACCCCCATGGTCCGGGGCATGATGGCGCACCACGATGAAGCGGGACAACAGGCGGGGATGGAGAAAATGCGCCAGATGCACCCCATCGGGCGCATGGGCCAGCCAATCGATATCGCCAACGCAATCCTGTTTCTGGCCTCGGACGCCTCCAGCTTCATGACGGGGTCGGAGGTCGTGGTTGACGGCGGCATCACAGCCACCTGATGGATCGCGGGAAACTAGTCCTGTTGAAAATATTCAGTGTAGGCGAATAATCCCGGCATGCCGCCGGTGTGGAGGAACACAACGGTCTGATCCTTGTCAAAGCGGCCCTGGCTGATCAAATCGATCAATCCCGCCATGGCCTTGCCGGTATAAACGGGATCCAGGATCAGCCCGTCCATGCGCGCGGCCAAGCGCACCGCCGCCCGCATCTGTTCCGTCGGCAGGCCATAGGCTTCGCCAGCATATCCTTCGATAATTTGCAATGCGTTCCTGTCCAAGGCCTCGTCCCCACCCAGATGGTGCAGCGTCGCCTGAGTGATGCTGCGTACTTTTTTCTTCAGATCCGCCGCATTCGCCGTGATGTCGATGCCCAGGACCTGGGTTGAGCTTCCCGAAAGCTGCATGCCGGCGACAAGGCCGGCCTGGGTGCCGCCGCTGCCCGAGGCGTGAACCAGATAGTCGACCTTTTCGCCCAATTCCGCTGCCTGGTCCGCCAGTTCCATGGCGCAGGCAACGTAGCCCAACGCGCCAACGGCGTTGGAGCCGCCACTGGGAATGACATAAACCGCTTTGCCCTGGGAATTGAGAACCCGGGCCAAACGCCCCATGGCCTTGTCCCGGTCCGTGCCCGGCGGCAATAGATGCACTTGGGCGCCCAGCAGATGATCCAGCAGAACATTGCCGGAAACATCGTAGGCAGGGTCATTCCAGGTAACCGCCGGGGCCAACACCAGATGGCAGGACAGCCCGGCCCGGGCGGCGGCGGCGGCGGTCTGGCGTACATGGTTCGATTGCACGCCGCCGGTTGTCAGAAGTGTATCCGCGCCCTGGGCCAAGGCTTCGGCAATCAGGAATTCCAGCTTACGGGTTTTGTTCCCGCCTAAGGCAAGGCCGGTGCAGTCGTCCCGCTTCACCAAAATGCGCGGCCCGCCCAGATGCACGGCAAGACGCGCCATGGGTTCCAGCGGCGTGGGTAAATGGGCAATGCTTTGGCGGGGGAATTCGGATAATTCCATATTGGGGGCTCACTCAAACAAGCTTGACGATAATTTAAATTCACTCGATACCATCAATAAATGAGACGCGCATTGCTTGCAATCACTACTGCCAAATCCTGCAACCGGCACAAATGTTCCCGCTGTCGCGGAAATCCGTTCGCGCAGATCACATTCGGAACGGTCGGTACGCCAATCGAGGTCCAGAATCTCACCGGCCAGGGTGAGGTGGTCGATGTGCCAATGAATGGATTTGTCCCGGTTCAGATGCCGGCCGACCCGCGCCGCAAGACCACCCGGTCCGCGGGCGCTGCCGCAATAGACATACCGCCCGGGCTCCAATGTTGGTTGTCCCAAGCGTACAACAGGCAATTCCAGCGGCCGGGGTAGATCGATCAACAGGACGTATGCGCCGGGATGCTTGGGCAGATCGAAGCCACGCGCCACTATATTATTTCGCCTTGTCACCCGTTTTGCGGATGGTCACGGTAGAGCCGGCGATGACAAAGGCCACAGTGCCGTTCGAGGCCTCATAAGTCCAGGTTTCCAACGGGCCGAGCTTGGAAATATCATCCGGTTTGCCCAAGACATTTGTCAGGCTTGCCTTGTCCGTAACATTTTCTGTCTTGGCCAGAATCTCTTCTTTGCTGTCTTCGAAACAGCCGGTCAGCAGAGGCAGGGCAATGACAAAAGTAGCCAAATGTTTCCAGGAACGCGTTTTCATATCAAAATCGTCCTCTTTCATTTTTTCCGCGGCGCCGCAGTCGCGGCCATTCAGCCGTGATGCCAACGCGCGGCGTAGGCCTCGCCCGCCCGGTCGATATGGCAACAATGGGGCGGGCCGAAATGCGCCGGCATCAAAAGGGCGCCGCGATCAACACAGAAATCCAGGACCCGGCGCCGGGACGTTCGGGCCTCGTCCGCCAGGATGCAAAACCGGCTGTTCCAATCCGGGTAATAGATCTGCAAGGGATGGTGCAGGATATCACCGGTAAAAATGGCGGCCTCCGAACCGGTCTCCATGGTCAGGGTGATATGTCCCGGCGTGTGCCCCGGCGCCGGTTCCAGCAACAGGCCGTCAGCCAGAGCATGGGCGCCGTCGGTCATTTCCGCCCGGCCCTGTTCGACGATGGGCAGGACGGAATCCTCGAAACTATGGCGGTCCATGTCCTCGGCGTTGGCTTGGAAATGTTCGAACTCCGTGCGGGAGAAGACGTATTTGGCGTTGGGAAAGGTCGGGACCCAGCGGCCATCCCGCAACTGGGTGTTCCAACCCACGTGATCCACGTGCAGATGGGTGCACATGACCACGTCGATGTCATCCGGCCGGAAGCCAGCCTCGGCCAGGCGCTCCAGATAGGGGCTCTGGTTTTGGTGCCAGCGTTCGGCGGGCATGCGGTTCTTGTCATTGCCGATGCAGGTGTCGATCAGCACGGTCAGGCCGCCCATCTGCAGTACCCAGGAATGCATGTTCAACAGCGCCGTCATTTTTTCCGGATTAACATAATGGGGCACCAGCCAATCCTTGTGCGCCTCGAATATGCTCTCGTCCCAATCGGGGAACAGGGTGGACAGACGGAAGGCCGGGCCGGCCATTTCCTCGACCCGGGTGACCCTGGCCCCACCGATATCCAAATGACTGATGTGATCGTTCATGCCGCGGCCTCCGGTTTTTTCTTGATATAGGGTTGTAACAGACGGCAAACGCCGTCGGCGGTCAAAATGATGCGCTCTTCGTGATGCACTCTGGCCCGGATGAAGGCGAAGCCATCGTCCATATGGGTGACTTCCGTGGTGCCCTCGATCCAGGCGCCCAGCGGCCCGGCGGAGAGGTATTCCACATTCATGGCCACGGTCGTGGCGTGGCGTCGCGAAATTCCCGATGCGGCGCGGCCAATAATGTCATCGGCGAAGGTGAACAGGACACCGCCATGGACGATACCGTTGGTATTGTCATGGATGGCCCTGGCGTGAAAGCCGTTGATAAAATCGCCATTGGCCTTGCGGCGGTAGTACACCGGACCGCACAGCCCAGGAAAGGCGCCCTGGTCCGGAAACGGCTGAAAGCCCGCCGGTGCCTCCGGCCTGTCATCATTGGGCGGTGGGGCGGCCGGTTCAGATCCGGCGTGCTGGCCCGGCTCGTACGGTGCGAACAATTTGTAGCAGGTATCGGCGGTCATCAGGGTGCGGTCGCCGGTGAACAGGCGGACCCGCAGAAACGCCATGGTGCGGGTGCTCCTGACAATTTCCACTTCACCTTCCACCAGGCAGTCCAGGGGGCCGGGGGCCAGGTATTCGACCTTGAATTTGACCGTCGCACACATCCGTTTGAGATTAAACACAATGGCATGGCCGGTGATGTGGTCGGCGAAGCTGAACAGCGCGCCGCCGTGGGTGTCGCCATTGGGATTGGCATGCATGGCGGCGGTGTGGAAGGCATAACTGAAACCGCCGCCGGGTTTCGCGCGCACATAGAAAGGCCCAATGGCGTCGGCGAATAATCCGCTGTGACCGAAGGGTTCATATCCCGCCGGTATGTGGTGTTGCGCTATGTTCATGAAAGATCCGTCAGGTTGTCCGCAGTGGTGCGAAGTCGTTGGGCCAATTCCCGGCGCAGGGCGTCGTCCAGTTGCGCCGCCAGGCCGACCGCCACGACAGCCCGGCTTGGCGTCCCCGCCGGCAGGCCAATGGGCGCGGCCAGAACAATGATGCCGCGAATATAGTTACCGTCATCCATGGCGTAACCATCGCGCCGGGCGGCGGCGATCTCGTCCAGCCAGGTTTCAAACGCCGGCGGGTTCTGCCAGCGCAATTCCCCGAACCGGCGCGCCAGTTCCGCCCTGTCCCAATTATTTTGCGCCGCGATGCAGCGCCCGGTGGCCGATATGAGGGCGGGGAACTGGCTGCCGATATTGACGTGAATGCTGAGGTCCAGGCGCGAACGGGCCAGGGCGGCTACCACCATATGATCCTGGCTGTCCAGTTCGACCGCCACGGCGGTAACATCAAAGTCGGCGGCAATAGACTCTAAATGCCCTTGGGCGGCCTGTACGAAGCCGCTGCGGCTTAACATATTGCGGGCAATGCCCAGAATGCCGACGCCCAGGCTGTAGCGTTTCGCATTGGGATCGAATACCACCAGGCCTTCGTGAGCCAAGGTGCGCAGAATATGCAGCGCGGTGCTGGGGATCAGGTCCAGGTCGCGGGCAATGCGGTTGACCCCCATGGGCTCCTGGCTGCGTCCTAGATGGCGCAGGATTCCGGCCGCTCTGCTGACCGCCGTCACGGGCTTCGCCGGGCCCTTTTGCGCATCCTGTCGTGCCATATGTGTATTATCAGCCATCATTTTCATGTATTGTCTATCGACAATATTATTGCGTATTGACAATATTGTCCAGTTCCATAATGTTCCGGATATTCGCTTCAATTCAGGTTGATCGCATGCCCTTGTTAACCGAATACACCTCTTTCGCCGATGCGCAGACCCATTGTTCCAAGGAACGGCTTTGGGAACTGTTTGACGGCAGTCGCGACAGTATCAATATCGCCCACGAATGTATTGACCGCCATCCCCGTGATCGCGTCGCGGTGCGTATCGCCTTGGCGGCGGGCGGTTCGGAGAGCATCACATTCGGTGAACTGTCCGATTGGGCGGGACGCTATGCCAACTATTTGCGGGCCCAGGGTATCGGCCCCGGTGAACGGGTGGCCTTGATGGTGGAGCCGTCCCTGCCGTTTTATGTGGCGCTGTACGGCGCCATGAAAGCGGGCTGTGTGGCGGTGCCGTTGTTTACCCTGTTCGGGCCAGACGGCCTGCGCCTGCGGGTCGGCGACTGCCAACCGAAGCTGTTGCTGCTGGCGCCGGAAAAAGCCGACTTGGCGGCTGATGCGGGGTGCAATGTCGCCATCGCGGATGATGATTTCATGGCCATGTTGGAAAACCATGAAACCGCTTTTGAAACCACGACCACTGGCCGGGACATGGCTATGTTTCAATACACCTCCGGCACCACGCGGGAATTGCCCGATGCGGTCAAGCACCGCCATCAATCGGTGGTCACGGTGATGCTGGCGGCCTTGTACGGCACGGGTCAGCGCCCGGGCGATCGGTTCATGTGCCCCTCGTCCACGGCCTGGGGCCATGGCTTATGGCACGGCACTCTGGCGCCCCATGCCATGGGCATCACCACGGCCAGCTATGCGGGCAAATTTGATCCCGATCGCCTGATGGCGGCCCTGGAAGAGTTCGACATTACCAATCTTTCGGCGGCGGCGACGCACTATCGGATGATGAAAAACGCCGGCACCGCCGGGCGCTACAATTTCAACCTGGAAAAAGTCAGCTTTACCGGCGAACCGATGGACACGGATACGGCGGAATGGGCCAGGGAAACCTTCGGTCAGTATCCGGGTAGTTTTTACGGTACCACCGAAGTGGGCGTGCTGCTGGGCAGTTACCCCGGCGCAGACGACTTGCCGCCCATGCTTGGTTCCCTCGGCATGCCCATGCCGGGACAGGAGGTGGCGATCCTAAACCCGCAGGGCGAACATTGTGCGCCAGATGAAGTGGGCGAGATCATGGTGATGCGGCCCGATGGCTGGTTCCCCACCAAGGATCGCGGCCATGTGGATGGGGACGGTTATTTCTATCACGGCGGCCGGGCCGATGACGTTATCATCTCCGCCGGCTACACCATGAGCGCCATGGAGATCGAGGATACCTTGCTGAAGCACGCTGATGTGCTGGAGGCCGCCGCCATCGGCGCTCCCGACGAGGTGCGCGGCCTGGTGGTCAAGGCGTTCATTGTTACCGACCGGCCCGGCGATGATGGCTTCATCAA
Source organism: Rhodospirillaceae bacterium (assembly GCA_018667855.1). Taxonomy (GTDB): domain Bacteria; phylum Pseudomonadota; class Alphaproteobacteria. The sequence continues at coordinate 9,509 of JABIRL010000145.1, forward strand.
GGAGCTGCAAACTTTCGTCCAGGACAATCTAAGCCGTCACGAATATCCCCGCATCGTTGAATTCACCAATGAATTGCCGAAGACACCGGCGGGTAAAGTCAACCGCAAGACACTGCGCGACCGGGAAGCCGCCGCGCGAGGAGAATAGAGCATGAATGATGAAAGCGCGGGGCGTTTCCCGAAAATCACCGAACGCGGCGTTGAAGACCTGCAAAAACGCGTCGGCGTTAAGATTGAAAATATGCCCGAACCTTGGTGTTACGAAGCGACCCGGGACAATATTCGCCATTACGCCAACGGCATCGGTGACGACAACCCCTTGTGGTGTGATCCCGACTATGCCGCCAAGACCCAATATGGCGGCCTGATCGCCCTGCCAAGTTTCCTATTTGCCACCAACCGGATTATATCCGGCTACGTGGGCGGTCTGCCGGGTATTCATGCCATGTGGGCCGGGGCCGATTGGACCTGGCACAAATCACTGCGCCGCAACGATGAAATTCAATGCGAAGCCTGGCTGAAGGAATTGATCCCCCACGATACGCAATTTTCAGGCCGCGCCATCCAACAGATCTATCACGTGGAATTTTATAATCAGGATGGCGACAACGTCGCCAGCGCCGACAGCTGGTGCTTCCGCACCGAGCGGGACAAGGCGCGCGAGGCCGGCACCAAGTACGAGGCGGCAAAAAAGGGTCAGTTGACCTATACCGACGACGAGTTGGTGGACATCTACCGCCACTACGCCAATGAAGAAGTGCGCGGCGCCGAAACCCGCTACTACGAAGATGTCGCTGTCGGTGAAAAGCTGCCCACCATGCTCAAGGGTCCCATGACCGCCACGGGTTTCATCTGTTACGCCCAAGGCTGGGGCGGTTTGTATATCCGCGCCAACAAGCTGGCCTGGCAACAAATCCACAAGCATCCGGGACTGGGCGTCACCAACCGCTTCAACATCCCCGACTGCCCCGAACGGGTGCATTGGGAAAACGATTTCGCCACGGAGGTCGGCGCGCCCGGCGCCTACGACTATGGACCGGAGCGCGTGTCATGGCTGACCCACCACCTGACCAATTGGATGGGTGACGATGGCTTCCTGGCCAGCCACAAGACCCGTATCCGCCGACATAACCCCGAGGGCGATGTGATTTACATCAATGGCGAGGTCAGCAACAAATTCGTCGACGATCAAGGCCGCCACTGCATCGAAATCACCCACGAAGCCCGCCAACAGGACGACGAACTGTCGATCCAGGGTACGGGCGTGGTTGTGTTGCCGTCGCGGGGATAGAATTTCGGTCCAATTAATGTGCCGGCGTATAGCCCCGGCCGTCGTAGTCGAAATCCCACAGTTCGCGGTTCTTCTCGTTGGCCAGGAAATAGTTGGCGTGGTAGCTGCGGATTTCGGCGATCAGGCCGTCCTGGAACAGGTACCATTCGCTGCCGCGCAGGACCTCCGGCGTGCCGGTGGCGGGCGGGGTCCAGCGCATGCTCCATTCGATCACCGCTTCGGGCTCCTGCACCAGGGCATGGTCAAGCCGCCAATGGGCCTGGGTGCGCGGGCCGACCTTGACCCAATAGTTAGCCAACCCCTCGGCGCCCCGCACGGCACCATGATCGACGAAATAATGCACGATGTCCGGGGTGAAGGTGGACATCATCAAATCGTAATCGGCGGTATTGCAGCCGTCATAATAACGTTTGATGGCGTCGATATAGGCATGGCCGGATTGCCGGGGCATCATATGCTTTCCATGTGCTAACGATTAGGCCGCGATTGGCGTAAACAACGGCAATGTGAAACCGCCGTCGATGGGATGGAATACTACCTCCACCTGGTCATCGATGGCCAAGGTGTCGAAATCGCAATCGATGATGTTGGTCATCATGGTGACGCCTTCCTCCAGCCGTACGTAGGCGATGACGTAGGGTACCGGAGCCCGGCGCATGACGGAAAAGCTATAGATGCTGCCCTTGCCCGACGCCTCATACCATTCGGTGTTGGAGCTGAAACAGTGCGGGCAGATGGCGCGCGGGTAATAGTGGGTTTCGCCGCAATCCGTGCAGCGTTTGAGCAATAACTTGCCTGCCGCCGTGCCTTCCCAGAACGGCTCCGCATCAAGGGCCGGCGCCGGCAGGGGATAATCCGGGTACTGCGCGCTCATGCGTCGTACCTCCCCAATATAGCCGTGGCGCTGCACAGGCGCGTCGAGATCAACCCGCCGGAGCCATGGGCAAGGGCAAAGGTGCAATCGGGCACCTGTACCTTTGGGTGCGCCTCGCAACGTACCTGGCGCGTCGCTTCAATGATCTTGGTCATGCTGCCCCGGTTGGAGGGGTGGTTGTTGCACAGACCGCCGCCGTCAGTGTTGAACGGTAGTTTGCCAACGCCGGAAATCAGATTGCCGTCGGATACGAATTTTCCGCCCTGGCCCTTTTCGCAAAAGCCCAGATCCTCCAACGTAATCAGCACGGTGATGGTAAAACTGTCATAGATCGTGACCATGTCGATGTCGGCGGGCGTCAGATTGGCTTCCTCAAAAGCAATAGCGCCTGATTTGATACCTGCCGTGTGGGTCAGTTCGACCTGCCCACGGTTGGTGGTCTTGATCGCATCGCCCTGGCCCAATACCTTGACGCATCGGTCACGGTGGGGATCTCCCAGTGATTTGGCGATCTCCGGGCTGACCACCACCAATGCGCCGCCGCCGTCACTGACCACGCAACAATCCAGGCGGTGCAGCGGGTCGGCGATCATGGGGGAATTGACCACATCCTCGACCGTGACCACCTTGCGCAACATGGCGTGTTCGTTGTGCTGGGCATGTTGCGAAGCCGCGACCTTGATCCAGGCAAGTTGCTCCGCCGTGGTGCCGAATTCGTGGCGATGGCGCATGGCGGCCATGGCGTAGTTGTTGACGATGTTCTGATTGAACGGCGTTTCGAAGCCCAGATCGGGGGTGTCGTTGCCATAGTCGGGCAATGGGCCGCTGGTTGCCATGCGCGGACGGCCGGCCAGGGTGATCAGGGCGACGGAACACTTTCCCGCCGCGATCGCCTCGGCCGCATGGCCCAGGTGCACCACATAGGCCGAGCCGCCGGTATCGGTGGAATCCGTATAGCGGACGTCCAGGCCCATGTATTCCACCATGGACAGCCCGCCAAGCCCCGGCGCGTCGCCGGCACAGAAATAGCCGTCCACATCGTCCTTGGTCAGCCCCGCATCGGCCAGGGCGCCGCGGGCCACCTCGGCATGCAACTGGGCCACTGATTTATCCACCGCGTGGCGGGTCGGATGTTCGTATGCGCCCGCGATGTACGCCTTACAGGGTCGCGCCATTTCCAGATTCTACCTATTTTGCCGCCATCACCATGATTTCCACCAAATAGCCGGGCGCGGCCAGATCGCTGCACAGGCCGGCGCGGACGGGCGGGTTTTCCGGATCGATCCAGCCATCCCAAACTTCGTTCATGGCGGCGAAATTGCGCATGTCGGTAACCCATAGCTGGGCCCACAGCAGTTTCGACTTGCTGCTGCCCGCGGTCGCCAACAGGGCGTCGATCTTGGCCAGGACCTGGCGGGTCTGCTCGCTAATGTCGGCATTTATGTCACTGGCGACCTGCCCGGCCAGATAAACGACGTTGTTATGTTCGACTGCCTGGCTCATGCGTGGGCCGGGGTTATGCCGGGTGATATCCATTATTTTATTCCTTCGGTTTGCTGGTGGTGCCTTGCGCAAGACGATTCTATAGAGTTTAGTGGTCTTTCGCTCCTCACTGATAGGTGCCATCCGTCAGGAGCGGACCACTAGAATGCTGCAGAAGCCTAACCCAGCGAAAATGCCAAGGCAAAAGCAAAACGCCGGCGGCGGTCCATCATCGGCGTATTGGCAGCTTCGTCATTGCGTCCCATGGGCTGTCCTGGTAGGTTCCGCCGCCTTTCCGCGCTGTAGAGCGACAGAATTGCGGGCGGGAAACCATGCACGAGGTCTAACGATGAGGATGACGCCATGAGGATCAATGGCAATGCCATTCGGCCCGGAAATGTGGTCGAGCATAAGGGCGGCTTGTGGCGGGCGGTAAAGATCGCCCACACCCAGCCCGGCAAGGGCGGCGCCTATTTGCAGGTCGAATTGCGCAATCTGCGCGATGGCAGCAAACTGAACGAACGTTTCCGGGCTTCGGAAAATGTCGAAAAAATTCGCCTGGATCAAAAGGATCATCAATTCCTGTTCGGCGATGGTGACAGCTTTACCTTCATGGACGTCGAAACTTACGAACAAGTTGAATTGAATGGCGATCAACTGGGCGACATGGCGGCCTATTTGCAGGACGGCATGTCCGTGTCCATAGAAAGCCATGAAGGCAGTATTCTCGGCGTGTCACTGCCAGAGCATGTTGTTTTGGAAGTCATGGAGACGGAACCTGTCCTGAAGGGTCAGACGGCCGCCGCGTCCTATAAGCCGGCGGTGCTGGAGAATGACATCCGCTCCTCGGTGCCGCCGTTTGTTGGCGTCGGCGATAAAATCGTCGTCGCGACCGAGGATGGCTCCTACGTCAAGCGGGCCGATAGTTGAGCCTTCTGTTGCCGTTGCCCGCAGACATAATTTTCGCCGATTGGAACTGATCGTTGGCCAGAACATCTCCCACAATGAACATCATGCAACAGGCGGCGCGCAAAGCATCGCGTCGATTGGTGCGTGATTTTGGCGAAGTGGAAAACTTGCAAGTCTCGCGCAAGGGACCGGGTGATTTTGTCACCGCCGCCGACGTGCGCACCGATGATATGCTGCGCGATGCCCTGTTGCAGGCCCGGCCAACCTATGGCTTCCTGACCGAGGAAGGCGAGGATATCGTTGGCGAAGACGAGGCCCGGCGCTGGATCATTGATCCCATCGACGGCACGACAAATTTCATGCACGGCATCCCGATGTTCGCCATTTCAATTGCGTTGGAGGAAATGGGCGAAGTGACGTCCGCTCTGGTCTATGCGCCAATTTCCGACGAGATGTTCTGGGCCGAAAAGGGCCAGGGCGCTTTTTTGAATGACCGCCGCCTGCGGGTCGCCGCGCGCCGGCATATGGGTGATACGGTGATAGGAACCGGAATTCCCCATCTGGGCCGCCCGGAAAATCCAAGCTATGCAGCCGAAATGAGTGCCATCGCCGGCGAATGCGCGGGCATTCGGCGCATGGGCTCCGCGGCCCTGGATCTGGCTTATGTCGCAGCCGGGCGCTTCGATGGTGTCTGGGAAACCGGTTTGTCACCTTGGGATATTGCCGCCGGGTTGTTGCTGGCACGGGAAGCGGGCGCCATGGTTAGCCGCACCGATGGCGGCGCTGACCCGATGTACAAAGGCGATGTGCTGGCGGCGAATGAGGCGATTCACGGCCGCATGCTGCGCTTGATCAGGCAGGCCCGACGTCCTGGGTAATTCCCGTCGGAACCTGCCGTGGCCGGAATGCCACATTTTCGCCAAGATTTGTCCCTCTAATTGCGCACTGGAGCGGGAAACCTGTCCTGCATGTAAAGAGAACGCGCTAAATCATTGCCCGGACAGGCATTTTGCTCTATCGTGCCGGGCTAACAGATAAGGCTGTGGAGCCACCCTGGAAGGTGTCGGATAACGCACCGGAACAGTGTCGGGTTGCACGATCTTATCAGGGATCAACATTTTGCCTCGAGAAACAGCCGCGAAAGCACCATGAAAGCAAATCTTGACGCGATCCTTGGCTCCATGAATGATTCCCCGCGAATGCCTCGCCGTGCGATAAGTATATCGGGGAAAGCAATTTTTTTGACGGCTTTTGCCGTGAGCCTGGGGATGGTTTCCACTGCCCGTACTGTTGTCGCGCAACAGACCGTGCATATTGGCGGACAGGGCGGCACGGCAGGAGTTACAATTAATCTCAGCGCCATTTATGGCAACACTGGCGGCAACATGGGCGGCAACACTGGCGGCAACATGGTCGCACCGGTACCATCGCTGCAAATTGACCTTGCCAGGCGCCAGGGCGGCCGGCAGTTGTTGATTCCAAATTTGAATATGCGCCCCGCGAAGCGGCAATTCACGCTGCGCCGGCCCGGTCCGGCAACCGCATCGAAGGCGCCGGCAATGGCGCCGGCCGGGACACAGAATACGATGCCGGCAATCCGGACCCCTGTCATGACCGCAAGGCCGGCCACACCGCCCCCCGCTGCGATGCCATCCGCCATGGCGCCCCCCATCAAGCGTGAAGTCGTGCCGCCCATCCGGCGCGAGGCGGTGCCCCAGATCAGATCTAAAATAGCTAGCAACCGCCCGCCCGCGCCGTCAGCGCCGGAGCCGCCAAAACCGACCACCATTACGAAGCCTGTTGCCAAAATGCCGGCTAAGAAATTAACGGTGTCTTCGAGGCAGGCGCGTCTGGCCCCGCCGCCGCCGCCCGCGCCGATAATTTCGGCGCCCAAGCCGAAGGCGGCGCCTATGCCGAAGGCGGCGCCCATGGCCGTGGCTAAACCCAAGGTCATGCCAAAAAAGGTCACGCCAAAAGCTGTCGCGAGCAAGATGCCAATATCGCCGCCGCCGCCCCCTGCCGCCAGCAAGCTGGTGCCGCCTCCGCCGCCACCGATGATCGCCAGTAAGACGGTGAAGAAAATCGCCACAATCCCGGCCGCCCCACCGTTGCCTGCGAAGGCGGAAAAACCGGTTGATCGTCAAGTTGAACGTCAGCGCGTCGCGGCCCTGAAACCACCGGGCAGTGCCAGTTTAGAAGTTCGCTTCCGGGCGGGCAGTTCGGTTTTATCCCGCGACGACGAAAAACGCTTAAAGACCATGGCCAGGAAAGTCGAGCCGACGGATGCGCGATTGCAATTGAAGGCCTATGCGGAAGCCACGGGCAATGATACCTCGAAGGCACGGCGGCTGTCGTTGTCCCGGGCGTTGTCGGTGCGATCTTTCCTGATTGAAAACGGTTTGCGCAGCACGCGGATCGATGTGCGCGCCTTGGGCATCGCGCGCGATGGCGGGCCGCCGGATCGGGTTGATGTTTTGATGCTGGAGCGGTAGCACATAATACCGTGCCGTTCGAAGGAACGCGGTCGGATGCGGGTATGTGAGAGTTGCATTTGCGCGGAATCGGTTTCCATGGATTGCTGAGGGCAGTAGATATGAATGGAATTGCGGCATGACCAAGCCAGACCGCTATCTGGTCCGCATGGCGATATTCCTGGCCTTGGTCGCTGCCGCGGCGGTGCTGCTGTATCTGCCTCTGGTCCGGGCCTTTCAGGCGAATACCGTACTAAATGGCATGATCCTGGCGACGCTGGCATTCGGCATTGTCCATGCCTTTCGTCAGGTCCTGATGCTGCGTCCGGAAGTGGAGTGGGTCGAAACTTTTCGCCGCTCGGAACCCGGGCTATCGGTCCAGCGTGAACCGCGGTTGTTGGCGCCCATGGCGACCATGCTGGGGGAGCGCACGGCGGGCCGAATGTCATTGTCGGCGCTGTCCATGCGCTCGATGCTGGATTCCATTCATTCCCGATTGGATGAAAGCCGAGATCTGTCCCGCTATCTGATCGGTTTGCTGATCTTTCTCGGTCTGCTGGGCACTTTTTGGGGCTTGTTGGAAACGGTTGGCGCCGTGGGCAAGACAATTGGCAGTCTATCCCTGGCCGCCGGTGACTTCGCCAGCATTTTTTCGGATTTGAAAGAAGGCCTGCAGTCACCCTTAAACGGCATGGCGATCGCTTTTTCGTCCTCATTGTTCGGTTTGGCCGGCAGTCTGGTACTTGGTTTCCTGGAGTTGCAGGCCAGTCAGGCGCAGAACCGGTTTTATAATGATCTGGAAGAATGGCTTTCCAGCTATACCCGCCTCTCCAGCGGCAGCGGCCTGGCGGAAGGCGACCAATCAGTACCAGCCTACGTTCAGGCGTTGCTGGAACAAACCGCCGATAGTCTGGAAAATCTGCAACGCACGATCTCCCGCTCGGAAGAGGGGCGGGGCTCGGCACAGAACACCTTGATGGCCTTGGTGGACAAACTATCCATCCTGACCGATCAGATGAAGGCGGAACAAGGCCTGATGGTTCAGCTGGTGGAAAATCAGATGGAAGTCCGTCCTGTGCTGCAAAGCCTGAACAATCACCTGGAAGGACAGCAAAGCGGCCTGGATGAAGCCAGCCGCGGCCATCTTCGCAACCTTGACAATTACGTCGTGCGTTTGCTGGAGGAGATGAGCGAGGGCCGCAATCAAACCGTGGCCGAAGTGCGTAGTGAAATCAAACTCCTTGCCCGTACGATCGCGGCCATGGCCGATGAGCGTTGAGCGATTTCCAATGACCGCTTGTCCGATAATCAACATACGATGATCGATGGCCAGACGACGCAATAGTAACGCCGGTTCCGTCAACATCTGGCCCGGCTTTGTCGATGCCTTGGCCACGCTGTTGCTGGTCATCATCTTCCTGCTGGTGGTGTTCGTGCTGGCACAGGTGCTGTTGACCCAGGCCATTTCGGGCAAGGATGAAGCATTGGACCGGCTGAACCGGCAGGTCGCGGAGTTGGCCGATTTGCTGGACTTGGAACGCCAGGCCAATGTGGACCTTCGCCTGAACATCGCCCAGCTATCATCCTCTCTGCAAACAACTGCCGCGGGCCGTGATCAGTTGCAGGTTGAGCTACGGCAGATGGTCAACCGGGCCCAACAGGCCGAAGATGCCTTGGCCGCGGCGCAAAGCCGGGAGCAGATCAGCCGCGAAGTCAGCCAACGCCGCCTGCTGGAGCTGGAAAGCCTGCGCCGGGACATTGAAGCCCTGCGCAAATTACGCGGTACGTTGGAGGCCCAGGTCAGCAAACTGACGCAAAATCTGGCCGTGCGGGAAACCGAGTTGGGTACCTTGCGGGACCGCAGCAAGGAACTGCAATCCGCGCTGGCCAGCGAGCGGGAACGTACCTTGTTGGCACAAAAGGAAATTGATGAGCGGGAAATCCGGCTATCGGAATTGCTGGACCTCTATACCCGCCTGGAAGAAGACTACAATGCGGAGCAGGTCTTGAGTTCGGAACAAAAGGCCCAGGTCGGCGTTCTGAACCAGCAGATCCTTGCCCTGCGGCGGGAGCTGCAGCAATTGAACGACGCCCTGAATGCCTCGGAAACCAAGGATCAGCAGGACGAAGCGACCATAACCGATCTGGGCAAACAACTGAACCGCGCCCTGGCCAGCAAGGTCCAGGAATTGACCCGCTATCGTTCGGAATTCTTCGGCAAATTACGGGAAGTTCTCGGCCAGCGGCGGGGTATTCGCATTGTCGGCGATCGGTTCGTTTTTCAATCCGAGGTGCTTTTCGGCTCCGGCTCCGCCCTGCTGGAGCGGGCGGGCCAGGCCCAGATTGCCCAGATGGCGACGACCCTGGTGGAAATTTCCCGGCAGATACCGGCCGACATCAATTGGGTGCTGCGGGTCGATGGGCATACGGATGCAATACCGATTTCGACGCCTCAGTTCCCTTCGAATTGGGAGCTGTCGGCGGCGCGGGCTATTGCCGTGGTCAAGTTCATGGTCGAACAAGGCGTACCCGCGAACCGCCTGGCGGCGACGGGTTTCGGCGAATTCCAACCCCTAGACGACCGATCCGGCGAAATCGCTTACCGCCGCAACCGACGTATCGAATTCAAGTTGACCCAGCGTTGATATCGCCAGGATGGTTTCGGGCGTCTAAGAGCATGGCGGTACCAGCCAGATTGCGCTGTAGCCTATCTAACCGGCGCCTGGGTTAGCCCAGCGTCCACCCCAGCCATCGTGGAGCGTTTTCAGGAAGGAATCCCAATCCGCCCGCCCGCGGAGGGGCGAATAGGGCATGGGCCGGATGGGGATATCCGAACTCCAAATGATATCGAACTGGCCGTTGTTACGAATGCGGCCGATCCTTACCTTCTTCCAAAGATGCTGATTCTCGGCATCAATATATGCGATACCGCCGGGGCCGTGAAAACTGCTGTGACCTACCTTTGCACGAATATTGTTGACCTCCGATGAGCCGGCCGCCGCGACAGCGCGGGCCCAAAGATAGATCCCTTCGTAGGCGGCGGCCATTGGATCACCGATCACCCGTTCCTCGCCATATCGGGCCTTGAAGTTGGCCACGAAAGTGCGGTTACGCTGCTCATTCAAACTTTGGAAATAGTTCCATGAAGCGATGTCGCCCGCGACCAGATCGGCATCGATGCTGACCAATTCGTTCTCGGAAATTGAAAAAGAAATCGTTGGAATTGCCGCCGATGTTATACCCGCCGCGCGGAGGGCCCGAAAGAAAGCCAGATTTGAATCACCATTAATCGTGTTCAAAATGGCATCGGGCCGGCGGGCGACGATCTCGGCGACGATGTCATCAACGTCATGGCTGCCCAGAAGAAGGTAGCGCTCGCCCACGATTTCGCCCCGCCATTTCTCGACGTAGTCGTGAATGATGGCGTTGGCGACGCGTGGAAAGACATAGTCGGATCCGACCAGGAAAAGACGCTTGCGGTCCGTTCTGAGCGCCCATTCGACGGCCGGCACGATTTGCTGGTTCGGCGCCGCGCCCAGGTAGACGATATTCGGCGACTGTTCCACGCCCTCGTACTGAACCGGATAGAAAAGGAGGTGGTTGTTGGCCTCGATCACCGGTCGAATAGTCCGCCGGCAGGCCGAAGTCCAGCAGCCGAATATGGTGCTTACTTCCTCTTCCTTGATCAAACGTTCCGCCTCGCGGGCAAAAATTAGCGGGTCCGAGGCGCCGTCCGCGATGATCGGCTGGATCTGTCGTCCCAACAAGCCGCCGGCCGCGTTGATTTCGTCGATTGCCATCAGCGCCGCATCAACGACAGCGGTTTCGCTAATCGCCATGGTGCCCGTCATCGAATGCAGAAGTCCGATCTTAATTGGTCGGTAGCGCTCGGTCATGAACAGGCCCAATGCCAGGGCGGCCAGCCCGATGCACACGATCACGATTGTCAGGGATTTACGTCTGCTCATTGCCGCGCCTCTCCCGGAACCTAGTAGAACGAGGCCAGCGTGATCGCGAATATCGCGCCCGCCACCACCGGCCAGAACAAAAGTTTCGGCAGCAGATTGTCGCGATATTGGAACAACCGCCCCTTGCCGGTCGCGAACAGGATTGAATTGAAAGAGACAAAAATACAGGAGAGATAGAGCACCAGATAAAAGTATTCCAGATAGACCAAAGAGGCCGAGAACAGGGTTTGCCGCAGAGCCGAGTGCGCGAAAATAAGGACGATGACCAGTACCGAACTGGCGCGCAATATATCCTTGGCCGCAAAGCCCAGCCATTTGGCCTTTTCCCCCTCCTTCGATCCCATCAGTAGGATCGCGAATAACAGCATGGCGACGACGATCTGCGGCAGGAAATGCAAAACGAACGGACCGAGGAATTCCCTGGTAATGTGTACGCTGTAATAGAGTTCCGGGAAGCTATCCTGACCCACATACCGCTCGATGCCGAAGTTCGTGTTGTAACCGTGGCGACGGTATTCAAAGCCCGAGCCTTTGGGCTTCCATCCCGGCAACACGAAGTCCTGTTCGACACCGGGTAATGCCGCCGGGTTGGTGAACTCGAAAGAGGCAAGGTCGGGAACCAGCACGACATTGCGATCAAAATCCTGATGCCACAGCCTGAGCCAGACATCCTGGCTGTCGAAGGGGTATTGCTCATAGGAGAAATTCTGCCGCAAAGTGGCGGAGAAATACCAGCCGATCAGCTCCGCGCAGTCGCGCTGTAGCGGACTGTCATTGTGCGCGACTTTCATCTCCCCGCAAGCATCGTTGACGGAGCCATCGAATAGCGCCGCGACACTGCCCTTGCCGCTGTCCGCCGTCACATCCGACTGGCCATCCAGGCCGCGGTGATAAACCGTTTTGATCACGGGCTCGTCGGCCTCAGGCAGGACGAAGCCGCGGGAAAGTCCGCGATGCACCCCCTTGCGGTACTTCTGCCAGATGTACCCCGTTACCTTGACGTTGGTGCTGGAAGCGAACTCAATCGATTGGATAAAAACGCCAGTTGGTACAAAAATCGGGGTTTCGGCTTTCAGGCGGACAGACTCGCGCTCATAGTCCGCAAGGTAGCGTTCAAGTTTTGAATGATTAACGATTTTTTCCGCGCCGCCATCCTTTTCCATCGGGAACGCGATCGCTATCAGCCAGATCGTGCCGACTGCAACCGCGCAATAGACGGAGACCAAGGTCGCTCCGGTCCAGGCGATCACCATGGTGAAGGGCCAAAGTAGGATCACGAACGTTGTAAGGAACACCGTCGCCAGTAGCGCCGCCAGCAGAATATGCAGAAAATCACGGCGTTCCTCATTGACGTCGGAAAGATGCCCTTTGCTCAATACCGTCGCGACCGACCAGCCGGCAGAGGCGATGGGTGCAAAGCCGATCCAGGCAGATTCGCCCGTCACCGCGTCGACGTGGTCGATATGGGCCTGCTCACCTTTGATGGCGCGAATGGCCAGGGAATACATGGCGATGTCATCGGAAGCCCAGGCCAGCTCGAACAGCGTTTTGCCGGACCGCACCAAATCGTTGCGCGGATGCACGATGAACCGTCCTTGCCGAGAAACGACATATTGGTGGCCGGAGATATTGACGTCCAATGCGGCGATGAACCGTTTGATATCGGCCAGTGCGTAGCTGGCGTAAACGACGCCTATGGGCGCTGCCTTGGCCGGGTCGTCCCCGGGCCGGTAAAACGGCACCGTGTATTCGGCCAGAGCTTCGCCGCCCTTGGCTGAATGAGGCTCGGTCCACATGGCGCCGTTCAACAGCGGCTCGAGATACCAACGCGCGGTGAAGGCCGTATAGTCCACGCTGTCGCCAAGCCGCACCTGCCTGGCCGCTTTTTCACCCTGGCGAACCACGAATGGTGCATGCAGTCGAACACCCTTGTCATACGCATAGGGCTCATATGCCACACCGACGCCATGCACCAGGGGGTGATCACGTAGGACCCGTTTGAAGTGCTCAACCAGATCGTCGCCCTTAAGCTTTCCGCGGCTCAGGTCATCGGCGATGGCCTGGGTCTCGGGCATCAGCGCGCGGAGCCGCAGCTCGATCGCGGCCGCGGCCTTTTCCGTCACCGATAGGGCATTGGCAAGGGCCGCCTCATGGGCCCGGCTCTCTGCCGCCCGATGGCGCATGGTCAGGGTCACCGCGATCACAAGAGCCAAGGCGAAGCCGGCCATTAGGAAGCTTTGAATCCAAATCCTGTATCTGACCGGGAACATCAGTGCCGGTAACCTTGCCTAGGGAATGTGCACGGTTCCGACGATGCGCATTGAATACAGCTTCGTTTGGTCATGGACACGGTTCGCCTTTGCGACCCCTTGGATTTGTCAGTTTGATTATACACGGCATTTTGTGCGCAATACTTCGCCGGCATTAAGACAAATAGTTCGCTAGGGCGTCACGCGTCCTCTCTCGGGATGATTCGTCGTGGGCGGCGACCTCGATACGAAAATCCGTCGCTCCCGCCTCGGCGTATTCGGCCAGCCCATCCAATACTTGCTGCCAGTTCCCGATCAAGTGCAGGTCGGATGCGTCATCAAGGCCTTCGTGCTTGGTGGCGTTGGCATAGGAGGGGTTCGATTGGTATTGCGCGGAAATCTCCCGCGCCAAAGCCTTCGCGCCCGCGAAATCGTCGGTGACACAGATCCGCACCAGCGCCATGATGCGCGGGGCGCTGTCCCGGCCGGCACCTTCGGCACCCGCTCGGAGGTGCGGCAGGATGTAGGATGATATGGTCCGCGGCCCGCACTGCCCCAGCGTCGTGCCCTGTAGCCGGCTGCCGGCAAACCGTAACATCCGCGGCCCGAGTGCGGCCAACAGAATGGGCGTTGGTTGCGCCTCGTTCCCAAGTTTGGCGTGGGCGGAGATCTGTTCGCCGTCCGTATCCGCCTGCTCGCCCGCCAGCAGCGGCTCCAAAGCCTCCAGAAACTCTCGCGTGTAGGAATATGGTTTGTCCCAGGTAAGGCCAAGCACGTCCTCGACAAGGCGTTTGGAGGCGGCCCCGACGCCAAGGGTGAACCGTCCGCCCAAGGCGTTCTGAGCGGTCCTTGCCAGTTGGGCGAGACCGACCGGATGGCGGCTATACAACGGCACGACCGAGGTGCCAACTTCGCCGATACCGGGAAAATCGCCGCCAATGCAGGCCAGCGCCACAATGGGATCGACGCCCATGGCGTGCGAAATCCAGAAGCTGTCGAAGCCCGCTTTCTCGGCAAACCGGGCAGCGTCGCGCGCATCGTTTATGGACGCCAGCGTCGTGCCGCCCGCCAATCCCCAGCGCATACCAAAGCGATCATTCGTCATCGTTCAAAACCTTTAGCGAAAAGCATTTTGCAGCCGGTGAAGCAACGGCCCGCTCCGAATTCTTCAAGTATAACTTTGTTGGTTCCCGATGTCCCGAATAGTCAAAATTCGCCGTGGGCCGCGTGGAATCTTGGGTTCGCGGCCGAATGAATTTCAGACGGAATGGTTCCCGCACTAAATCGTAATTGCATATGCGGGTTGTCGCGGGTCGGCGCCTGATCGGAAAAATCCTGTATCCGGCTGATAAAGTACGGCTTCCACGGAGGCAAGACGGCGTGAATAAGCGGGGAATTCCTCGATTTTATGGCCCAGCGCGATGAGTTCATCGAGGGTGCCTGACGGGAATCGACCCTCCAATCCCATAAGTCCGGGGTAATGGTTGTAGGGCGCAAAAGAGTTCGGAAAACTCATGGTCATGAAACGCGGCGCATCGATAGCCTCTTGTATATCCATGCCGAAGTGAAAGGCATTGAGAACGACCTGTAACATCGCCTGAACCTGGGCGTCGCCCCCAGGTGCACCGAAGGGCATGACCGAACCATCGTCGCGCAGCAGGATCGCCGGGTTGGGCGTTAGCCGCGGCCGCTTCCCCGGCGCCACGCCCGATGGATGGTTGGGATCGGGACGCGATTGCGTGCCGCGCCCGGATGGGACAATACCAAGCCCCGGCACGACCGGCGCGCGCCAAGAGGCATCGGATGGTGTGGCGGAAAAGGCGTTTCCCCAACGATCGACGACACACAGATAAGATGTATCCGGGTCGCGTTCCGATGGCGCCTCCGATATGGTCATGGCGGCCTTTGGAATTTGGCTATTGTGATAAAGGTCGGGCGGCATATCGGGCATCGCAACCTTGCGGTCAATACCCCCAACCCGTTTCTCGATATGTTCCGCCGACAGTAAGGTATCGAGGCCAACATCGACGAAAAGCGGATCACCATAATGATATTCACGATCCGCGAAGGCGCCTTTCAAAATTTCCGTAATGAGATGGATATACGCCGGTTCGTTGTGTTCAAGGTCATCAAGCCCGGCCCGTTCCACCATCAGCAACGCCTGCGCCAGCATGGGACCCTGACACCAGGGCCCGCACGTTATGACCTGGAAGTCGCGCCAACGGGTGATGACGGGATCTTCATAGCGTGAATGAAAGCTCGCCAGATCCTCGAAGGTAAGATAGCCGCCTTCCTCCTTTTGATGTTCCGCGATCCTTACGGCGATATCGCCGGCATAAAATGCCGCGCGGGCGGCTGCAAGCCCGGCTTCGCGCCCTTTTGTTGCCGCCGCGCGTTCCTCGTCAACCATGTATTGCATCGTCGCCGCCAGATCGGCTTGGACGAAACGCTCGTTGAGCTTGACCGCGCGGCCCTCGGGTTGAAACAACTTCACGTTCGAAGGCCAGCGGCGATAATCCTCCTCATGCTTGGCGAATTCATTGGCGAGAAACTCACCGACCGCGAAGCCTTCCTTCGCGAAACGGATCGCGGCGGCGGCCACGTCGCCAAACGACATGGTGCCGTAATCACGCAAGGCGGTGATCCAGGCATCGGGCGCGGCGGGTACCACGGTTCGCAATACGCCCAAGGGCTGGGTGCCATTGTGTTCACGCATGAACAGGTCCTTGGGAAAAGCCTTCGGCCAATGGCCAAGCCCGGCGATGGTGACAATTCTACCGGCGCCAGTTCTGATCATTATGGGTGCGACGCCGGCGAAGTTCACTTCATCGGGATGCAGAACGGCCAGCGCTATTCCGGCGCAGCATCCCGCGTCGATCGCATTGCCGCCAGCTTCCAGGATCGAGAATGCGGCAGCGCTTGCAAGATAGTGCCCGGCGGAAACAGCATGTCTGCTGCCGTATAATGTTGGGCGCATTCTGGTTTTCTCCGGTTGTTCCTGGCGAATGAGTCACACTAAGGCTATGAATCTAGCATGATTTAAAGATTTGAAGTTCGCCCAACATGAACCGCTTGTTAGCGCATCCTTGGAAATTGGCGGGTGCCTTCGATTGGCGATGGCCATGCAACATCTGAACGGCAAAACTACAAGCAACGATAGTGTTTCATCGATAACAAGGAAAGCCGTGCCGCAGCCAAGAAAGTCAGGCGAAACGTTTCGTGCCAAAAACCGAACCCTCAGGCCATTGACTGAAGCGTTTGCTATTGGAGGTGTGCTACCTCTCCGCGGAAACGGCCAGAACCAGCGCATGTGTCAAAATCGGGCTGTCGAGATACCTTAGGATGTTGAACCTGTGTCATCAGGCCACTAGGTTTGCCATCATGAAACAAATACCTGAAACCATGCGTGGCGTATGGCTCACCGGGCATGGGGGCCCTGACAAGCTTTCCGTACGCGATGACATACCCGTCCCCCGTCCAGGCTCCGGGGAGGTTCTGGTTCGCGTGGCGGCGGCGGCCCTCAACAATACCGATATAAATACGCGAACAGCGTGGTATTCAAAAAGCGAAGGTGCAAGCGAAGATGGGAGCTGGTCCGGCTCGCCCATTCGATTCCCGCGAATCCAGGGCGCGGATGTTTGTGGGCGCATCGTCTCTGTCGGGACGGCGGTCAGCAAAGACCGGATCGGTGAGCGGATTTTGATAGAGCCGTGTATCCGGGAGGCCAATGGGCAAACACTGGAGCAACCCTGGTATTTCGGCTCGGAATGTGATGGCGGGTTTTCTGACTATACAGTGGTTGCCGCCCGCCACGCATACAAGATCGAAAGTCGTTTGAGCGATACCGAGTTGGCCCCGTTTCCGTGTTCCTATTCGACGGCGGAAAACCTGCTGGAAAGATCAAAAACCAAGACGGGTGACCGCGTCCTTGTCACCGGCGCGTCGGGAGGTGTTGGATCCGCGGTCATTCAATTGGCCCGGGCCCGTCAGGCACGGGTTTTCGCCGTGACCAGTCAATCGAAATCCGACGAAATTTTGCGTCTTGGCGCGGAACAAACCTTTGCCCGAGAGGACAGCCTTGTTGAAAAGATCGGCGCCAACAACATTGATGTCGTAATTGACTTAGTCGGTGGGTCGCAGTGGCCAGAGCTGCTCGATATCCTCCGTCCGGGAGGACGCTACGCCGTGGCGGGCGCGATTGGCGGGCACATGGTGGAACTGGACCTCCGGACTCTATATCTGAAGGATTTGAGCTTGTTTGGTTGTACGGTGCTGGAACCCGAGGTATTTGCGAATTTGATCGGCCACATTGAGCGCGGGCATATATCTCCGATCGTTGCCATGTCTTATCCGCTTGAACATATTCTGGATGCACAGGCTGCATTTTCGGCGAAAAGTCATACGGGAAAAATAGTTCTTACCCTTGATGAAGGGCGCTAAGGCCGGCAATTCCACTCTATTACACGGCACCCGGATACCGGCGGGTGAGAGCCGTCCTCCGCATCGAAATCTGACATCAGGTTCTGAAATCTGTAGTCTTCGAATGATACGGAGGATTGAGTGATGACAGCCGCCACACAATCGCGCGCCGCGTTGATGCGAAGCAACAAATCGGAACTTGTCGAGGAAATCATATCGCTTCGACGGCAGTTCGCCGAACTGGAGACCCCGACATCCGAGCCGGAGCTGGCCGGCGCTTCGGGCGATGCCGCCTCCAGCTTTCTGATGGACGCGATCGAAAGCACCTCGGAAGGGTTCTCAATCTACGATGCAGAGGACCGGCTGATCCTTTGCAATAGTGCTTTCAAGGAACTTTACGGCTATTCCGACGCCGACGTTGCTGGCGGTCTCACCGCCGCCCAGTTACTGGCGCTGGATTTTGAGCGCGGCACCGTGGCCAAGGATGCCGGTGGTGTTGATGTAACACGCCGCCGCCGCGACCAATTTGGTGACCGTGAGGAAACCTTGGACCTGCCGCTTGCGGACGGCCGTTGGGTGCAAATCCGTGATCGCCGCACTACAGACGGCGGCACCGTCAGCATCCATACCGACATCACCCGGCACATGCGCGCCGAAAAAGAGCTGGCGGAGAAGGAAGCACTGTTGCGGCTGACCCTGGACAACATGCCGGGCGGCATCAGGCTTGTCGACAAGGATCGAAAGTATGTGCTGTTCAATTCGCAGTACAGCGAAATGTATGATCTGCCGGACGACCTTCTCAAGGTCGGCGATTCCATACGCGTGGAGAATCTCTATCAAGCGAAACGCGGTGACCACGGCGACGGCGATCCGGAAAAATTGGTCGATGAATGGATGGATGCCCATCCATACACCGAGGAACTGGTGAGTTGGGAGCGGACGACCGTAACCGGCAAGGTACTGGATTGCCGGACGCAACCGACGGCGCAGGGTGGCTATGTCAGTATCACCACCGACATCACCGAGCGCAAGCGCGCCGAAAAAGAGCTGACGGAGAAGGAAGCACTGTTGCGGCTGACCCTGGACAACATGCCAAGTGGTATCAAGTATGTGGATAAAGACAGACGCTCTGTGCTGTTCAATGACCAATATTGCAAACTCTGGAATTTTCCCGACGGCTTGGTCAAGGTTGGAGGGGATTCACGCGTAGAGGAACTGTTTCTGGCCAGGCGCGGCGATTTCGGCCCCGGGGATCCGGAAATGCTGGCCGAACAAATTATGTATGAGTATCCATATGAAACGGAGCCCCAGGTCTATCAGCGAACGACCTTGTCCGGAGAGGTTCTTGAATTCCGTACCGCGCCGGTCGATGCCGGCGGCTTTATCAGCATTTACACAAATATCACCGAACGCAAACGCGCGGAGGAGGAAATTGCCGAGAAGGAAGCACTCCTCCGCCTCGTACTCGACAACATGCCAAGCGGTATCAGGTTCGTGGATAAGGACAAACGCACCATGTTGTTCAATGAGCGCTATCGCGAAATCTGGAATTTCCCGGAAGGCGTATTGAAAGTCGGTGCGCCTTCCTACGACGAGAATCTGTTTTTGGCCAGACGCGGAGATTTCGGCCCGGGAGATCCCGAAGAGTTGCTCGAAAACATATTGCACGGACAACCCTATGATTCCGAACAGCTGCTCTACGAACGAACGACGGTGACGGGCGAAGTGCTGGAAATTCGCTCGGCACCGGCCGGTGACGGCGGCTTCATACTTACCTACAGCGACATAACCGAACGAAAGCGGGCCGAGGAGGAGCTTGCCGAGAAGGAAGCACTCCTCCGCCTCGTACTCGACAACATGCCAGGCGGCATTCGCTACGGCGACAAAGACCGGAAAATACTGTTGTTCAATGCGCTGTATCAGAAGCTCTGGGATTTTCCTGACGATTTCCCAAAGATCGGGGATACGGACTACGACGAACTTTCATACCAGTGGGACCGAGGTGAATATGGTGAGGGTGATAAAGAGAAGTTTATCCAGGCTTTTTTGGATGAACGGCCGTTTGAAACGGGATCAAAACCCTATGAAGTAACAAACAGGTCGGGGCGAATACTTGAATGCCGTGCGGTACGGACGGAGAATGGCGGATTTATCAATGTCTATACTGATATCACCGAACGCAAGTCGGCTGAGGAGGCGTTAAAGGCCGCCCGTGACAGGGCCGAAGCGGCAGAGACGAAAATGTGGGCGGTTCTGGAAGCCTTGCCCATCGCCATCTTCATTATGGATGAAAGTGCCCGCATGGAATTCTGGAACAAATTCCAGGCCGAAATTACCGGTATGACCGACGAAGTTTGGGAAACTGTGCGCGATCATAAGGACTATTTGCCCTACATTTATTCCAATTATCAAAGCAAACCCGGGTTATCTCTGGAAGAGTTCAGTGCGGATTGGGATCGAATGGCGATGCCCGACCAGCGACTCGTGACTGAAAGGGTTTTCCACGAACCCCATTTGGATGTGCAGCACATTGCAGCCCCCCTGCCGTCAGGTGGTTGGGTCAATGCTTACGTCGATATTACGCCCCAGAAAGAAGCGGAACGCGAAGCCCTGGCGGCGCGCGATCAGGCCGAAGCAAATGCCGACGCCAAATCCGAGTTTGTCGCCCTGGTCAGCCACGAAGTGCGCACGCCGATGAACGGTGTGCTGGGCATGGCCCGATTGTTGCTGGAATCCCCGCTGCTGCCGGAGCAGCATGATTTCGCGCAGGGCATCGTCGATTCAGGCGAGGTTCTGCTGGTCATCCTGAACGATTTGCTGGATGTGTCGAAACTTGAATCCGGCAAACTTGAAATCGAAATCGTACCTTTCGAGCCGCGCCAACTGATCGACGACACTTTGAATGTCATGGCGACGATGGCCCGGGAGAAGGGCCTGGAGCTGTCCAGCGATATTGCCGACGACCTGCCGAAGGTATTGTTGGGGGATGCCAATCGCGTGCGGCAGATTCTTTCGAACCTGATTAACAACGCCATCAAATTCACCGCCTCCGGTGGTGTCACCGTTTCGGTTTGCAGTGCCGGACCCGACAACGATGGACACAAATTTTTGCTGGCCGTAAGCGACACCGGTGTCGGCCTTAGCGACGACCAGGCGGGCAAACTGTTCGCACCCTATGCCCAGGCCAATGTCGATGTCGCCCGGCGCTATGGCGGTACCGGCCTGGGACTGGTGATCTGCCGGCGGCTGGCCGAACTGATGGGCGGTGACATCCGCCTCGACAGCACGCTGGGGGAAGGCAGCACCTTCACACTTTTGCTCAATCTCGAGGTCGGCGGTCCGGACGATATCGTGGTATCCTTGGCAATTGCCGATCATTCCGAAGAACTGGCGTTTGCGCCGCGCGTCCTGTTGGCCGATGACAATGCCATGAACCGTAAGGTCGCCCTGGGCATGTTGCGCAAACTGGCATCTCACACGGAGGTCGCCGAGAACGGGCAGCAGGTGCTTGATCTGATCCAAGAAAAAGCACCCTTCGATGTTGTCTTGATGGACATGCATATGCCCCTCATGGACGGCATCGAAGCGACCCGGCGCATCAGGGCGATGGACAGCCTGGCAGGGACCCTGCCGATCATCGGCCTGACCGCCGCCGCCACCCGGCTTGAGATCGATGCCTGCATTGAAGCCGGCATGAACGATGTCGTCACAAAGCCGATCGATCCGCAGCATTTGAAGGACGCCATCCGCCG
Organism: Rhodospirillaceae bacterium; assembly: GCA_018667855.1. Taxonomy (GTDB): domain Bacteria; phylum Pseudomonadota; class Alphaproteobacteria. The sequence goes on from JABIRL010000145.1 coordinate 30,924, forward strand.
CCACATCACCAACGAAGGCCGACCCACTGGCTGGGCCGAAGCAGCTGATGCTCCACGTGCGGATGGCGTTGACGAGTCGGTGGAAATCTTTGATGGGTCCATCCTCGAAAATCTGGGTGAAGACCATGGACCGGAAGGGGTCGAGGAATTCATCGCCATGTTTCGGTCAACGGCGCCAGTGGCGGCCAAACAGTTTATCGAGGCGGCCGCGAAGCGCGATTTAAGACTCATGGCCTTTTACGCTCATGATTTGAAGAGCAGCGCCAACATCGTCGGACTTACACGCCTATCCCAGCTTTGCCGCGAAACCGAACTCGCCTGTAAGGAGGAGCGTTTGGATGATGCCCTTGCCCTGGGAACCGGCATTCAAGCAACGTTGGATGCCAGTGAAGCGGCGCTAGCGGCTCTGACGATACAGCACCGGCGCGAACCAAGGGACGCCAGCGCGCAGGTTCTGGTGGAGGTCGCCCATGACGTGCGCGGCATCATGAATAGGGTTCTGGGAACCATCGTCCAACTTGAAGACGGCATTGGCAGCCCTTTCCAGGCGGGCGAACTTGAAAGCCATGCCGTCGCCATGCTTCAGGAAAGCCAGCAGATGCTGGACCTCTCGGGCGGCATTGCGCCTAGGTATTTTGCCGCGCAGTTTTCCGCCGATACGACGGCCAGCGGTCAGGCTTCGCCTGCCGCCGAGGCTGAAAGCACGGACTTATTGCAATCAGACAGCGTTCTTTTGATTGAAGACGACATCCTGCTGGCCAGGTCGCTGACCGCCTATCTCACCAAACATGGCTTTGACGCCGTCACGGTCGAGACGGGGGCGGATATGTTCAAGGAAATCGACAAGCGGAGTTTCGATTGTTTTGTGGTCGATCTGACGCTTCCCGACGAGGATGGCATTGTACTGATCCGCAGGCTGCGGGCCCGCACGGACGCGCCTATCATTGTTCAGACCGGACGTGAAGATCTGGACGACAAGCTGGCCGCCTTCGAACTTGGCGTCGACGAATATGTCACCAAGCCCGTCGACCCCCGCGAACTTACCATTCGGCTGAAGTCCATCATCAAGCGCGCCGGTGAAGGCAAGGGCGTCAACGCGGAGGTGCTTCGTAATGGTGACATTACCCTCGATCTCAACAGTCACGAGGCCCTGGCGCCGGATGGCAGCGTGATCCGCCTGACGTCGGCGGAATTCGCCATGATCTGGGCCCTGGCGCAAGCCAACGGCAAGATATTGTCCCGCGAAACCCTTGTGGACGCGGTCGCCACGGGCGACGGCCCAGAATCCTTCCGCGCGGTTGATTCATTGGCCAACCGGGTGCGCAAGAAACTCGGCAAGGATGCCATATTGTCGGAGTACGGCGCCGGTTATAAATGCGGCTGGATCGTCACGACGCCCGAATAGTCCGGACTTCGGTTCACCATGACCCAATGCGCCCGTAACCGGCGTATGCGGCCCTATTCGGCATCCACGGGCCGGCACATTTGCCGCCGATAGAAATAATTTTGAAAAATAAACCAAGTAAAATCAATGTCTTAACGCGCCTAGAATTCTGGCACATTTGTGACACCTTCATCGAAATGCGGTCGCCTATAACCGAAAACAGACGGCAGCCAATACTGGGTGTCAAAAATCTAATCGGGAGAAGAACAATGGCTACCAAATGGAACATAGATTTAGACGGCGACAACAACACAGTTTTCACCGATCTCGAAGACGACACCATCAACGCCAACGGCTCGAACAATCAGATCGCTACCGGTGACGGTGACGATGCCATTGATGTGACCGGCGACAGCAACTGGATGGACGGCGGCAATGGCAACGACGACATCACCGTCAGCGGCAATTCCAATTTTATCAGCGGCGGCAACGGCCAAAACACATTTGACGTCACCGGCGACAGTAACTTTCTGGGTAGCGGTTACGACGACGACACCGTCGCCCTCCAAGGTGATGGCAACTACGTCAATACGGCGGCCGGTGACGACGAAGTTCATGTCGAGGGCCATAACAACAGCGTCTATGGCGAAGACGGCAATGACGTGATCAGCGCCATCGGCGGTTCCTCCAACGTGATCTCGGGCGGCAGCGGCAACGACGTCCTGCACTCCGATGGACATTACAACCATACTTTCGGCGGCGACGGCCACGACACCATTACCGACAGTGGTCACGGCGGCTTTTCCGCGGGCGGCGCCGGCAATGACACGATCAACATGTCCGGCAACTATATGCAGACCCACGCCGGCACCGGGAACGACACGATTAATGTCAGCGCCCAGAACAGCGCAGCCTTCGGTGACGCCGGGAACGACAGGATCAACGTCACCGGCGACAGCAACACGGTCGACGGCGGCGCCGGCAATGATCGCATCGACCTTATGGGCGAAAACAATGAGGCGTCGGGAGGCAGCGGCGCGGACACGATGATTGCCTGGGCCGACAACAACGTCATGCGGGCCGGCGATGGTAACGATAGCCTTTTCGTTGTGGGCGACAACGTCGAAGCCCACGGCGGCGCAGGTAACGATACCTTCTGGATGGAACAAGGCTCCGACAACTCGGCCTTTGGCGGCGACGGCAGCGATGTCATCAAAAGTGATCTGTTCAACTCCGGCTCCGGCAACACCTATGACGGCGGCGCGGGCGATGACGTCTTGATCAGCCAAAAATTCAACAGCGACACAACGCTGAATGGTGGCGAGGGTAACGATACTGTTATCTCACGTGGCGCGGGCGATACGGTTGACGGTGGCGCGGGCCAGGATCACATTCTGGCGACGGGTAAGGACAGTGTTGTCGATGGCGGCGCCGGCGATGACGTCATTGTCGCCCTGGGTCAGGCCGAATCCCTGAGCGGCGGTGATGGCAACGACATCCTGGTGGCTGGCGGCCTGAGTGCCGGACAGTTCGGCGGTTACGGCAGCTCTAGCGACGACGCCAGGGTACTGGAAGGTTCTCTGGGCTATCGCACCTCCGGAAGCGGGTCCAAGGCCGACGTTGATCTCGAGGGCGGACAATGGGGAACGGACTTCAACGACACCAGGAGCAACGATTTTGTTCTCGAACAAGGTGCGGTCCTCGATGGCGGTGCTGGGGACGATATCCTGGCCGGTAGCTTCGCCGACGACACCCTGATCGGCGGTGAAGGCAACGACACCTTCATCTACACCATGGGTGAGGGCAACGACACCATCGTCGCCGGCAACGGCGATACCCTGGAGTTGCGCGGCGGCCCGTTGGGCGAGGAATTCGGCCTCGAAAACATCGAAATGTCGATCTCTCCCGATAGCTCCCATGCCCACATGTACTTCAAGACCGATGCCGTCGAAGGCGGCGATGCGGGTATCGGGGGCGAGGTCTTCTGGGGTACGCTCAACATCGATTTCGCCGAGGGCGAAATGATTGAAACCCTCAAAGTCGGAGATCAGGAGTTCAACTTCGCCGAACTTATGGAAAGTGCGCGAGTAGTCAACGACAGCGCGGACTACCTGGCCTTAAGCGCCGAGCAGATCGACACCATGGAAGGCTTGCTGGACGAGGCCATGGACGGCGCCAGTTACGGTAATGAAAGCACGGCTGAAGGTGCGTTCGTCGAGACCGCTTCACTGGCCGGCGGTGAAGACCCCTGGGTGGCGGACGATATCGCCTAAACCGGAGTTCGGGGCGCGCTTACTCTCCTGTGTGCGCGCCCCGTTCGCTCCTTCTATACTTCAACGACGCCCGGTCAGGTTACGATGACCCGGGCGTTTTTGTGTTCCTTTACAAATCGACCGGCAATCCACAGAATCCGAACTTAATTCGTATTGAACTGCAATGCGGCGAAGCGCGCGTAGAGGCCGCCGCTGGCGACCAGTTCGTCATGGCGGCCCATCTCGACCACCGTGCCTTGTTCCATCACGACGATACGGTCGGCCTTCAATACGGTGGCCAGGCGATGGGCGATGACGATGGTGGTGCGGTCCGCCATCAGATCCTCCAGGGCCGCTTGCACGGCGCGCTCGGACTCGGCATCCAGTGATGACATTGCCTCGTCAAGCAGCAGGACCGGCGGATTAGCCAGGACAGCCCGGGCGATGGACAGGCGCTGGCGCTGGCCGCCGGACAGGCGCACGCCCCGCTGGCCCAGAAAGGAATCGAATTTGTCCGGCAGGGCGTCGATAAATTCGGAAGCATTGGCCGCATCCGCCGCCGCCTGCATTTGCTCCTCCGAGGCTTCGGGCCGCCCGAATAGAATATTCTCCCGCGCGCTGGCCGCGAAGATGACCGGATCCTGGGGCACCAGAGAGATCCGCGACCGTGCCTCCGACGGATCGGCCTGGCGCAAATCCACGCCATCCAAAGACACCGCGCCCGATTGTGGGTCATAGAACCGCAGCAGCAGCTGGAAGACCGTGGTTTTGCCGGCGCCGGACGGCCCAACCAGTGCCACGGTTTCGCCGGGCGCCACATCAAGGTTGAAATTCTTCAGGGCGGGCAGATCGGGTCGGGACGGATATTGAAACGTCACGTCACGGAAGCTGATGGCACAGCTGCCCAGGTTCGGCAGGGGCGTCGGGTTCGAAGCGGCCGTGATGCCGGGTTCCACGGCCAATAGTTCCGTCAGCCGTTCCGCCGCGCCCGCGGCGCGCTGCAATTCGCCATAAACTTCCGCCAGGGCACCCACCGCGCCGGCCACGATGATGGCGTAAAAGACAAATGCGGCAAGTTGCCCGCCACTCATCTCGCCCGCGATGACGTCCTTGGCGCCGATCCAGACCACGGCGTCGACGGCGCCGAAGATCAGCAGCATGACCAGGGCGGTCAGCCAGGCCCGCGCCCGGGTCCGCCGTACCGCGACGCCAAACGCCTCGTCCGTGACCTTGCCGAACCGCAAGCGGTCAATCGCCTCGTGGCAAAAGGCCTGCACCACCTGTATGGCGCTCAGACTTTCCTCGGCATAGCTGGAAATATCGGCGATCCGGTCCTGGCTGTCGCGGGACAGGCGCCGCACCTTGCGGCCAAAGATCAGGATCGGCAAGATGACAACCGGCAGCAGGGCAAACACCAGTCCGGTCAGCTTCGCGCTGGATATCACCAGCAGCACGCTGCCGCCGATGAACATCAATACGTTGCGCAGGGCGACGGACGCGGTGGAGCCGACAACGGTTTGTATCAATGTAGTGTCCGCGGTCAGGCGGGAAAGCACTTCACCGGTTCGCATGGTTTCGAAGAACGCCGGGCTCAAACCGATGACATGGTTGTACACGGCGGCGCGGAGGTCGGCGATGATGCGTTCGCCCAGCCAGGTTACTAGATAGTAACGGGCAAAAGTAGCCGCCGCCAACACGCAGACAACACCGAGGAGGGCGAGAAAATACTGATCGATCAGAACCTGTTCGCCGCCGAAACCATGGTCGATGACACGGCGGATGGCCTGACCAATGGCCAATACTGACCCCGCCGAGACGACCAGCGCCACGCCGGCGCCCACCGCGGTCCACTTATAAGGAACGAGGAAAGGCAGAATACGGCGCAGCCCGCCAACATTTCGGCGTTCTTCCCGTTCTTTGTCGAGAGCAATTTTTCGCAATCCACCCCGCCCCTCGGTTATTCTGTAGCTCCGTTGCGGCTGGGGTATAGCAATTGAATCGCGGCCATACAACAACGCGCTCTTGCGCTGCGCCCCGGCTTTCGTTATACACCCCCGGCAGTTTACGGAGCAGCATGATGAAAAAAGATATCCACCCCGATTACCATGAAATTACCGTGGTCATGACCGATGGCGCGGAATTCAAGACCCGTTCGACCTATGGCGAACCGGGCGCGGTATTGAAGTTGGATATCGATCCTTCCACGCATCCGGCCTGGACCGGCGGACCGCAACGGGTTCTCGATACCGGCCGGGTTGCCAAGTTCCGTAATAAGTTCAAGGGTTTCGGCCTGGACTGATCCGGGCCATTCCGCTGCCAGACTATATAGCCTAAATACCGAAACGTTTTTCGGCTAAATTTTCAAATAAAAACAATACGTTAACGTAGTTATTTTGCGTTCGGGCGAAGGTTGGTTGCGCTAAACCGCCTCGGCGGCGACCATGTTGTCCAATCGGGCAATGCGATGGTAGAGGCGTTCGCTGCGCCGCAGCAGATCACACAAATAGGGCGGCAACAGCTCAAGGTCCAATTCGCCTTCATTGAAGCAGACGTCGCCGCCGCCCAGGCGCCAGGTATCCTGGCGTACTTCCTCGCGGGTCAATTCGCCCTGATGGACGGCACGCTGGACCAAAAGCCAAGCCATCATGTTGGTCAGGCGGGAGGTCAGGCGCATGGTTTCAACCGAATAATGGGCGGCGATTTCAACTGCCAGTTCACGGGATTCTTCCTCACCGTAGTCACGCAGATAATCACGCGCTTCCCGGGTCAGGGCCAGGGCTTCATCAAAGGTTCGGCCCAAGAATGCCATCGGCGATACGACGTTCGCCCCACTATTGTCACTACTGTCCATGCGGCCAGTATGGCTCGAAAGGATTAACAAAATCAATTCCGCCGGACTTGTAAATCACTTCGCCGCTTACCACATCAAAGCTGTCCGGATGCCCACAGCGGGTTCGGATTTACACGCGGACCTGGCCAATGATGGCAGGTCTTAGGAACCGTAAGGTATTGCTTCGAAAGGAGGGTATCGCGCCATGCGTAGATACGATCTAGCACCATTGTTACGTTCATCCGTCGGCTTCGACCGTTTTGACCAGCTGTTTGATGCAGCCCGGCAAAGCGATGGCGGGGCCAACCCCTATCCCCCCTATAACATCGAAAAACTGGACGACAGCTACCGCATTTCCCTTGCCGTGGCGGGCTTCAGCGAAGGCGATGTTGAGATCACCGTGAAGGAAAATGTCCTTATCGTCGAGGGCAAGCCGTTGACTGAACGGGAAGACATTGCCTACCTGCATCACGGGATCGCCGGTCGGGGATTCGAGCGCCGCTTCCAGTTGGCCGATAACGTCCAAGTTACTGGCGCCAAACTGGAAAACGGCTTGCTTCACGTGGATCTTGAGCGTCATACGCCCGAGCATCTGAAGCCGCGACGTATTGAAATCGAAAAAGCGGCTGCCTAGTCGGCGGCCTGCAATCCAGCAACCGGGCCCGCCATCCTGCGATGGCGGGCCCTTCTTGTTTTCGATGCAGTTGCCGCGATGGCGGGACAGCATCAAATCGCCCCCTTTACATTGTGTTAATAATCTATATATATAAAAATATCTTTATGTAGTGAATAAAACAGGTCGCGCGCCACCGGCGGCGATCCATGGGGCCTAAATATGGAATTGTTGCTGCAAGGACTGCGGGCCGCGGCGGAACCCACGCGGTTACGTCTGTTGGCGTTGTGTGCCCATGCGGAACTGACAGTGACGGAGTTGACCCAGATCTTGGGCCAAAGCCAGCCGCGGGTCTCGCGCCATTTGAAACTACTGTGCGACGCGGGGCTGCTGGAACGGCACCGGGAAGGGACCTGGGCCTATTATCGCTTGGCGGATACCTCCGATTGCGCCCATCTGGCCCGCACCCTGATCGATCTGGTGCCCGATTGCGATGATGGCCTGGCGCGGGATTTGAGCCGCCTTTCGGCGATCAAGCAGACCAGAGCGGCGACGGCCGCGGAATATTTTCGCGCCAATGCGGACCGCTGGGACGAGATCCGCTCTCTCTATGTACCGGAACAAGAAGTTGAAGCGGCTTTGCTGAAGGTGATCGGCGACCAACCCATCAACGATTTTCTGGACATTGGAACCGGGACGGGCCGCATACTTGAAGTTTTCGCACCCCGTATCAATCGGGGCACGGGCATCGATCTGTCACACGAAATGCTGCAAGTGGCCCGTGCAAAATTGGAACAGGCCGGCCATCGCCATTGCCAGGTCCGCCATGGCGATATGTACAATCTGCAACTGCCGGTCGATGAATTTGATGTGGTGGTCTTGCATCAGGTCCTGCACTACGCGGAAGAACCTGGCGCGGTCTTATCAGAGGCGGCGCAAACCCTGCGGCCGGGCGGGCGCCTTCTTGTGGTGGACTTCGCGGCTCATGACCAGGAATTTCTGCGCACCGAGCATCAACATCGCTGGTTAGGCTTTGAGCCCGATCAAGTGGGCGACTGGTGTGCGGCCCAGGGATTAGAGGTGCGGGCGCCGATCGAGCTGGCCGGCAGTCGCTTGACGGTTCTGATCTGGCTTGCCGCGCGCAAGGGGGAATTATCGTCATGACACCAGCTGTTCAGGACAATCGCGTCGTTTCGTCCGCCGCAATGGGGGGCATGGGGCCGTTGTCGGTCTCTTTCGAATTCTTTCCACCCAAGACCGACGCCATGGCGGAAAATCTCTGGCGCGCCATGGAGCGTTTGCGCCCCCTGCATCCGGCCTTTGTGTCCGTTACTTATGGTGCCGGCGGCAGCACCCGCCAACGTACCCACGACACGGTCAGCCGTATCCAGAACGAGGGTGGATTGCCCTGCGCGGCCCATCTGACGTGCGTCGGCGCCAGCCGGAACGAAGTCAATAAAGTCGCTCAGGCCTACTGGGATGCCGGCATCCGGCATTTGGTCGCCCTGCGCGGTGATCCGCCGGAAGGCGAAGAGGAATATCAGAACCATCCGGACGGCTATCTGAATGCGGCCGAGTTGGTGGCGGGATTGCGAGATGTTGCAGACTTCGAGATTTCCGTCGCCGCCTACCCCGAGATGCACCCGAATTCCCCTTCCAGCCAGGCGGATTTAGACAATCTGAAGCGCAAGATCGATGCCGGCGCCAATCGCGCCATCACGCAGTTTTTCTTTGATGCCGACACCTATCTGCGTTTTCTGGAACGGGCCCGCGCGGCGGGGATCTGGGTGCCGATCGTGCCGGGTATCCTGCCGGTCAGCAATTTCGTGCAGGCCAACCGTATCGCCAAGGCCTGTGGCACTGCCATACCGGCCTGGATGACACATTTATTCGAGGGTCTGGAAGATGATCCCGAAACCCGGCGCATGGTGGCCGTGACAGTGGCGGCTCAACAATGCCAAAAACTGCAAACCGCCGGCGTCACCGATTTTCATTTTTATACATTGAACAGAGCCGATCTGACGTACGCGATTTGCCACATACTGGGCCTGCGTCCGCAAGGTGAACAGCCAGGAGAGACAGCCCCATGACCAATATTTTGGAACATCTGCGTGAGGAGGTGTTGCTGTGCGACGGCGCCATGGGCAGCCGCCTGCAACAGGCCGATCTGGATATCGAGATTGATTTCCTGGGCCAGGAGAACTGCTCGGAAATTCTGAACATCAGCCGCCCGGACATCATCCGCGAAATCCAGGCCGGCTTCGTTGCCGCCGGCTCTGACATTCTGTTGACCAATACCTTTGGCGGCTCCCCTATCACCCTGGCGGAATTCGACCTGCAGGACCGGGCCCATGAAATCAACAAACGGGCCGCGGAACTGGCCCGCGAGGCCCTGGCTGAGTTCAGCCGTGACGGTGTGCAGCGCTACGTGCTGGGCGATATTGGGCCCGGCACCAAACTACCCAGCCTGGGCCAGATCGACTATGACGAGTTGGAAGCCGCGTTGGCGGTGCAGACGGCGGGTCTGTTGGCGGGGGGCGTCGACGGCATTATGATCGAGACCGTACAGGACATCATGCAGCTGAAGGCGGCTGTGAACGGTGCTCGGGTCGCCTTTGCCGAGGCCGGGCGCGAAGTGCCGCTGCTGACACAGGTCACCGTGGAAACCAACGGCACTCTGCTGGTGGGCACGGACATCGCCGGCGCGGCGACGGTCATTCATGCCCTTGGGGTGGAGGCCATGGGCTTGAATTGCGCCACCGGTCCGCGGGAGATGGCGGAGCATGTGCGCTGGTTGTCAGAACAATGGCCCGGCGTCATATCCATCCAGCCGAACGCCGGGTTGCCGGAACTGGTGGATGGCAACCCCAGCTATCCCCTGTCGGCCGAGGAACTCGCCGATTGGGCCAAGCGGTTCGTGGTCGAGGATGGCGTCAACATGATTGGCGGTTGCTGCGGTACCGTTACGACGCATATCAAGGCCTTGCACGATATGCTGGAGGGTCTGGGCCAGGGCCGGCGGCCGAAGCCCGGCAACCGGGCCTCCGAATGGGTGCCGGGCCTTGCCTCCCTATACGGGCAAATTCCCTACCGTCAGGAAAATGCCTATCTCTCCATCGGCGAGCGCTGCAATGCCAACGGCTCAAAGAAATTCCGCGAATTGCAGGAAGCCGAGGATTGGGACGGTTGTATCGCCATGGGCCGGGAGCAGGCCAAGGAAGGCTCCCATGCGCTTGATCTTTGCACCGCTTTCGTGGGTCGGGATGAACTTTCAGATATGAGTGCCATGGTCAGCCGTATGCGCGGCGCCGTGCACGCGCCATTGGTCATCGATTCAACGGAATTTCCCGTGCTTGAGGGCGCCTTGAAACTATACGGTGGCAAGGCCCTGATCAATTCCATCAATTTCGAGGATGGGGAGGAGCCGGCGGCGAAGCGCCTCCGCCTGGCGCGAAAATTCGGCTGCGGCGTCATTGCCCTGACCATTGATGAAGAGGGCATGGCGAAAACCACCGACGAGAAAGTAAAATTGGCGCATCGGTTGCATGACTATGCTGTCAACCAGCACGGCCTGCCGTCGAGTGATTTGTTGTTCGATCCTTTGACATTTACAATTTGCACCGGCAATGAAGATGACCGCCGCCTCGGTCTGGAAACCCTGGACGCCATCGAGCGGATTTCCAAGGAACTGCCCGAATGTCAGATCATTCTGGGCCTTTCCAACATCTCCTTCGGCCTGAAGCCGGCGGCGCGCCATGTGCTGAATTCGGTTTATTTGCAACATGCCCTGGATCGCGGCATGACCGGCGCCATCGTGCATCTTTCGAAAATCCTGCCCCTGCATTCCATTCCGGAGGAAGAGGTCAAGGTGGCGGAGGATCTGATCTATGACCGCCGCGCCGAGGGCTATGACCCCCTGCATGCCTTCATCGCCCTGTACCAGGACCGCACGGCGGCGAAGGTAGTGAAGGAACGCCCGGCGGAGGTCGAGGAACGGCTGAAATTGCGCATCATTGATGGTGACCGCCCCGGTCTGGAAGAGGACCTGGACGAGGCCATGGAAGAACATGCGCCGTTGAAAATCGTCAACGATATTTTGCTGGGCGGCATGAAAGTGGTAGGCGAATTATTTGGCTCCGGCCAGATGCAATTGCCGTTCGTGCTGCAGTCAGCGGAAACCATGAAGGCCTCGGTCGCCTATCTGGAACCGCATATGGAGCGTACCGCCGATAGCCAGAAGGGCACCATCGTGCTGGCCACGGTGAAGGGCGACGTGCACGATATCGGCAAGAACCTTGTGGATATAATCTTGACCAACAATGGCTACCGGGTAGTGAACCTCGGCATTAAGCAGCCCATCGGCGCCATCATGGAGGCGGTGAAGGAACATGACGCCGACGCCGTGGGTATGTCCGGCCTGTTAGTCAAGTCGACCACCATCATGCGCGAAAATCTCGAAGAAATGTCCCGCCAGCAGATCAATTTGCCGGTCATGTTGGGCGGTGCCGCCCTGACCCGTGGTTTTGTTGAGGAAGATTGCGCCCAGGCCTATGCCGCTGCCTCCGGCCGCGTGGCCTATGCCCGCGATGCCTTCGACGGCCTGGATATCATGGGCAAAGTGGTGGACGGCGTCTTCGATGACTATATCGCCGAACGGGACAGCAAACGCGAGGGCCGTCCCACCAACAAACGCCGCAAACTGGGCCAGCCCACATTGATGCCGCGGCCGCTGGATCTGGAAGAGGTCCGCACCCGGCGCGAGGAACTGCACAAAGGCGTCGCCGTGCCCGAAGCGCCGTTTTTCGGTCACCGCATTATTGAGCAGGTCGGGATCAAATCCCTGCTGCCTTATTTGAACGAGCGCATGCTGTATCAATTTCATTGGGGCTACCGCAAGCGCGGCCGCGCCCTGAAGGAATATATGGAATGGGCGAGGGGAGAGGTAAAGCCGATCCTGACCGATCTGGTGGCCCGCTGCGAGGCGGAGAATATTTTGCAGCCGCAAGCGGTCTACGGCTATTTCCCCGCCGCCAGTGACGGCGATGATCTGGTGCTGTTCGGCCCGGACGGCGGTGATGAGGTGGCCCGGTTCGCGCTGCCCCGGCAGGATCGCGCGGGCGGGCTGTGCATCGCCGATTTTTTCCGCGAAGCGGACAGCGGCGCGCGGGACGTGATCGCGCTACAGGCCGTGACGGTGGGTCAGCACGCCTCCGAAGTGGCGCGGCAATGGTTCGATGATGACCGTTATCAGGATTATCTGTATCTGCACGGCCTGGGCGTCGAGATGGCGGAGGCCATGGCGGAATATGTGCACAAACGGGTGCGGGGCGAGTTGGGCTTCGGCGATCAGGACGCGCGCGACAACGATGCCCTGTTGAACCAGGGTTATCGCGGCTCCCGCTATTCGTTCGGCTATCCGGCCTGCCCGACTATGTCGGATCAGCGCAAGATCCTTGATCTGCTGGGGGCGGACCGTATCGGTCTGGTCATGGGTGATGAGGATCAGCTGCATCCCGAACAATCCACGTCAGCCATCATCGTGCATCACCCGCAAGCCAAGTACTTCAGCGTTTAGGCCTATGTGGTTTGTTCCGTCAATCGCTTCAGAGGTTGGTCGCTGATGGGCCAGTGCAGGGCGGCGGCCATCAGGCCAAGGGCGACCGAAATGGCCCACATCAAATCGTACGACCCGGTCATGTCGTAGATCACGCCACCCAGCCAAGCGCCGGAAAATCCGCCGATCTGATGACTCATGAACACAACACCGAACAACATGGAAAAATGACGGGTGCCAAATACCTGCGCGACGATACCGCTGGTCAGGGGTACTGTCGCCAGCCATAGAAGGCCTAGTGTCGCGCCGAATATCAGCGCCGTCACATCATTGATCGGTATGAACAGCATGGTGGTCATGACCACCGCCCGCAGGGCATAGATCAAGGTTAGTACGTTCTTCTTGCGGAACCGATCGCCCGCCGCGCCGAAACTGTAGGCGCCTATGATATTGAGCAAGCCAATAACGCCCAAGGCATATGCCGCCGCGGTGAGTGACACATCATTGTCCGCCAGATAGGCGGGGAAATGGGTTGCGATGAAGGTCACATGAAAGCCGCAAACAAAAAAACCGGCGGCCAGTAGCACATAGCCCGAATGACCGCGCGCCTCCCTGATCGCCTCGCGGAGCGATTGCCGGGAACTTTCGCTGATCGCCGAAGGATCGATCCGTAACCCCACGGTCACGATAGGGATCACGGCCATCAGAATGGCCATGCCGACAAGGGTCTCGCGCCAGCCAAGGACATCCATCATGCCCTGGATGCCGGGGACGAAGAAAAACATACCGAGGGAGCCGGCCGCGATCACCGTGCCAAATACGACACCGCGCCGTTCATTTGGCACAACCTTGCCGACGGCGCCAAGAACGATGACCTGGGTGGCGCCGCTCAACCCGAGACCTATCAAAATGCCGAGAGAGATATATAGATCGAGGGCGCTTGCGGCGAGGCTCATGAGCCATAGGCCCAGCGCATAGCAAAATGATCCGACCACGATCACCTTCACCGCGCCATAACGGTCTGCCACCATACCCGCGATTGGTTGGACCAGGCCGAACAACAGGGTCTGTGTTGCGATAACCAGGCCAAAAACCTGCCGGCTGATGTCCAAATCGACGGATATGGGGCGCAGAAATATCCCGAATGTCAGGCGCAGGCCGTTACTGGCCAAAACGATCAGGACGCCGCAAAGCACCATGATCCACAATTGCCGTGTCACGAAATTTTATCTCCAACTGTGTTGTTCAAGTCGTACGGATCAAATCGGCTCCGCGTCGATCAGAATTCCGGCCAGGATAGCCGGTTCGTCGCCGCGATTGACCCAGGCGTGATTGCTGCCCCGCTGAATTACGACATCCATGGGCTCCATGTCCACCTCGCCGTCATCCAGGATCATACTGACCCGCCCAGACAACAGGATGATGTAGTCGACGGTATCGGTCTTATGCATGCCGGGTTGAGTGGAACCGCTGTCGTGGGCGCCGGTGGCGCCCATCTTGGCGAAATTTTCCGCGTCGCGGCGGGCCCGCTCTTCGGCCCCGATGTCTCCATCCCAGGCGGCGGGGCGGATCTGGAAGAAACGAAAAACGCTGCCCTGGCTGGGCGGTGCCAGGGTGACCTGGGTGTCGGCGGCATCATCATTGCCACTGTTATCCGCCGGCGCGGCGAATGTGCGCCACAAATCCGTCAGGCCGCGACCTTCTTGCGTCGGGTTCTCCAGCACATGGGACGATGGGCCGTCGCTCAACACGATGGAATTTCCCGCGCTGTCATGGCCGGTAACGATCCGTCGAACAGGTCTTAACATCCTGGCATCCCTTCAATACTTGAAAGGCGGCAAGGTCGCATGATTTCGCGATACCGGAAAGTCGAAAGCCACAAGTCAATAAAAACCGCAAAAAAAGCCCCGCGTACCGTCAGGCAGGCGGGGCTTTCTGTTTGATCCAATGGGGCTTGGTCACAGCACCGTATTAAGTCTGTCGATCCATCCCCATCTCTCGACCACGAGATCGAGTTTTGGTTCGTTGCAAATGGTCAGGTGGCGTTACGTTCAATCGCCTCTCCCATAAGGTTTCGACGAAAAAACGCTATCGTATTATGTCAAATTACGCAAGTCGCAAAATCACCGCTGAATCACCATTGAATGATTTCGCCGTCGTAATTTCGGAAGCCGCCGTTGTCCCCCGCGCCCAGCCCGGCGATGACATTACGGATACCGCCGGCGCTTTCCGCGGCCGAGATATCGGCGCTGGAGCCGCCCATGTCCGTGCGCACCCAACCGGGATGAAACGATGTGGCGATGACGCCTTGCGAGCCCAGATCATTGGCCAGGATTTTCATCACCATATTCACGGCCGCCTTGGAGGAACGGTAGACAATGGAATTTGTCGCCGCGGTCTCGCCGATCGAACCCATGCGGGAAGAAATCGTGATCAGTTTTTTCTGCTCGGAAGCGGCGACATTATCCGCGAAGGCCTCGGCCACGCGCATGGGCCCCAACACATTGGTGACCATGCAACCTTGCCAGGCATCGTAATCGATATCGCCCCTGGCAGCATTGCGCTGCCCCATGATGCCGGCATTATTCAACAACACATCAAAGGGCTGGTCGCCCAACTCGGCCTTTAGGGCGGCAACGGACGCGGCCTGATCCACATCCAATTGATGCACGGTGACACGGCCATCGGAGTTGGCGGCGGTATCGGCTAATTCACTTGCTTGCCCAGGTGTGCGGCAGCAGGCGAAGACGCGCCAGCCGTCGGCATCGTACTGGCGAACGAATTCCAGTCCTATGCCGCGCGAGGCGCCTGTAATCATGACAGTTTGCATGGGGGGAACTTAGAAGAATTCCGCGCAACTTGAAACCGTCGCGATTGCCGCGATCAAATAAACCGGCGATAGATCCGATTGGCTAATAGCGGCAACATGTACATGGGCAATTGGGCCAGGGCGAAAAAGATCACCACCTCCTGTTGGGCGCTATCCGCCAGCACGGCGAGGATCAGGGCCATATTGCAGTTGCCCGCCATGTGCCCGGCGGTAAACGCCACTTGCCGGCCGGCGGGCAGGAAGGCGACGGCGCCCAGCACCTGCAGCGCGGCGTTGGCAATAAAGGCGGCGGCGATGGTCAACAATGTGAAGCCCGGATTGAGGAAAAAATATTCCGTCACGCCGGCCATGATGGCAATAGCGATCACCACAAGGCAGACCACCATCAGGCCATCGAAATGAACCGCATGCCGTTGAATCTGCACCGGGTTAAGAATCCAACGTTTTATGGCAATGGCAATGGCGAAACCGCCGCCGATCATGAATGCCAAGCGTCCCATGAACTCCAACAAGCTGATCTGCAATTCCAGATCAAGCAGCCACAGGGCCATGACGGGCAGGGTGAATGGCAGCAGAATATGGTTCAGGACGACCACGGCGATGGCGAAGGCCGCATCCAAACCCAGTATCAATGCGAATGTTGGCGCAGACATGATGGGTGCGGAGGCGGCCATGAGGACCAATCCCGCGGCCAGGCCCGCCGGCAACCCAATGGTTCCGACGACCCCCAACATGAGCACGGGAGAGAGGAACAGGCCGAACAGTGTGAACAGGGTCAACAATATGGGGCGGCGAAGTTGGTCAATGACATCGCCGAAATCCAACCGTAGAAGGGCCAGAACCAAGCTGACAAAAATTGCCGGCCCCAGGGCGGGGCGCATGAAATCCGACAATGGCGGCAACAGCAATCCGGTCAGAACGCCAAAGGCCAGAAACTTGGTGGCGTGGCGAGCCAGGAATTCCAGGCCCAGGGAAGCCGCGCCCATCTAGCGCCCCAACGCAATGATGATGACGCCGGGCACCACCAGGAACACCGCCAACAGACTGTTGCGGGTAATGTTTTCCCGGCGCACCAGAAAGGCACTCAACAGCAGCGTAATAATAGGTGAGGACGAGACGATGGGGACGACAACGATCAATTCGCCCAATTGCAAGGCTGTGTTCAGGAAATAAACGGAAACCCCATTGATGGTTCCGGCCAGGACAAACCAGCCTGTCCCAAATCGGACGCCGAGCTTGGGCAGGGTACGGCGACGGGCGCCATAGACGGCCGTAGCGACAATCAACGAGACGCTAAAACTGACCAGGCCGGCGAAATGGGGGCTTGGCAGATCAATCATGGCGTATTTCGTCAGACCATCTCCGGTCGCTCGGACAAAGGCGGCCAATAACGGCAATCCTAGGGCCCAAAGCGGCCAGCTGCCTCGGCCGGCGCCCTTTCCCCGCTGCGCCAGGGCGATGGAGCCCGCCATGATCGCCACGGTGCCCAGGACAATGGGCAAGGTCAGGCGCTCATCAAGAAGCAGGACCGCGAAGGCCGCCGCGAACAGGGGCGAGGTGGCGGCTAAGGTGGCGGTCGGCGTGGGGCCTAGATAGTGAACGCTCAATAACGAGGCGTTGGCCGAGACAAATGGCTTGAACAGCCCGATGATGGCGAACATCAATGCCGCCGGGGTGAACCAGTACCAGCTTTCGACCAGCCAGGGCGCAAGCAGCCAAAAGCACAGCGTTGTTGCACCAATTTGCACCAGAGAGCCGGTTTCCGAATCCGTATGACGCAAGCCCTGATGCAACACGAGGATCGAAATCGCGAACAGGACGGCCGAAGTCAGGGCCAGAAGAATGGGCGTGAATTGTTGCAAAATTTATTGCCTAGGAATTGGCTAAAGTGAGGCGGCGGATCGCGCGGCCTGATCATACAGACCGGATAGAACTCTCAGTGTGCGGGCCGCCTCGCCAATTTCCCGGTTTTCCTGACCCAATGCGCCGTGGGAGGCGATCAGACAACTTTCCCGCACCTCACGGTATTTACCACAAAGTGCCGCGCCTTCCTTGGTGGTGCCATAGAATGTCTCCTTGCCCCGACGGTCGGCGGCCACCAGGTCCAGCTTGGATAGCTTCTTGAGGGAATAGTTGACCACGTGACTGTCCTCGACATTCAGCAAAAAACACAGATCCGAAAGGCGTTTCTCTCGCTCCCGGTGATTTACCAGATGCAGGACCAAGACATCCAGCGCGCCCAGACCGTCCTGGCCGGCGGCGGCCATGCAGCGCACGATCCAGCGGTGATAGGCGTTGATCGCCATATTCAGACCGAATTCAAATTCGCTCAACTCGGCTGCGTCCTCGGACACCAAATGGGCGGAAGAAACTATGGGCTGCCGGCTCATGACGCCGCCTCCCCATCTATCTTGCCATACGCGCCACCGGTGGGTGTCTGGATGACAAAGACGTCCTCCGCCTCCATCTCCGCGCTGTCGCAGCCGGTCAGCTTTTCGTGGCGGCCGTCGGCGCGCTCGACCCAGCAGCGACCCGGCTCGCCGTCGCCACCGCCCGCCAAGCCATGGGGTGGCACCACCCGCCGACAGGACAGGATGGAGGCGGTCATGGGCCGGAGAAACCGGATACAGCGCAATATTCCCGCCCCGCCATTGTAGGCCCCGCGGCCACCGGAATCAGGCCGGATACCGAAACTGTCGAGCATCACGGGAAAGCGCCATTCCAGGATTTCCGGATCGGTCAGGCGTGAATTGGTCATATGAGCATGCACCGCATCGGTGCCGTGAAAGCCAGGCCCGGCGGGTGTGCCGCTGCATATGGTTTCGTAATACTGCAGCTCGTCGTCCCCAAAGGTAAAATTGTTCATGGTGCCCTGGCAGGCTGCAAGACGGCCCAGGGCGCCGAACAGACAATCGACAATATTCTGCGAGGTTTCCACATTGCCGGCAACCACGGCCGCCGGGTATTTTGGGTTCAACATGCAGTCGTCGGGAATGACCAGCTCAATGGGTTTCAGACAGCCGGAGTTCAAGGGGATATCATCATCCACCAGGGACCGGAATACATATAACACCGCCGACCGGCATACGGCGGTGGGGGCATTGAAATTTGTCTCCAACTGCCGCGAGGTGCCGGTAAAATCGATCTTTGCCGTGCGCGCGTCATGATCGATGGAGACTTCCACCTTGATCTTGGAACCATCATCCAGGGGGCATTCGAAACTACCCGTATTCAAAACATCGATGACCCGCCGCACGGATTCCTCCGCATTGTCCTGGACGTGCCCCATATAGGCCTGCACCACGTCCAAACCGAAATGTTCGACCACCCGGCGCAGCTCCTGCACACCCTTTTCGCAGGCCGCGATCTGGGCCTTTAGATCGGCGATATTGCTGTCGGGGTTGCGCGATGGATAGGAGCCGGATGCAAGGACCTCGCGGATCTCGGTCTCCAGAAAATGGCCCTGATCCACCAGCTTGATGTTGTCGATCAGGATGCCTTCTTCTTCCACGGTGCGGCTATTGGGGGGCATGGAACCGGGACTGATGCCGCCAATTTCCGCGTGGTGACCCCGTGAGGCGACATAGAACAGGACCCGGGCCGCATCACCGGCGTCGTCGTCATCGAATACGGGCGTGATCACGGTGACATCGGGCAGATGGGTGCCGCCATTGTAGGGCGCGTTTAGGACGAAGACATCGCCGGGGCGCATGGTGGTGCCATGGACCCGGATCACGGCCCTGATGGATTCGTCCATACTGCCCAGATGCACGGGGATGTGCGGCGCGTTGGCGATCAATTCTCCTTCGTGGTCAAACACCGCGCAGGAGAAATCCAATCGTTCCTTGATGTTGACGGAATTGGTGGTCTTTTGCAGCACCAGTCCCATCTGCTCTGCCGTGGACATGAACAAATTGTTGAAGATTTCCAACATCACCGGGTCCACGGTGGTACCCACGGCGACACGTTTGGGCAACGGCGTGATCCGGGTTAACACAAGATGGCCCATATCGGTCATGGCGGCCTGCCAGCCGGGTTCAATCACCGTAGTCGCCGTATCTTCGCGCAATATGGCGGGGCCGGTGACTTTATCTCCCGGAAGCATATGGTTGCGGTCGATCACCGGCGTTTGATGATCCTGGCCCGCCATATAGGCCCGCACGGTGGCCAAGGGGGGAATGCCATCCACCCGGCCGCCGCCGCTGCCGTCAAGGGGCGTATCCAACGCCGGCTCGCCGGCGCCGACGGCTTCGATGGAAACCGCCTCGACCACATGAGACTTTGAGGGATCGATAAAGCCGAATTGCTGGCGATGGGCCACTTCAAAGGCGGCGATGATGCCATCCTTGTCAGCGAAATCCACCACCAGGGCTGTATCGGTGCCCTGATAACGCAAATGCACCTTGCGCAGCACCGAGATCCGGTTTTCCGGGATATCCTGACTATGCAGTTCAGCAAGGCCGTCGTCGGCCAGCTCACCAAGCATGGTGGTCAAATCAGCAATCAGGGCGTCGTCGAGCACGGCTTCGACGGCGCGTTCCCGCATGGCCCGCACATCGGCCAGGCCCATGCCATAGGCGGAGAGCACACCCGCGAGAGGATGGATGAAGACCTTCTTCATGCCCAGGGCATCGGCGACCAGACAGGCGTGTTGTCCGCCCGCGCCGCCAAAGCAGCTCAATACATATTCCGAGACGTCATAGCCGCGCTGAATCGAGATCTTCTTGATGGCGTTGGCCATGTTCTCCACGGCGATGGTCAGATAACCCTCGGCGATGGCTTCCGCTGTCATGCCCTGCCGGCCCGAGGCGGCGATTTCATTGGCCAGGGCGGAGAATTTCGCCGTGACGGCGTCGCGATTAAGAGGTTCATCGCCATTGGGGCCAAAGACCTTAGGGAAAAAGTCCGGGTTCAGCTTGCCCAGCATGACATTACAATCGGTGACCGCCAGGGGACCGCCCCGGCGGTAACAGGCGGGACCGGGATTGGCGCCGGCGGAATCCGGACCGACGGTGAACCTTGCGCCGTCGAAATGCAGGATCGACCCACCGCCCGCCGCGACCGTGTGAATATGCATCATCGGTGCCCGCATGCGGATGCCCGCGACCTCGCTTTCGAAGGCCCGTTCGAAGTCGCCGGCATAATGGGAGACGTCCGTAGAGGTGCCGCCCATGTCGAAACCGATGATTTTATCGAAGCCTGCCATGGCCGTGGTCCGTACCGCGCCGACCACGCCGCCGGCCGGGCCGGACAGAATGCAATCCTTGCCCTGAAACAGACCGGCGTCGGTCAGACCGCCGTTGGATTGCATGAACATCAAACGGGCATCGCCTAATTCCGCCGCGACCCGGTCCACATAACGGCGCAGAATGGGTGACAAATAGGCATCCACCACAGTGGTGTCGCCCCGGCCAACCAACTTCATCAGGGGGCTGACCTGATGCGAAGTGGAAATCTGCGTAAAGCCGATATCCCGCGCCACCTCGGCCACGGCCTTTTCGTGGCTGGTATAGCGATAGCCGTGCATGAAGACGATGGCACAGGCCCGAATGCCGTCGTCGAAGGCTGCCTGCAGACCGGCGCGGGCTTCATCCAGATCAACGGGTTGCCGTTCCACCCCTTGGGCGGTGTAGCGGCCCGCGACCTCCAAAACCCGTTCGTAGAGCATTTCCGGTAGTATGACGTTTAGGTCGAACAGACGCGGTCTGTTCTGATAGCCGATGCGCAAGGCGTCGCGAAAACCATGATTGGTGATCAAAAGGGTGCGGTCACCCGTACGTTCCAGCAAAGCGTTGGTGCCCACTGTCGTGCCCATTTTGACGGAACCAATGCGTTCGGTGGGAATCGGTTCGGATTTGTCCACACCAAGGAGATCCCTGATCCCCTGCAAGGCGGCGTCCGGATACTGCTCCGGGTTCTCGGACAGCAGCTTGTGGCTGAGGTAGCCCGCATCCGGCCGCCGTGCCACCACATCCGTAAAAGTGCCGCCACGATCGATCCAGAAATCCCATTTTTCAGGCATGGTATTCTTCCTATTAATGATATTTTATAGGTAATTTATCGATAATTCATATATCAAGCAACCGCTACTTGCCAATTGTCCTTGGGCGTCCTAAGGGTAATCGTCCGCGCATAAGGGATCTTCGGCGGCATGAGTATTTGGAATAGAATTGTTCGCGGTGTTGGCGGCGCCTTGGATGGCCCGTTGGGCGCGCTGATCGGCGGACTTGCCGAACAGGCGGCGGATACCTTGCGCCATATAGCCGGCGAACCCGGGGAAGGCGACGGCACCCGCCAGGTCGCCTTCACCATTGGCGTTATTGCCCTGGGCGCGAAAATGGCCAAGGCCGATGGCCATGTCACCAGGGACGAGGTGGAGGCGTTTAAACAGGTCTTCAAGATCTCGCCGGAGGACATGAAGGATGTCTCCCGGGTTTTTAACCTGGCGCGCAAGGATGTGGCCGGGTTCGAGGCCTATGCGGGGCAGATCGCCGATTTATTCGAACCGGCCTCGCAGGTATTGGAAGATTTGCTGCACGGGCTGTTCCATATCGCCAAGGCGGACCAGATATTGCACCCGGCCGAATTGGAATATCTCGGCAAGGTGGCGGAAATATTCGGTTTTGAAGCGGCTGGCTTTTCCCGCATCCGGGCCTACCATCTGGGACCCGACCTGGCGGATCCCTATACCATTCTGGGCATCGAAGCGGATGCGGATGAAGACGCGGTCAAGGCGGTCTGGCGGGCCTTGATCCGGGAAAACCACCCCGACCGCGCAATCGCCCGTGGCTTGCCGCAGGAATTCGTCGACCTGGCGACGGAAAAACTGGCCACGATCAACGATGCCTATGACCGCATCAGCCGCCAACGGGGCTTCAAATAGATCAATCTTTTAAAAGTGGGGACAGGATGAAGATCGATATCGAATATTGCATGATGTGAAACTACGAACCCAACGCCCTCCGTGCGAGGGACCGGATCGTGGAAAAATTTGGCGCCGACGTAACCTTGACCGCCTCGGGAGGCGGAAAATTCGAGATCACCGTCGATGGTCGACTGGCCTACTCGAAAAAGGCCGAGGGGCGGTTTCCGACCGAAGCCGAACTGGATGCTTTGGCCTAGGCCAAAAACTTAAGCGACCACCTCGCGCAGAACTGACGCGGCTTCGGATAGCTGTTCCGCATCTATGTCCAGGTGGGTGACGGCGCGCATGCGATAAGGACCCATGGCGCCAATGCGTACATCGCGGGCCTTTAGGCGCTGCTCCACGGTTGCCGCATCCAGACCGGTTTCCGAAACGTCGAAGAAAACCAGGTTCGTCTCGCAACGGTCGAAGATCAGCTTGATCCCGGGAATCTGCGCGATATCTCGGCTAAAGGACCGCGCGTTCTCGTGGTCCTCGGCCAGGCGCGCCACGTTGTTTTCCAGGGCATAGACGCCGGCGGCGGCGACGATCCCGGCCTGGCGCATGGCGCCGCCCATTTGTTGCTTAAACCGCCAGGCTTGTTCGATGAAATCGGCGCTGCCCGCCAAGACACCGCCGATGGGGCAGCCCAGCCCCTTGGACAGATCCAGCCACAGACTGTCAAAATGCTTGCCATACTCCTTGGCCGGAGTGCCGCTTTCGACCACCGCATTCATCAACCGCGCCCCATCCATATGGGCCGCCATATCATTTTCCCTGGCCACCGCCGTGACGGCGGCAATATCCTCGATGGGCCAGACGGAACCGCCGCCGGCGTTGGTGGTGTTTTCGATCGAGACAACGCGGCTGCGGGGCACGTGCCGGCGCACGGGGCGGATGGCCGCGCGTACCTGATCGGCAGTAAAAATGCCCAGTTCCGTATGCAGGGCGCGGGTCTGGGCGTTGGCCAGGGCCGACGGCCCGCCGCTTTCCGCATTAATGGGGTGGGCCGTATAATCCAGGATGATCTCGTCGCCGGGCTGGCAGTGCACCCGAAAGGCGATTTGATTGCACATGGTGCCGGAGGGCAGAAAAACCGCCGCTTCCTGCCCCAACAGCTCCGCCACCATGGCGCATAGCTTATTGACGGTGGGATCCTCGAACGCCTGCTCGTCCCCCACCTCGGCCTCGGCCATGGCGTGGCGCATGGGCGGTGTTGGTTTGGTGTTGGTGTCGCTGTAAAGGTCAATGCGCGGTGCGCTCATGGTTCCAAACTCCGAATTAATCGCCCGATCTGCGATGGATCATCCATTTTGTCACCATGGTCGTGGTGATGTCGTCATGTTGATTGCGGATTACATTGTTGAATTCAACATAGCCCAGGTTGGGTCGGCTTTTCAGGGGTCGCGCCTCGATTACTTCCGAAGTGACGGTCAGAATATGACCGACCAGCACCGGCATCCGCCAGCGGATCGCGTCCCAGCCCGGTGAAACAAAGGCGTCGGCGGCGGTAAAGGCATCCTTGGACATGCGCCGCCAGGCGGAACAGACATGGGGACCGGAGGCAATCAGGTCGTCCCACCCCATGGCCTTGGCCGCGTCCGCATCCAAATGAAAAGGTTCCGGATCGAATTGTTCGGCAAAGGCGATCATTTCATCCCGCTTCATTTCGTAGGCGCCATAACGAAAGTGGTCGCCCAAGGCGAAATCCTCGAAATGAATGACGTCGGAAAAAGGCGCCTGATCGTTCACAACATTTGTCATCTTTAGGCGACCCGGTGCTGAAAATCACCACCGTCGATCAGGCAACGGCTGTTCCGCACCGCGATATCGATACTGCGCCCAAAAGTTTCAGGCGTCAGCCAGGCCACGTGGGGCATCAGGGCGACATTCTCCAGCGCCAGCAGCGCCTCATTCGGGGCGATGGGTTCGGCGGCAAATACATCCAGGCCGGCGGCACGTAATGTGCCCTTCGTCAGTGCGTTGTACAGGGCGTCCTGATCCACCAGGCCGCCGCGCGCCGTGTTGATTAGGACGGCACCCGGTTTCATGGCGGCGAAGGCGGCGGCGTCCAGCAGGTTCTCGGTATCGCTGGTCAATGGCAGATGCAATGAAACCACATCGCATTCCGCCAAAAGTGCCGGTAATTCCCGCCATTCCGCCTCCGCCCCGGGTTTGGGTCCGGATGATGTATAGACGACCGTGGCGCCCAGAGCCCGCAGCACGGGCGCGACCCGGCTCCCGACCTCGCCATAACCAACCAGACCCACGGTGCGGCCGGCAATCTCGCCGATCCGGTCAAAAATAGCCGGGTCCATGCGCCAGCCGTCACCCTGCCGGGTGGCATCGTGAAATGTGGCGGCGCGGCGCAGGGCCGATAACATCAGCATCACCGTTGCTTCCGCCACGGCCTGGCTGTTGGTGCCGGGCATGTTGCAGACCGGGATGTCCCGGGCGCGGGCCGCATCAAGATCGATGGTGTTGACGCCGACACCGATTTTCTGGATCAAACGCAACTTCGGCGCCGCCGCGATGACCTCGGCCGTGGCCGGTTTCAGCACATGCCAAAGCACATCCGCATCCGCCATCAATTTGAACAGGCGTTCGTCGTCATTTTCGTCGCAGGTTTCGATGGACAGCCAATCGCTCTCGGCGGCGGCCAGGCGCTGGGCGATGCCGGCGCTCGCGGCATAGTGAAAAACCGCTTTTAACCTCGCCATGCACGCTTTCCTTAAAGATGTTTCCCTAACGCGAAGTGTTGGAGCGGGCGAAGAGAATCGAACTCTCGTCTTAAGCTTGGGAAGCTCCTGCTCTACCATTGAGCTACGCCCGCCTAGGGACTATTTAGCACAAGCGATCACAGTCGCGCGAGGGGGTAGTTTTGACCCTTTGACATCGGTGTGGTGTCTGCAAGACTGACCGCGCGCCAAATGGCGCCCTGTAAACTTGGGGACTCGTAGATGACCAGTGTTGTGACAGACAAAGCTCCGCTTACCCTTGATCGCGGTAAATTTAATGATCCGCGCCGGACACTGGACGGTCAGGCGCGCGCCGCCGTGACCTTGAACAATCTGGATACCCTTTGGTTCAATACCGGGACCCTGTGTAATCTGACCTGCACCAATTGCTATATCGAATCGAGTCCAACCAACGACCGCTTGGCATATCTGACTGCAGCGGAGGTCGGCGCCATGCTGGACGAGTTGCAAACCGATTGGCAGGCGCGCGAAGTTGGTTTCACGGGGGGCGAGCCCTTCATGAATCCGGATATTCTGGCCATGCTGGAGGATGCCCTGGGTCGTGGCTACCGGGTGCTGGTTCTGACCAACGCCATGCGGCCCATGATGAAACTGGCGGACGGCCTGCTGGCGTTGCGGAATATTTACGGCGAAAAATTGTGTCTGAGGGTGTCGGTGGATCATTATGCCCGGGATCTGCATGATTTGGAACGCGGAGAACATGGCTGGGACCGCATGCTGACCGGGCTGACCTGGCTGGCGCGGAACGGCTTCAACATCAATATCGCCGGGCGCACCTTGTCGGGGGAAGAGGAAGACAGCCTGCGCCAAGGTTATGCCAGGCTGTTCGTTGAGCATGATATTCCCGTCGATGCCGGCGACGGCGGGGCGCTGGTGCTGTTTCCGGAGATGGATGAAGATCTCGACGTGCCGGAGATTACCACCGCGTGTTGGGGCATATTGGATGTCTCGCCCGACGGAATGATGTGCGCCACATCCCGCATGGTGGTCAAGCATAAGGGTGATGGGCGGCTGACCGTGATGCCCTGTACCCTGTTGCCCTATGACGAACGCTTCAAAATGGGTGCGACTTTGGCCGATGCCAGTAGCCCCGTGGCCTTGAACCATCCCCATTGCGCCCGCTTTTGTGTGTTGGGCGGCGGCTCCTGCAGCGTCGCATAAGGCTTAATACAACCCATAAATACGTTAACGCGACGCCCATGATCGGCCTATGATGGGCCCCCATGAGCCAAGTAAAACCAAGCTATGAAAAACCATTCGCAAGCCTGAAGGTTCTGGATTTGAGCCAAGGCTTTGCTGGCCCCTATTGCGCCCAGCTGCTGGCCCAATATGGCGCCGACGTCACGAAGGTGGAACCGCCCGAGGGTGACTGGGCCCGGAACCTGGGCATCGTCTATGGCGATCAATCAACCATAGCCATGACCGCCAACCGGGGTAAGAAAAGCATCGCGCTGGATTTGAAGAGCGAGGGCGGGCTGGCGGTCGTAAAGGAGCTGGCCCGGCAATGCGATGTCTTCATCGAAGGTTTCCGCCCCGGTGTCTGCGCCCGATTTGGCCTGTCCTATGATCATGTGCGCGCGGTAAACCCCGGCGTCATTTACCTCTCCATCAGCGGCTTTGGCCAGGAAGGTCCCTATGCGCGGGAGCCGGCCACGGATACGGTCCTGCAATCATTTTCCGGCCTGATGTCGATTAATCGCGGCAATGACGAGGTCCCCCATCGGGTTGGCCATTATATCGTCGATTGCGTCACGGCTTTGTATGCCTATCAGGCTCTGTCCTCGGCCCTTTATGCGAAACGGGACTTGGCTGAGGGCCGTCTTATCGACTGCAGCCTGATGCAGGCCGCGGCGGCCCTGCAAACATCCAAGATCGCGGATTATCATCTGGAAGGCGGAGTGCCGGCGGAAAACAATTCTCCGGCCGGTAGCTATGACACCCAGGATGGTTATATCGCGATTACCCTGGTGAAGGAGGAGCAATTCCCGAAATTGTGCCTGGCCCTCGGTCAACCAAGCCTGGTCGATGATCCCCGGTACAAGAATTTTGCCTCTCGTGCCGCGAATATGGACAGCCTGGGTCCGATCGTACAAGAGATCTTGATGCAGGATACGGCCGCCGGTTGGGCTGAGCGTTTTCACAAGGCGGAGGTGCTATGTTTTCCGGTCGCCGAACATGGCGATTGGCTGGTAAATCCCCATGTGCTTGCCACCAGCGCATTTCAGATGATGGACCAACCCGGCATGGGCATGGTGCCCTTGGCGCAAATACCCGGCACCGTATCGATAGATCCCGATGACCCCTCCCAACGCGCCCCGACGCTGGGCCAGCACAGCCGTCAGGTCCTTACCGAACTGGGCTATGACGAGGGTAAAATCACCGCGCTGATGGCCGAGGGCGCGGTCCGGTAAGGCGGGCGGGGCGCACCATGGGAGAGTATCGGGCGGTCTTTCTGGTCAATGGTGTTCTGCTGTTGATCCTGGGCCTTGCCATGTTGGTGCCGGCAATGCTGGATGCCCGTGTGGGACATCCCGATTGGCAGGTCTTTCTGGCGGCTGCGTTCCTAACCGGGTTTGTCGGCGCCGCCCTGACGATTACCTGTTGGGGCAGCGGGGAAAATCTTCATTTGCGACAGGCTTTCGTTCTGACCACCACGGTCTGGGTCGTGACGCCGGCCTTCGGCGCCCTGCCGTTTGTGTTTGCCGATCTGGACCTCAGTTACACGGACGCTTTTTTCGAGGCGATGTCCGGCATAACGACGACGGGCTCGACCGTGATCTCGGGTCTGGAATATGCTCCGCCGGGCATCTTGATCTGGCGGGCCTTGCTGCAATGGATGGGTGGCATCGGCATTATCGTCACCGCGGTTGCTATTCTGCCCCTGTTGCAGGTCGGTGGTATGCAACTGTTTCGCATGGAATCTTCCGATGCTTCGGAAAAAGTCCTGCCCCGCACGGCACAGATCGCGGGCGCCATCAGCATGATCTATCTAGCTCTTTCCTTTATCTGTGCGTTCGGTTACTGGGCCGCCGGAATGCCGGCCTTCGAGGCCGCCGCCCACGCCATGACAACCATAGCCACGGGCGGTTTCTCAACCTCCGATCAATCCATGGGAAGCTATGACAGCGCCTTGATCGACTATACCGCCATGGCCTTCATGATCATCGGCAGCCTGCCGTTTCTGTTGTATTTTCAGGTTCTGCGGGGACGGCCCCTGGCCTTGTGGCGGGATAGTCAGGTGCGCTGGTTCTTTGCCATTCTGGCGACGGCGATCGCCGGCATGACGTTCTATCAGATCGGCGGCAATGACAGACCGGCAGCCGAGGCGCTGCGGTTCACCGCCTTTAACGTGACATCGATATTGACCGGCACGGGATATGCCACCGACGATTACGGCCAATGGGGCGGTTTCGCGGTGGTTATGTTTTTCTTCGTGATGTTCATCGGCGGCTGCGCCGGCTCGACCTCGTGCGGCATCAAGATATTTCGGTTTCAGGTGCTGTATGCGGCCGCGCGCACCCAAATGGGGCGATTGTTGCAGCCCCATGGCGTTTTCGTCGCCAACTTCAACCGCCGCCCCATACCGGATTCGGTGATGGATTCGGTGATGAGTTTCTTCTTTCTATTCATTCTCAGTTTTGCCGTCATCGCGGTGTTGCTGAGCCTAATGGGTCTGGATTTCCTCACCGCGGTCTCTGGGGCCGGCACCGCCATCGCCAATGTCGGGCCGGGCCTGGGCCCCGTGATCGGGCCGTCGGGCACCTTCGCACCCTTGCCGGACATGGCGAAATGGCTGCTGGCGGCGGGGATGTTGCTGGGCCGATTGGAATTATTGACGGTGATGGTGCTGTTCACCAGGACTTTCTGGCGCAGCTAATCGAATACCTGGCTGGGCAGCCATGTCGCTATCATTGGGAACGCCAGGACCAGACCAATGACGAATAATTGGGCGCCGACCACGGGAATAATGCCGCGATAGATATCGGTAATCTTAACCTCTGGCGGCGCGGCGCCTTTCAGGAAGAACAAGGCGAACCCAAACGGCGGGGTCAGGAACGATGTTTGCAGGGTCAAGGCGATTAGGGTCGCCAGCCAAAGCGCGCCTTGGGTGCCTTCACCCGCGTGGTCGGCGAAATCCAAATCCGCCAGCACCGGCAGGAACAATGGCAGGGTGATGATGGTGATTTCGATCCAGTCGATGAAGAACCCCAGGATAAAGATGATGCCGATAATGGTCAGCAGCATGCCCCAGTCACCAAACGCCAGGCCTAGCAGCATGCCGCTGACGACCTCATCACCACTGAAAAAACGGAACGGATAGGAAAAAACGTTTGCCGCCATGACAACGAAGAAGACCATCGCTGTCATCAGGGCTGTGCCCTCGATCGCTTCCCGAAACAACGGCCATGTCAGGCGGCCGTTGAGCAACATCAGCAACAGACCGCCGGCGGCACCGACAGCACCCGATTGAGACGGCGTGGCCCAGGCAAATATGATCGAACCGAGGACCAGAAAAATCAGGCCCGCCGGCATCAGCAAGCCACGCACATAAAACCAGAGCCATTGCATACCCGTCCAGCCCAGGCTCCAATCCTGTTCCGTTCGGCCCTTACGGGGAACGGGCGGCGAGATGATGGCCGCCGTGATGTAGTAGATCAAATAAAGCACGATCAGGATGCCGGCCGGCCACAGCGCGGCCAGGAATATATGGCCGATCGGTGTTCGCAGTTTGCCGGCGAGAAAAAACAGCATGATTGCCGGCGGCAGGATCAGCCCCAAGGTTCCCGCCGCCGCCACCACGCTGCTGGCTAGAGACGCCTTGTAACCCTGGTCCAACATGGTCGGCAGCGCGATAAGTGCCAGCGTGGCGACGGAGGCGCCGACCACCCCCGCCGTCGGCGCCAGCAAGATGCCCAGCAAAGTAACGGCGATCGCCATGCCCGCCGGCATGCGGCCGAACAGATGCTGCAGGCACAACAGCAAATCGCGGGCGATGCCGCTTTTTTCCAATGCCATCCCCATGAATAAAAGCATCGGGACGGTGGGATAGATCTGACTACCGTTGATGCTGCCGTACAGACGCAACGGCACATTCAGCAGGGCAATCCACTGCATCTCGTCCAGGGCAATGCCGATCAGGCTGAAGGCGATGCCAAGGCCGGCCAGCAGGATCGCGACAGGCAGTCCGGAAAAAATCAGAATGGCCAGACTGGCCAGCATGAGATAGGGCAGGACATCAACGAACTCGAACATCAATTCCTAATCCTTGCCGCGGCGCCGGGACAGATTGCGTAATATCGCGACTATGGCGGCCAGCAGGAATAGTCCGATGCCGAGTGGCATGGAACTTTTTAGAATCCCGCGCAGGAGCGGCTCGCTCCGGAAGCTCTCGACCACATAAGGAATGCCAAAGTACAGAATGACCGCTGCAAAAGGCAGCATCAGAAGCAGGAACCCAACCAGTTCGATGCGGTCCCGCGTGGCTGCACGAAGCCGGTCGCGAACGATATCCACCCGAACATGGGCGCCGCGTACATAGCCAAAACCCAAGGTCAAAAAGACCAACAGCAGGAACATGGACCATTCGATATATTGCGGCGCGATGGTGACGTAGTCGAACACCTTGCGGGCAACAATTTCGAAAATACGGGCAACGATCATCACGGTGATCGTGACGGCGGCGATCCAGAAGCCGATGCCGGAGATAACGGCGTCAAGTCGGTCCAGATAATATTGCAACTTCTCCCGCCGTGTTTTGCTACGGAACGCGGCCCAACGTTGGGGCCACAGCGCACGCCGGGCGCTATATTTCGTGCGCATGTTACTTACGTCCAATTGGATCGCGATCAGGGCGGGGATTACCAGCAGAACCAGGAAGGTCGCCACCGCCAGGCCGAATATCATGGTGATGGCCATGGGAATGAGGAATTGCGCCTGCAGGCTGGTCTCGAACAACAAGGGCGTCAGGCCGCCGATGGTGGTCAGAGAGGTCAGCAGCACCGCGCGCAGGCGATCCTGGCTGCCGCCGATGATGGCTTTGGTGGTCTCCTCGCCGCTGGCGATGCGTTCGTCGATGGTGGAGACCAGGATGATCGAGTCATTGACCAGAATACCCGACAGGCCCAACAGACCCACAAGGGTCAAAAGACTTAGGTCAAAACCCAATAGCAAATGGCCGATCACGGCGCCAACCACGCCAAAGGGAATGATCGCCATGACCACGATCGGCCGCGTGTAAGAGGCGAAGACCCACGCCAGAATGATGTAAATCGCCGACATGCCGACCAGGGCGCCCAGGCGCATATCCGACATGGTGCGGGCCTGTTCCTCCGCGCGGCCGGCGAAGGTGTATTGCAAACCGTATTTGCGGACGATATCAGGCAATCGGCCGCCTTCGAGGGCGGGAATAAGCTTTCCCGCACGGATCTTGCTTTCATCCAGTTCACCCGTGATGGCGATTTCACGCTGGCCGTCCTGACGGCGAATGCGGGCAAAGCCGATTTTTTCCCGCATGGTCACCACTTCGATTAACGGGACCTCGGCGCCCGAGGGGTTCCGCAAATACAGGTTCAGAAGACCCTGGGTCGTGATGGCGCCGCGGGCATATTGCACCTTCACGGTGATTTCCTCATCGCCGCGGGGAAACCGTTTGGCGATGGCGCCTTGAAAGGCGGCGCGGACCTGCCGGCCCACGCTATCGGTGGAAAAGCCCAAGGCCCGCCCCCGGGGCGTCAGCTCCAGGATCACTTCCTGCTTGCCGATGGGCAGGTCGTCTTCAACATCGCTAACGCCAGGGAAACGCTCCAGCAATGTCTTGATCTCGGCGGCGGCGGATTTCAGGTCACGGGTGCTGCCGCCGCTCAAACGAATGTCAATTTCCTTGCCGGGCGGACCGCCCCTGCGCTCAATCAGATTGATGCGCTCGACACCCGGCGTCATCCGGATATTCCGGCGCCAGACATCAATAAATTCCGCCATGCGAACCTGACGGTGATCGGAGGGGACCAGTTGCACATACAGGCCGCCGTATTTGTCGCCGCTGACACTTTGGAATTCCCGCGCCTGGGACTTGCCCAGTTTACCGAATGTGGAATGGATCAGATTTTCATCCCCGGCGCCGCTTTCGGTTGGTTTTTCCAGGGTCAGATGCGCTGCCTCGTGGGCGGCGCGTTCCAACTCCCGCACCATTGCCCCGGTGCGTTCGCGCGGGGTTCCGGGCAGCATCACCACATTGCCGTAAACAATGTCCCCCTCCGGTGTGGGAAAGAATTGGAAGCCGACCCGCCCGCCGCCGATAATGCCCAAGGACAGTATCAGGGCGGCGATGGAGACGGCCAGTGTCAGGTATCGCCATTCGACGCAGACAACCAGAACGCGGCGGTACAGACCGTCGCGAAAGCGGTCGAAGTGATCGTTGAACCATATGCGAAAACGTGATTCCCGTTCTCCACCGGCGGAGAAAGCGCCGCGCAGATGACCCGGCAGTACCAGGAAACATTCAACCAGACTGGCGATCAGGACCGAAACCGTGACCAGGGGAATGGCCGACAGTATGGTGCCGATAATGCCGCTGATCAGGATCAGGGGCAAAAAGGCGGCGATCGTCGTCAGAGAGGATGCAATGACCGGCGCCAGCATGCGCAGGGCGCCCTGTTCCGCCGCCTCTTCCGGGCCAAGGCCAAGCCGGCGGCGGTGCGCGCTATGTTCCGCCACCACGATGGCGTCGTCTACGATGATGCCCAGTGTCATGATCAAGGCGAACAAAGAGACCATGTTGATGGACTGGCCGCTTAGCAGCATCACGCCCATGGTCGCCATCAACGCCACGGGGATACCGGCGGCGACCCAAATGGCGACCCGCAGATTGAGAAAGATGAACAGAATGATCAGGACCAGGGCAAGGCCGCCAAGGCCGTTCTTCAAAAGGATCGCGATGCGCTCCCGGATCAGGCCGGCCTGCACATCATAATGTTTCAAATTCAAGGTCGGCGGCAGGGTTTGCCGCAGCTCCGCCAGATAGTCCTCCACCGTTTGCGATATGTCCAAGGCATCGGCGCCGACGGCACGTTTGACATGCAGTTCTATGGCCCGGTCGGCCGCCAGTCGCCCCTCGGGCGCATTGGCTTCGAATGCTTCGCGGACCCGGGCGATATCTCCAAGGCGCAGCTTCTCACCATTCGGCAGGGAACGGATTTCCAGTTCGCCCAACCCCCTGGCCGTGGTTTCCAGGCCCAGGCTGCGGATCTGTTTTTCGACCTGACCCTCGATATTACCCGATGGTAAATCCTGGCTGCGCAGACGGATACGGCCGGCGATATCATCGAGACTCAAATCCAGGCGGCGCAGGGTTCGCGGTGTTATATCGACCCAGATTTCCTCGTCCCGGGCACCGAACATCAGGACCTGATCGACGCCGCGTGCCAACAGCCCCTCGCGGATACGCTTGGCAATGGATTTCAAGGCGCTTTCGCTGAAGGGACCCGAGAGGGCGATGCGCGAGATTGTATCGTACCGCGCAACCCGGCTGATCTTCGGGTTTTCGCTGCCCTCTGGCAATGTGGTCACCTGCGCCACGGCGGAAACCACGTCCGAGCGGCCGGCCTGCATATCGCTGCCGGCATCGAATTCAACCAGGATCGTGCCCATGCCTTCGACTGCAAACGACGTGATCTTGTCCACATTGTTCAGATAGCGGACTTCCGGTTCGATAGCCGTGACAATATTGGCTTCCACATCGTCGGCGCTGGCGCCGGGCCAGGCCACGGTGATGGACACCATGTCGATGCCGAAGTCCGGAAAAAACTGCGTGTTTAGTCGGGATAAAGAGACCGCCCCCATCACCAGCATGATCAACATCAGCAAATTCGCGGCATTGCGATGGCGGACGAACAGCCGGACCAGATCGGCGGGCGTCATCTAGCGAATTTCCACTTTCTGGCCGGGACCAATTTCCGCGAACCGTGTGGTTACGACCCGGTCACCGTCGCGAATTTCACCGCGCAAGAGCACGTCGTTATCGACTCGCGCCACCAGTTCCACCTTGCGCTGTTCCAGGCGGTCGGCGGCGATGACATAAACCGTATCGGCATTGTAGAGGGCGCTTTCGGGCAATCGCGCCACGCCGCGATAGATTTGGTCAGGCATGGATATGGCAACGAAGGCGCCCGGTCGTAGGGGCTTGGTAAGGTCCGCGCCGGTCAGACGGGCGAAGACCTGTACACCGCCGCTGGCGCTGTCGATGCGGGCGCCGATACGATCCAGTAAGCCTGCGAAGGGGAAGCTTTTGCCGCCGACCTGCCAGGTGATTTCCACCGGCCGGCCGGCCAGGTCGCCCTCGGACACCAGGCGGCCATATTGGCGGTCGGACAGGGTCACCCGCGCTTCCAGTCGTCCGGCATCAATCAGTCGGGCGACGCGGTCATTGGCGCCCAGGCGCTTGCCCACCTGGGCCTGTACATCGGCCAGAAAGCCGTCAAAAGGTGCGTTCAGACGGACCCGCTGCAAATCGCGCTTTGCACGCCGCAATCCGACCTTAAGGCGACTGATCACGGCGTTTTGCTGTTTCACATGCGCTGCCTCCGCCGCCTGGTCGCTATGCCGCATCTCGGCCGCCTTTTGTTGGCGGGTCAGCTCCATGCGGGCTGTATCCATCCTCTTGTCGGAAACCGTGCCTCTGCCCGAAAGCGCGCGCATACGTTCCACATCGCGCTTATGCAGTTCGACCAGTTCCTGATCCCGGCGCAGGGCCAGGGCAAAGGATTTCCTGCGGACCTTTATTTCCTCCAGCCGGGCGCGGGCCTCGCCAAGCTGGGCCGATAGCTCGTCGAACTTCGCGCGATAGTCAAATTCGTCGATGGCGATGATCATATCGCCCTGTCGCAAGGTACCGCCATCGACGAATTCGTCGGCCACCACGACCACTTCGCCCGCGACCAGGGCCCTCAACTCGACCTCCCGTCCCGCGACGATTTCGCCGAACAGGCGCAGTTTCGGTTGTATATCGGCTAATTTGACCGAGGTCGCGGAAACCAGCCATGGCTGCTCCATCTTGTCGGACGGCTGTACCACGGGTTTTGTGCGCACCAAGGTAATGGCGCCCACGATGGCCGCCACCACCAAGATAGCGGGCACCACCGCTTTTCGAACCTGCCAGGACATGGCCGGAACCTACGCAGTCCCATGCGCCTGATCAAGCATGGTAAGCAATAATTATGAAACCTGAATGGCGATCAGTGGACCGCACGCCGGCGGACGGTTATTCTGCCGCGAATTCATGTCAGGGGGATAATGTATGGCCGCGCAAACTTTCACGCCACGGGAAATGATCGACCGATTGGTGGCGTTTGATACCACCAGCCGTGAATCGAATTTGGGTCTGATCCACTTTGTTCGGGATTACCTGGCTGACCACGGTGTTGAATCAACCTTGATCCACGACAAGAGCGGCGCCAAGGCGAATTTGTTCGCCACTGTCGGACCCATGATAGATGGCGGCGTGGTGCTGTCGGGCCATACGGACGTGGTGCCCGTTGACGGACAGGACTGGTCCACCGACCCCTTTCTGGTCACTGAACGCGATGGCCGCCTTTACGGCCGGGGCACGGCGGACATGAAAAGTTTCATAGCCATTGCCCTGGCCCTGGTCCCAGACATGGTGGCCCGCGGCCTGTCTTTGCCGATACATTTCGCGCTGTCTTATGACGAAGAGGTGGGCTGCCTGGGCGCGCCGGATCTGTCCCGCCATCTACAGGGTCTGCCCTGCCGTCCCCAGGCCCTGATCGTGGGCGAGCCGACAGAGATGAAAGTGGTCAACGCGCACAAGGGTTGTTGTGCTATCCGCACCATCGTCACCGGGTTGGAAGGCCATTCTTCGGAAACTCATAAGGGCGTCAATTCCATATTTGCCGCCGCCAAGCTGGTCAATTACCTGTCCGACAGGGCGGATGAATTACAAACCTCGAATGTCAATCCGCGCTTTGATCCGCCGTATACGACAATTCAGGTCGGCACCATACAGGGTGGTACGGCCGGCAACATCATCCCAAAGGAAACCACCTTCTGGTGGGAATACCGCGCCCTGCCGGACGTGGACGGGCCGTCCATCGTCACCGATTTCAGGGCCTTCGCCGAGGCTGAGGTACTGCCAAGAATGCGCAAGACCCATCCCGAAGCCGACATTAAGATCGATGTACGGGGCGAGGTTATCCCCCTGTTGCCCGAAGACGGCTCACCGGCGGAAACCCTGGTCCTTGCCCTCACGGGCAGTAATCAGACCTATGCGGTATCCTATGGCACCGAGGCTGGTATTTTCCAAAAAGACGGTGTCGCCTCTGTGATTTGCGGTCCTGGCAGTATTTCGGTCGCCCACCGGCCGGATGAGTACATCGAAATTTCCCAGGTAGAAGCCTGCACGGATCTAATGCACAAGCTGATCAATCGATTGGCCTAGCGCCGGAATGGGCCCAAGTGGCTGTCGATGTTGGCGGACATTACGCGGTTGAAATCCATCGTGGCGGCTTCAATGAAGGTGTAGAGCGCGTCATCCCGTTCGTTGACGCTGACGGCCTCGGGCATGGTGCGCCGGCGGCTGGCCTTTGCCACGGCGAAGCCCTTGCCTAGGCCGCCGGCGGTCGTGACGTCCAGCCTCGCTTCTAGACGAGCGTCATAACGGGCCGCTTGGTCCAGGGTGAAGGCGGCTTTCAAGCCCTTTTTCTTGGCCAGGGCCGTGGCCTTGACGGAAGCATCGATAATGATGAATTTTGCGACACCGCTTTTGCCGACCGCGCGCAATCGGTCCCTGGCCCAATTCACCATAGCTGTAGCGGGGGCCAGAGGCAGCTCATGTTCCACATGGGGCGGCTGCAGGGGTGAGCGGAACTGTTCAACAATTTCGATACGGGCGACGTCCAGATTGATTGTCGGCAGGTGATTAAAACGCAACTCCGGATAACTGACTTTCGGCAGCGGGCTCTCGCATGACCATAACGCGAGGCTCAAACACAGGGCGATGAAGACTGAAGGAAGCCGTGAAAAATTCATCTTTCAAGCCTCTTGGCTGGACGTTTCGAACTGATCAAGAGAGAAGGTATAGGATGCATTGCAAAATTCACAGGTCACAATCAATTCACCCTCCAATGCCAGACCGGGCAGCTCTTCCTTTGGCAACTGGGATAAAATACGCTCGGCCCGTTCCTCGGAACAGCGGCAGCCCGGTTGTAACAATGTTGGTTCGAAAATCCGCACGCCATCCTCGTGAAACAGGCGATAGAGCAGATCGTCGCCCGATAAGTTCGGATCCGTTAGCTCACTGTCCTTGGTACTGGCCAGCATGGTGACCACGCGACGCCAATCATCCTCGGAGACTTCATCGCGCTCCACCTCCACACCCCGGGCCAGCAGGCTGGGATCTCCCTCTGGCAGGCGTTGAAGCATAATCGCGCCGCCGCGCCACGGCCCGCCATCGGGACTTTTGCGGCAGGCCAGAACGATGGCGGTTTCAATTTGCTCCGACTCGCGAAAATAATTATGGGCGCAGTCCGCCAGATTTTGCCCTTCCAGGGCGACGATGCCCTGATAGCGTTCGGTATCGGCCCCTTGATCGACGGTAAAGGCAATGTGCCCGGCGCCGAGCAGGCGCGGAATAGATGGCTTTGCATCGCTGCCGAAATTCGCGATTGCCTCTCCGTCAAATTGGGCGTAACCGCGCAAATCACCCGGCGACTTAACATCGGCTACCATGGTCGATAGCGGACCATCACCCTTGGTTTGCAATGTGAAGAGGCCTTCAAACTTTAAGACCGCGGCCAGGGCGCTCGACAGGGCCACTGCTTCGCCCAGAAGACGGGAAACCAGTTCAGGATAATCATGGCGAGTCAGAATTTGATCAAGCGCCGGGCCCAGACGAACTAAACGCCCGCGCACGGTCATGCCTTCAATCTGAAAAGGTCGTATCAGGTCGTCGGGTATAGGCGTCAACGCATTAATCCAATGGCCAATGGCCTTAGCCGAGACACCAGGTCAGGATACCCTTTTGAGCATGTAAGCGATTTTCCGCTTCATCCCAGGCCAGGGAACGTGGCCCGTCAATAATTTCCGCGGTGACTTCCTCGCCCCGATGCACTGGCAAGCAATGCATGAATACCGCATCATCTTTTGCATGGGACATCAGCTGCGCGTTCACCTGATAGGGCGCCAACATATTGTGTCGGTTGCCGGCAGCTTCATCGTCGTCATGCATCGAAACCCAGGCATCCGAGACGATGCAGTCGGCGCCTGATACGGCTTCTTCGGCGGATTCAGTCACGATAATGTTGGCGCCGTTTTCCCGGGCCCAGTGAACAGCCGACGTGGATGGGCTCAACGGTTCGGGGCAGGCAAGGCGCATTTCGTAACCGAATTGCGCGGCGCCATGAATCCAGGAAGTGGCGACATTGTTACCGTCACCGGACCAGGCAACAATTTGTTTCTTCAAATCGCCACGGTGTTCTTCCAATGTCATGACGTCCGCCATCAATTGGCAAGGGTGCGATGCGTCGGTCAGGCCGTTGATGACCGGAACCGTGGCATGGGCGACCAGCTCTTCCAGCATCTCGTGGCCTTTGGTCCGCAGCATGATCGCGTCCACATAGCGCGAGAGGACCCGCCCGGTGTCCGCCATGGTTTCGCCGCGATCAAGTTGCAGGTCATCGGCATTCAAGACAATGGTCTGGCCACCAAGCTGCCGCATGCCGATATCGAATGATACACGGGTCCTGGTCGAAGGTTGGATGAACACCATGGCCAGGACCTTGCCGGC
Organism: Rhodospirillaceae bacterium; assembly: GCA_018667855.1. Taxonomy (GTDB): domain Bacteria; phylum Pseudomonadota; class Alphaproteobacteria. The sequence continues at coordinate 69,845 of JABIRL010000145.1, forward strand.
CAAAGGCAGATCCTCGTCAGGTACGCCCTTGGGCCCGCCTGCGCGGGCATCTTTGCGGGCCTTGGCGCTGTCCAGCATGCCGCGCAGGGCGGCGCCATCGAACTGGTCAATATCCAGAAAATGGCGCAACTGACTCATTGGCCCAAGTCTCGGCAAACATCCTCCAGCGCCGCGATGGCTTCATCCACATGGGCTTCCTCGATATTCAGAGGCGGCAGCATGCGCAATACGTTATCGCCCGCGGGGGGTACCAGGACGCCTTTGCCGCGCATGGCAGTGACTAGGTCCATGTTTGGGAATTTACACTTGATTCCCAGCAACAGGCCCCGCCCGCGCACGTCTTCGATGACGGCGTCATTGCGCTGACACAAATCTTCCAGGCGGGAGCGTAGGATATCGCCCATGCGTTCCACATTCTCGATGAAACCGTCCGCCAGTACGACATCCAGGACTGCGTTCCCGGCGGCGGCGGCCAAGGGATTACCCCCATAAGTGGAACCATGGGTGCCGGCAACCATGCCCTTGGCGGCATCCGCCGTGGCCATGCAGGCGCCTATGGGGAAGCCGCCGCCGATACCTTTGCCCAATGTCGCCACGTCAGGCTTTACGCCGGACCATTCGTGGGCCAGCAGACGTCCGGTCCGGCCCATCCCGGTCTGGACCTCGTCGACAATCAACAGCAGGCCGTTGTCATCGCAGATCTGGCGGATCTGTCGCATGACATCATCGGCGACAACCATCACGCCGCCCTCGGCCTGGATCGGTTCGATCATGATGGCTGCCGTGGCGGGGCCCACGGCGGCCTTAAGCGCATCCATATCGCCGACAGCCACATGATCGAATCCATCAACCTTGGGGCCAAAGCCATCGAGAACCTTTTCGTTGCCGGTGGCGGCGATCGTCGCCAGGGTTCGGCCATGGAAGCAATCATCGAATGTGATGACGCGATAACGTTCCGGATTGCCGTTGGCATGATGAAAGCGGCGCACTAACTTGATGGCGCATTCGTTCGCCTCGGCCCCGGAATTACAAAAGAATACCGTATCGGCAAAACTGTTGGCGACCAATCGGTCCGCCAGGCGCTCTTGCCCCGGAATGTTGTACAGATTTGATGTGTGCATCAGGGTGGCGGCCTGCTTTTGAATTTCGGCCACCAGATGGGGGTGGCTGTGGCCCAGGCACAACACCGCCAGGCCGGTGGCAAAATCCAGATATTTGCCGCCTTTGGTGTCGTACATATAGGCGCCTTCGCCCCGTTCAAATGCGATGTCTATTCTGCCATAGGTTGGCATGACCGCTGCGGTCATAGTGGCCCCTCCTGCATGGTTATCGCGGCATATTGGCGCCGCTTGGGAAAGGGGCGGATTATCTATGCAAAAGTCCGCCTGTCAATGCGCCATTGCGGCTAATTCAGCCGCTGTCTAATCGGATTCAGGCGAGATTCCGAAATGTTCCCATCGCTTTCGCCCGCCCTCAATGTCCATATAGTGCAGCAGGGCCGAGACGGGCCGGTTGTCAAATGCCGTACCCGTGCCCGACATCAGCGCCTTGGCCGCCTCGTCAAATGTCATGCCAGGCCGGTAGGCCCGCGCGCTGACCATGCCGACAAAGGCGTTGGCCACGGCGACAATGCGGGCCGTGGGAATAATATCCTCTCCCTCCAACCCGGCCGGTTGTCCGCCGCCATCCCAGCGTTCCTGGATCTGCCGAATGGTATCGGCGACGGGGCCTTCAAACTCCACGCCCTCGATCAATTCCGCGCTGGTCAGGACGGATTGACGGATCATGGCCAACTCCTCATCGCTTAGCCGATCCGTCTTGGTGAGGACTTCCTGTGGCACCGTGACTTTGCCGAGGTTCATCAAGGCGCCGGCAATGTCGCATGTCTCCACCGCCGCTTCATCCAGATGCATGGATTCCGCAATTGCCGAGGCGACTTCCGCGACCCGGGCGGAATGATGTGCCGAGAACGGATCGCGCCGGTCCACCACGGCGACGCAGGTCTGCACCAGTTCGCGCAAAATTCGGGATCGCCGTTCACGCTCGTCAACCAGATCCGTGATGTCTTCCTGGATCATCAGGACGCCGGAAATCTCATCGCCCTCGGCGCGCAGGGGAATGTGGTCCGACTTGACCACGCGGCGGCCGCTTTCCCGATTTTCCACGCGCCATTCCGTCATGGGTTGGCCTTTTTCGATGACCTGTCCATTGGCGCGCCGCATGGCCTCGGCCCGGTCCGCGCCCATGGCACTGATTAGATTCTTGCCGACCAGTTCCTCGGCCTCAATGCCCGTTTCTTCGCTGGCCTTGGAATTGGCGAAGATAACTTGGCCCTCTCTGTCAACGGCGGCGATGGCGGTGGGCTGGCTGTCGGTCACGACGCGGAGGAAATCGCTCATGTTTTGCAGTTGCGCATTGGAATCGCGCAGGCCTTCCGCCGCCGCCGCCACCCGGATGGAGGAGCCATGGCGCCACACCGCTAAGATCACCGCCGTCACCACCGCGATAACCAGCCACAAACCGATCAACAATATCATCTGCCGTCGGTCCGAAACCGCAAGAGCCTCGGTCCGGTCGACACTGCGGATCAAGGTCCATGGCAGTCCCTGAATTCCGCGCGAGGTGGCAACAACTTCATTGCCCAGATAGTTGGCGAATATGCCAAAGCCGCCGATATGTTCAAGCAAGCCGGCGGCCGCCAATCGGTGGGTGTCAAGGGCCAGGCTTCTCTTCAATGCCGCCGTGCCGTCGGCCAGGGGCGACAGGTATTGCACCGTGGCACCGGATTTGCGCACAAGATACGTCTGTCCGCTCTTCAGCGTTTCGCCCGGCTGTTCCAGGTGCTGGAACAGATCGTCATCGACCAAGCGAATACCCAGAATGGCGCCAACCTGATCGGCCGCTTGATTATCCCCTTGTACGGCGAAGATCGGCTGCAAAAACGCCATGGTCGCCTGGCCGGCCGGGCCGGGGTAAAGATCGAGGACGCCGCGCGTGCCCAGTTTCGTGCCGCGTACAAAGTTCTCTAGCCGGTTGTCTAACGGCGGGGTGCCCGGCGTCGCCACCAGAATTTCGCCCTTGCGGTCCAACAGAGCCAAACCGGCGACGCCGATGCGTTGGACATTCGCCTGGACGTCGGCGCCGGTGACAGGGCTGCTAAAGCCGGACTGTTCGGCCGTGACCACCAGTAAATTGCCCAGGTATTCAGCTTGGGCCGATTCGTCCGTTGTGCCATCTGATTGGCCCTCAAGCATGGACAATTCGGTCAGATAAAGCTGCAGCGATAAATTGTCGGAAAGCCCGGAAAGCGCCTTGAATTGTTGATCATGCCATTCCAGCACCGCCTTGGCGCGACTGGCGGCGACAATGCCCAGGCGCACCTGCCATTGGTGCAGATCCCGCTCGCCCTCGGCGGCGACAAAGCGATGCACCGCTACCATCCCCAGAATGGCGCACAACAGCAGGGCGGCACCCGCCGCGACGACTTTACGGTTCATTTTGCCCAATGGTCCGTCTCCATTGTTTGCGATGGTTTTCTGACCGGTATCCCATACAAATTCGCTCCGGTTCAGCCGACATACGCTCGATAATACATCAAAAATAGGTAAAGAATTCAGTATACTTCCGGCCAATATGGCATCTTACTGCCGGACACTTCACCACCAACCATCTTCGCAGCAATTCCGGGGAATCGCCACCAATGAAAATACCGCTGTTCGCGGTCGCCGTGGCGCTGATCATTAACATTCTTTGGGGCGCCAATCCGGTCGCCGTAAAGGTCGGGTTGGTCGCTTTCCCCCCATTATGGAGTGCTTTTTTCCGCTTCGCGATAGGCATCGTTTGCATCGCGGCCTGGGCGCGATTTAACCGCATTCGCTTGTGGCCGCAAAGGAGCGAATGGCCGGGATTACTAGTTTTGGCCACCTGGTTCATGACCCAGATCGGTATGATGAATTTCGGTATCAACCTGACTTCCGGTGCCTCTGCCGCCGTCATGACGGCGACATTCCCATTTTTCGCCGGGGTCTTCGCGCATTTCATGATCGCCGGTGATCGCCTCAGCGTCGCCAAATTTATCGGTTTGCTGATCGCATTTCTGGGCGTTGCCCTGGTCCTGACCGGCGGGCGGATCCCGCAGGAGCTGTCCCGCGCCAATTTGGGCGATCTGATCCTGCTGGCCAGTACCATTTTGTTGGGCGGGCGGATGATTTTCACGGCGCGCCTGGTCAGTAAGATCGAGCCGACCCGCGTGGTCTTATGGCAGATGCTGCTGTCCTTGGCGGGCTTCGCCGCCGGCGCGGCATTGTGGGAAGACATTATATGGAATGAAGTTGGCTGGATCCCCATCGGCGCCTTGCTGTATCAGGGTGTCGTCATCGCCGGTCTGGCCTTCATGATCAACGCCTGGCTGATAAAACGCTACAGCCCCTCCGTCATCGTCAGTTTCGCGTTTATTTCGCCCCTCTCCGGCGTGGCTTTGAGCGCCTTGCTGCTGGACGACGAATTATCATGGGATCTGGCCATGGGAACCACCCTGGTCGGCATCGGCCTGATTATCCTGACCCGCCGCGCGCAGGTCAGATAAGGGACCCAAACACTATTTTCGAATGGCCTGATTTAAAAAATTCTCTTGCAATTTAAACTTACATAGTGTAGTATTACCACACTACAATAAGCGCCTCCGGAATTGGGCTAGCCCCGAAAGAGCATCCGGTTTTGGCGCTTTTTTTGTGCCG
>JABIRL010000175.1 GCA_018667855.1 Rhodospirillaceae bacterium
CCTGCCGTCGAAGGTAAAGGATAACGGGCGGCTCCGGTCGATCAAACCGCCGCCGGGCAGACGATAACTCACGATCCACCCTCCGCCACGTCTCGGCAGCCGTTGACCGCATGGCTGACCACATCGCGGCTGACCCGCAGCCAGCGCCGGCAACCATGGACGTGCTGCCATAGTTCCTCGTGGCCGCCTTTGGGGTTGTCACGCAGATAAAGGTATTCGATCCAGGTTTCGTCGTTGGATTCTTCAGGGACGGCTGGCCGGGAACCCTTGGCATCGCCGCCATAGCTGAATTCGCTTTCGGCGCGTGGGCCGCAGTGGGGGCAGGGGATCAGGAACATCGCATCACCCCTAATGCAGCCACGGATAGGGGCCGGCGCCCCTTTCATCCAGTACCCGGCCGGTGTGAAAACGGTCCAGGTTCAAATCCGCATTCAGTGCATGGGGCTGTCCCGTTGCCATCGTGTGGGCGAAGACCCAGCCCGAGGCTGGCGTCGCCTTGAAACCGCCGTAACACCAGCCCCCATTCAGGAACAGGCCCGGCACCGGCGTGGTGCCGATGATCGGGCTGCCGTCCATGGTCATGTCCATGATGCCGCCCCAGGTCCGCAGAATTCGCAAGCGGCTGAATTGGGGGAACAACGCCACCAGGCAGGCCGCCACATGCTCGATGATGGCCAGATTGCCCCGCTGGGCATAGGAATTGTAGCCGTCGATATCGCCGCCCATGACCAGCTCGCCCTTGTCCGACTGGCTGACGTACAGGTGCGCCGCGCCGAATGTGATGACGGTATCCAGGCATGGTTTTACCGGTTCGCTGACCATGGCCTGCAATACGTGCGACTCGATCGGCAGGCGCACGTCCGCCATGGCCGCCAGCTGGCTGGAATGGCCCGCCACCGCCAACCCGACCCGGCGGCAGGCGATATAGCCCCGGCTGGTCTCCAGCCCCGCGACGCCGCGCTGATCCCGGCGGATGCCGGTAACCTCGCAGTTCTGGATGATGTCCACGCCGCGCCGGTCCGCCGCCCTGGCATAGCCCCAGGCGACCGCATCATGGCGCGCCGTGCCGCCGCGCCGCTGCAACAAGCCGCCTTCGACGGGGAAACGGGCTGTTTTCGATATATCCAATTCCGGGCAGAAGGCCGCGACGTCGTCGCGGTTCAGCAACTCGGCATCGACGCCGTTCAAGCGCATGGCATTGCCCCGGCGGCGGAAGGTTTCCAACTGGCCCTTGGAATGGGCCAGATTAAGCACCCCCCGTTGCGAGAACATGACGTTGAAGTTCAGGTCCTGACTTAGGCCTTCCCACAGCTTCATGCCGTGTTCATAAAATTTCGCGTTGGCGTCGAGCAGATAGTTGGAGCGCACGATGGTGGTATTCCGCCCCGTATTGCCGCCCCCGATCCAACCCTTTTCCAGTACCGCGATGTTGGTGAAGCCGTGGTTCTTGGCTAGATAATAGGCGCTGGCCAGGCCGTGGCCGCCGCCGCCCACGATGATGGCGTCATATTCGGCCTTTGGTTCTGGGTCGCGCCAGGCCGGCTTCCAGCCCTTATGGCCGCCCAAGCCATGACGGAACAGGTTAGCCAGGGAGTACGAGCTCACTTAACGGCTCACGAAAAGATCTTGCCGGGATTGAGGATATTGTTGGGGTCCATCATGCCCTTCAACTGCTTCATCAAGGCGATTTCCGCCGGGCTGCGGGAGACCTCCAGATAATCCTTTTTCAATAGGCCGATGCCGTGTTCGGCAGAGACGGAGCCGCCCCGGCTGGCCAGGGGGTGATAGACCGAGTCGTTGACCAGCTTTTTGGCATTGTCACCCGCTTCGCCGACCGCATAGACGATATGTAGATTGCCATCGCCAAGATGACCAAATACGGCTCGCTTGCGTTCAGGCCATTCAGCCACGATTGGCACATCGATCTCATCCAGATAGTCCGGCATGGAGGCGATGGGCAGACCCACATCGAACCCGATGGTGGGGCCCCAGGTACGCAGACTTTCCACATCATCCCGCAAGGCCCACATGGCCTGACGCTCGCCCTCGGATTTGGCGATCACCGCATCAACCATCAGGCCATCATCCATGGCCGCCGCCAGCATATTCTCAAACCGCTCGCCGTCGGTGTCCGGTTCGCCTCCCATCACTTCCATAAGGACATAAAAAGGATACTCGTCCGACAAAGGTTGCGCGGCGCCGTCACGGGAGGTCACCAGCTTGAAATAGTCCTGCCACATCACCTCGAATGCCGAGAGGCACCCGCCCGAGCGGCCATTGCAGAAATTCAACAGCTTTGGCAGCTTTTCGAAGCTATCCAGGGCCAGATACGCCGTCTGCTGGCTGGCCGGTTTCGGGCGCAGGCGCAGCACCAGGCGCGTCACCACACCCAAGGTGCCCTCACTGCCGATGAACATATGCTTCAGGTTATAGCCAGCGTTGTCCTTGATGATCTTGCCCAGGGCACTCAGCACCGTGCCGTCCGCCTGTACTGCTTCCAGGCCCAACACCATGTCCCGCGCCATGCCGTAGCGTACGACGCGGTTGCCGCCCGCGTTGGTGGAAATGTTGCCGCCCAGGGTGGCCGAACCGCGCCCGCCCAGATCCAGGGGAAAGAAAAATCCGGCTTCCTCGGCTGCTTCCTGCACGGTTTGCAGGGTGACGCCGGTTTGAACCGTCATGGTGGACGATGCGGGATCGATCTCCTCAATCTCGCGCATGCGTTCCAGGCTTAGAATAACCTCGTCTTCGCCGGCGATATTGCCATCGACCAGGCCGGTTAAACCGCCATGGCTGACCACGGCCTGGCCATTGTCGTTGCATAATTTAAGAACAGCCGAGACTTCCTCGGTGTTGGCTGGCCGCACCAGTACCTTGGCATCCAAGGTCTTGTCGGGATTTCGGTAGCCGGCCGACCGTCCCGATAATTCTTCCTTCAGGATCAGACCACGGTCGCCCACGATGTCCCGCAATTGCGCAATGAAATCAGCCATGACGTAACGATAATCCCCAAAACAAATGAACGTTCCAGAGACAGTTTACGCTGGCTGACGGCAATCGCCAATAACCCTGGCGATTAACCGCCGCCGATACGTGGTTTACCGGTTTCGCTGGGTCCGAAGGCTTTGATCAGGACGGCGCTGCTTTCCTCCGCCAGCGCGACGCTATCGGTCAGCATGGCCATTATTTTAACATCATTGGCCAGAACTCTGCGGGCTTCCGGTCGATCATCATCGACAATCAATGCGGCGCGTTTGACAAGGTCGCTGCGCACCATGGCCAGCACATCCTCCAGACGGTGGCCGTCGGGATTATCGTCGGTTGCCAGAAAATGGGTCATTATCTCTATCTCCCACCGATCACATGATGACCGGTCATATCCCATCGGGGTTAATAAGCGCTTACCGATCCTGCAACGTACCCGATGGCAGCGGCGCGTCGTGATCCTGGATCCAGGCCGCGATGTCTCGCCAGACGACTTCCGCCTGCAGATCCCTGAGCAACATGTGCCAGCCCTCGGGATAGAGCGCGAAACTCGGCGCCGTCGGTAGGCGTCGTACAGTGTCATGTACCGGTCCGGCGGGGACGATTTCATCGCGTTTGCCGTACAGCACAAGGGTGGGCTGCTTCAGATCCGGCGCCGCGTCATAGGCACGGCCCATAAGCTGGGTTACGCCATAGACCGCATCAATGCGGGTATGGCGGATCACCAGTTTGTCCCGGCCCAGGGCGCGGAGCATGGGAATATTGTCGGTGGCCCGGCGGCGAAAGCCGCTTCCCGTGTCGGTGTTCCACGGCATGACATGCGTGGACAACCACAGGCTGAAGCGCAACATGGGATGCATGGACTTGCCGCCCCACAGACCGGGCGCCACCAGGATGACGCCGGCGACTTCGTTTGCGGGCAGTTCCGACATGGCCAGCACGGCGACGGCCGCGCCCATGCTTTCGCCCAATACATACAGGGGCCGGTCGGGGTGACGCTTCGCGATCAAGTCCAAAATCGCGCGGGCGTCCGCCGCCATGGCCGCCGATCCGCCCCAGATCCGGGCCTGGGGCGAGGCGCCGAAACCACGTTGATCATAGGAATAGGTCGTGATGCCGTGCCCCGCCCACCAGACGGCCGGCTCGTCGAAATAGTTGCTGTACATGTTGAAGCCATGCAGGGCGAGCATTACCGCATTTTCCTTACCCTTGGCCGGCCAGATTCTAAGCGGTAGTTTCCTGCCGTCCTCGGTCACGAAGTTGCCGCTCTCGATTATCGGCGCCATCAAGTCGGGGCGGAATTCCTGCACCCGCGGACTACAGGCGCCAAGCAAGACAAGAGCACACAAAAGAGTGGCGAATGCCGTAAGATGGCGGGAAATCATTGATCGGGAGGTAAAGTCGATATGAGCAAACTGTCGGAACTTGCGGCACAGCGTTTCGGGATGGCATTGGATGTCGCGGAGGTGGCGGAAGATGCTCCGGGCGCGGAGGTCCTTGCCGCGCTGCTGTCCCATCGCACCCACCGGCGGTTTCTCGATACGCCCGTGGCGGAGGATACCCTGAACCTGTTGTACGCCTGCGCCTTGTCGGCGCCGGCCAAATCCGATTTGCAACAGGTCGCCATTATCCGGGTGCGCGATGCGGCCAAGCGCCAGGCGATCGCCGATTTGATGCCCGATATGGCTTGGATTGGCACCTGTCCCGTGTTTTTGCTGTTTTGCGGCGATAGCCGGCGCATTCGCAGATTGTGCGAGTTGCGCGGTCACACCTTCGCGAACAATCATCTGGACGCCTTTCTGAACGCGGCGGCGGATACGGCCCTGGTCATGCAAAATTTCATCACCGCAGCCCAGGCCGCCGGCCTGGGCTGTTGCCCGATCTCGGTGGTGCGCAACCACATAAACGCCATCGCCGAAATCACGGCCTTGCCAGAGCATGTATTCCCGGTTGCCGGCATGTGCCTCGGTCATCCTTCCCACGCCGGTTTCGTCTCGACCCGGTTGCCGCCGGAAATGATCGTACATGACGATCAATATGACGATAGCCAGCTGCCCACGCAAATTGATGCCTATGACCAGCGGCGCAACGGCATTTATACAATTCCACCGGAAAAGTACCGGATGACGGCGGAACATGGCAGTCCTGATTTCTATGGTTGGTCGGAGGATAAGACCCGGCAGGTTTCCGTGCGGGAACGTGAAGATCTGGCGGAATATCTTCGCCGCCATGGCTTCAGCCTGGATTGACCCCGATTGATAGCGGACTGATAGCGAACGTCAAATCAGCTCGCGCACCCGCCGGCGAAGTGCGGGAAGAACCTCCGCGTCGAACCAGGGATTGCGTTTTTGCCAACCTACCGTGCGCCAGGACGGATGCGGCAGCGGCATGAATTCCGGCGCATGGTCGCGCCAGGCCCGCACGGTTTCGGTCAGGTTTCGAGCTCTTTTCGAGCCAAGGAAGCGTTTTTGACTGTAAGCGCCCGCCAACACGGTCATTTCAATATTGGGCAGGTGTTCCAATAACGGGGGATGCCAGGTTGGCGCGCATTCGGGCCGGGGCGGCTTATCGCCGCCCTTGGGCAGACGGCCAGGATAACAAAACCCCATGGGTATGATGGCCACTTTATTTTGATCGTAAAACGTATCCTTGTCGATATTCAGCCAAAGTCGCAAGCGATCACCGCTGGGATCGTCCCATGGAATGCCGCTGGCATGGACCTTGGTGCCCGGCGCCTGGCCCACGATTAACAATCGCGCCGAAACTCGTGCACGCAACACTGGTCGGGCGCCAAGGGGCAGGTGCTCTTCACACAGGCGGCACTGCCGGATTTCAGCCAGTAATTTTTCCAGATTACCCATCGCCGCCAAGTTCCCGGTTCGATTTATCCCATGCCTGGGACGCCAAATTGTTAGGAAATATTAACCATACGTTAACTTCAACCCATTACTGGTAAACGAGGCCGATTTTCACCAGTTGGCGGCGAACAGTGCCGGCCGCCCTTCAATCAGTTTAGGCCGCGTTGGCATCGCTATGAAAGCGAAGGGAATCGCAGCGTTGGAGACCATGCTTTTGACATTTGGTATCATGGGTGTTTTCACCCTGGTTGCCGTGTCCGTCGTGGTTTTCCTGAACCTGCGGTCTGCCACCGGATCAGGGCCTGACATCTGGCGAGACGTGGAAATCGTCGAGGCGCTGCCCATCGCGGTGGTCTATTTTGATGCGAATGACCGTTTGCGGCAGGTCAATGATATGTTGTTGCAGTTGATGCCCACGGTGCATGGCCTCAATCACCAGAGTATTTGCCGCCTGGATTTTTTCCGCGCGCTGTCGGAAGCGGGTATCTTTGTCGATGCGTTGGACCGTGTAGAGGAATTCCTGGCGGACGTGTCGGAGCGGTCTCGGCCGCCTCGCGTGGAGTGGGAAGTCAGCCTGACCGATGGGCGCAGTCTGCATATCTCGGAAAGAACCACCGAAAACGGCGGGCGGCTGATCGTTTGCGCTGATATCACCACCCAGAAACAGCAAAGCTGGGCTTTGGACGAAAAATCAGAACTGTTGCATGCCTCATTGGAAAGTATTGATCAGGGCGTCGTGGTTTATGGCGCCGATGGCGGTATGTTGACCTGGAACCAGCGTTACTTCGAATTGCTTGGCGTCACTCCCGAGGTGGCCAAGGTTGGCTTGTCCGTGGAGACGATGTGTAGCTACCTGGGCGAAGCCGGCGTTTTCCAGGATAACAGCCCGGACTATATTTCCCGCCGGGCGAAAGAGATTTTGGCGTGCGAGCCGCCGCAACATGAAATGACGCGGCGCGACGGGCGGACACTGGATGTGCGGCGCAATTCAATGCCCGACGGCGGTGTCTCCATAACCATCACCGATGTGACGGCCTTGAGGCAGGATCAGGAAGACTTGCAGCGGCGATCAACGGAGCTGGAGGAAATTTTCGCAAATCTGCACGTGGGTATCGCTTTTGCCGACGGTGAAGGCGATATCGTCGCCATGAACGAGATGTTATTGGAGTTGCAGGGACTCGACCCCGAGCAAGTTACGCAATGCCGTAGCTTGCGTGATGTCATGCGGCTGAACGCCCAGAATGGGGAATTTGGACCCGGTGACATCGATGAACTGGTTGAAACACACATCAGTTTTGCCTTCGGCAAAATGCCGAACACATATCAGCGTATCCGACCCAATGGCCAAATTCTAGAATTCCGCACTTTCGCCATGCCCAGCGGCGGCGTACTGGCCGTTTGTCAGGATATCACCGCGCAACAGCGATCAGAACAGGCGCTGCGGGTCGCCAAGGAGCAGGCGGAACTCGCGAACCGGGCGAAATCGGAATTCCTGGCCAATACCTCCCATGAGTTGCGTACGCCCCTGAACGCTATTATCGGCTTTTCGGAAATTCTCAGAGGTGAGCTTTTCGGGCCGCTCAGTTCGCCGAAGTATCTGGAATATTCTCAAGATATCAACGATAGCGGCCAGCATCTTTTGTCCATCATCAATGACTTGCTTGATTTGGCCAAGGTCGAGGCCGGCCATTTCGAATTGTCTGAAGAGCATTTCCAGCTTTCCGACGCGGTAGCGGCGACATCGCGGCTGACCCGTGAGCGGGCCCACCAGGGCCGTGTAAAGGTGGTAAGCGAAATGGACCACGGTATTGATCTGATCAACGCCGATCAACGGGCCTTGAAACAGATCGTGCTCAATTTATTGACCAATGCGATCAAATTTACGCCTGAAGGCGGCCAGGTCACCATCGGCACCAGCCCCGGCCGGGACCCTAAAACCGGTAAGGATTGTATTGAACTATGGGTTACCGACACGGGAATTGGTATGAAGGCGGAAGATATTCCCATGGCCCTTACGCCGTTCGCGCAGCTGGAGGGTTCATTTACACGTAAGTTCGAGGGCACGGGACTGGGTTTGCCCTTGGCCCGCCATTTATGCGAGCTGCATGGCGGCAGCCTGGCGATCGAGTCCGTTCTCGGGCAAGGCACGACGGTAACGGTGCGATTGCCGGGTGATCGTCTGCTGGGCAGCAACGACGATGCCCGCCAGGAGCTGGTCGCGGCGACCGGCCCGACGGGACCACAGGGTGAATTGTTCGAGATGGCGCAATCTGCGTCCAATTGAACACCGATTAGCCGCGACATGCTCTAATCACCGCGAAAACGGGGTGAGCGTTTTTCAACGAACGCCCGCATTGCTTCGGCCCGATCATTGGATGCAGAACAGCTGGCGTAAGCCGCGATTTCCTTGATATCCGCGCCGGCGACAAAGGTGCGGTCACCGGCGCCCTTAATGACAACGACCCGTATGCCTTGCCAGCTTGGCGTTGTATTTGATATTAGCAGGCAATCGCGGGGCTGCGAGAGTGCCGCATTATAAGCTTTGTACGCTTTGTAAAAAGGGGCGCTTGCGCATGAATGACATTTCCCCAGCTGCCTCCGCCTCCGCCGGCACCTCGACCAACCAACCACCCAGTCTGCAGGTCGAGAATATTGAGCGGGGGATCGGCAGCGCCACGGCGACCTTCAATGCCGGACCGGAGCATCTGAATATCAAGGGCATGTTGCACGGCGGTATTATCGCCGGTTTGATGGATGTGATCATGGCGATAGGCGCCGGTTCTCATCCGGATCCCGCCAAGCGCCGCTTTTCTATTACCCTTAGCCTGTCCATGAATTTTATTGGTAGTGCCGGGCAGGGGCCGCTGGCTCTGCGGGCGGAAACCGTCGGCGGCGGCAAAAGGACCTGCTTCTGCGAGAGCCGTATCGAAGATGCCGTCGGTAATCTGATCGCGACGGCCCAAGGTGCCTTCAAATTGATGGATGCAGGTTCGGAGCGTGCCGCGAATTCCTAAACGGCCCGCGCCGTAATCACCGCCAGATTGGCCATCTGCGCCGGCGCCATGACCATTGCCGTGCGTTGGGCAATCGTGCCGGCCAGGTTGAAACGATAGCCCTGCCCCCTGGCGGCGCTTTCGTTAAAGACCCGCTGACTGGCGTGGCGCAGGAAGGCGTACTTGTACAGAAACGACATGTTCTCGACATACTCGATAGCCATGACCTCGAACCCGGTATCGCCAACAAGGGATCTGAATTCTCTACTGGTCAGGTTCAGCTTGTGAAACCGTCGCGGACCCTCGGGCATGGCGCGTTCCGCCATATTGTCCGTTACCCGGTTCTGCAGATTATCCAGGCGCATGCTGGCGCACAGCAGGCCGCCGGGTTTTAGAATGCGGCGGGTATCCGCCATGGCCTCTTCCAGGTGGGCTTCAAGGCCGTGGTACAGGCCAAACGCCAGCACGGCGGAAAAGCTGCCATCGGGAAACGGCAGTTTGGTGATGTCGCCGGCCGCCATGGGAACTGTGGGATCCTCACCCTTGATCGCGGCCAGAACCGAGGCGATGAAATCCAGACCGATGATAGAGACGCCCCGTTCGTGATAGTGGCGCAGCACACGGCCCGCGCCACATCCCGCTTCCAGTACTGGGCCATCGGGGCGGGGGGCCTTGATGACGGCCTCCGCGTAGCGGCCGGGATAGCGATCCAGGTTGATCGCGCCGCTGTCGACGGCTACGCCATCCCAGCGGCGCTGCCAATAATCCTGGCTGCCGCCGTGGGCGCGATAGCTAATCCGCATCGCGGGCTTCCAGGTTGAGAATGGCGAGATGTTTCAATAGCGGATGCACCACGTAGTAGTCGGTGCCTTCGTCGGGGACTTCAATGTGATCAAGCCGTCCGGTCTTTTGCCAGGCGGCCACAACATCCGCCATCAAGTCGGCGCGGATGGCGGAATCATAGAAATAATCGATGTCCAGGCCCGGGGGAGGTGCGGGATATCGCCGCCGCGCGACAACGGGGCCGCGGTCAATGGCCGGTACCAATTGCAGGACCGAGACGCCGCAGCCTTCCCCCGCCAGCAGGCTGTAGTAAATCGTGGTGCTGCCCCGATAGTCGGGCAGCCAACCGGAATGAGCATGCAGAAATGGCGGGCTCGCCGCCAACAGCGTCCGCCCGACCAGCTGGCCGCCGTACCCGGAATAGATTACCAAATCCGCTTCTGTGTCTTTCATCGCCCCGAGGAGGACGGGATCATTCACGCTTTCGGCTTCGATCTGCTGAATATGTTCGGTCAGCCCGACAAGGGACCGCATCACCGATATATGGGGATCAGGCAGCGCGACCGCCGTTGCCGTCTCCGGGCGTTGTGGCAGCGTTGCCTTGCCCGGTTGTGCGGCACCGGGACGGTCGAACAGGATTGCCGCCGACAGCTCGATACCACGGGCCGCCAGCGCCTGGGCATAGGCCTGGCTGCGCGGTGTGTTCGCGGCGAGGAACAGAATATTGCTGGCGCTCATGTCGTAATGCCTTTTTCCGATATCAGGGCATCAATGAGGTTCTGTTCATTCGCCAGGTGCCAGGCGAGACGGGCCGACAAATCCGGCGTCAGGTTGGCGGTGCAGGCACAAAGGGTGTCGAGGCACTTCAGATAAACATTGAGATGGCGTAGCGCGCGGCCTTCGTCATACAGCGTGGCAAACAGATCCGCGGCCCGCATATAAAGGGCTAGGGAATGCCGTTCAGTCTTGTCCAAGGCACGAAAGGCCTCGTCATAGCCGTTGTGCACCCGCTTGTGGATTTCGAATTTCTTGACGAAGGCTTCGGCCAAATCTTCTTCCTTCTGCAAGGCGCGCTCCAATAGATCGACGCTTAGCTGGGATTTCGGATCCGCGTCTTTTGCCGCTGCAGGTGGTGGGGGCGGTGCAGGCGCGGGCAGTCGGTCCCGGACTGTTGAACGTTGATGGCGCCAGGCGGCGATAAAAGCCGTGCCGCCATATTCGCTGTAGAAATAACTATTCGGCGTTTCGATCAGATCGCCGGTGGCATACGGATAGCTGGTCACTTCATGATTCCGATTTTTGACAATATTTCGCCGGCGACGGCAACAGCGTCCAGGCGGGGGCCATCGTTTCGGATCACCAGGTCGGGATTTTCCGGCCTGGGAAAGGGAATATCGATGCCCACGACGTTGCCTTCGTCGCCCCGCCGGGCAGCGGCATAAAGGCCCTTGCCGTCGCGGGCTTCAAGGTCCGCCAGGGGTGCATCGACGAAGGCTTCGAAATAGCTGCTGAAACGGCTGCGGTTGGCGGCCAGGATATCGGGAAAGATGCACAGGATGCTGACCACGGCATTGATGTTCTGTTTGTCCAGCCAGGCGCTCATGGCGGTGATGCGTTCGGCGTTGATGCGGCGGCCTTCCAGGGTATAGGGTTCGGTGCCCCGGTCATGTTGAAAAATCTCCCGCACCTCGTCACCGTCGATCAAAACGGTGGCCGGGTCGTGATCCTGCCAGCGGCGATGCAGCTCGCGTGCGACGGTCGTTTTTCCGGCCCCCGACAGGCCCACCAGCCAGACAATCATGGCATACCTTTCCGGCTCAATCTCTCAGGCCATCGGCGGGACGAACGTGGTTTTCGGCGCAGTTGATTTCGATCGCTGTCGCCGTACACAAGCGGTCAAAAATCTGTTCGCCGCAGCCAATGGCGGCGGGAATGGCAAATTCGGTACAACGGATCGCCATGTGCGAATTGACGCCGCCATATTTGGTCACCAAGCCTGCGATACCATAAGCAAAGATCCAATCAAAGCCCGGGTCGGCATTTTCGATCAAGACAACGGCACCGGCCATGTTGTCGGGCACGCGATCATGACCGCCAAGCTGTAGTCCATGGCCGCGAACGCTTTTGTGGGTAATGAAATTGGGCTCGCTCAATCGCAGGGGCACCACATGAACATCCTGGGCCTTGGCCAGAATTTGCGGCAGGCGCAGGGCCTTCGTCATATCGTGGCGTTGCCGACCTGCTTCGGCCAGGGGCTTTAAATGATGCTCCACATCGCTTTCGTTGATCTCGACCAAGGTATCGAGGATATCGCGAATTTCCAAATAGGACAGCTCGTCCCGGCTCAGCCCAACACTTTCACCCCAAGCCGCGATGCCTTCCAGGGCATCGGAAAGATTTCGGGTAAAGACGAATTTTGCATATTCCCGGGCCGCCGTCGCCTCTCGGATATAGTCAAACAGCGCCGCTGCCGTCAGGTCGAAGCCCCGATCAGATAATAACGCATCAACATTCTGAATTTGGATAGCCGTCGGCGCAAATTGAGCCGGCGCCGCCGGCGCGGTAAGAGGGGCCGTATCGGCGAAGAGGTCTTCGCGCTGATCATAACGGGGGGAAAGTATATCGTAGGAACCAGGACGCAGATGGCCATAACGTTGTAAAAAATCAACCCGTGACAATGCGCCGGCGGCAAGTTCGCGGCAATCGTCCGCCAATTCGCCGGCGACCGTGCGTACCGAAGCCATCAAGGCATCCGCCTGGGCGTTATTTAAAGCGTCGCGATCGACCAGGGATCGCAACAGGGCCTGTGCAATGAAGGCATGCCGCGCCAGGATCGAAAAAGGTATGGTGCCAAGGGTTATGCAGTCCTCCAACAGTGCCGCCACGCCGGCCAAATCGGTGGGTTGACGGCGGGCCAGATCCTGCCTCAAATTGCTCAGCTCCTCGATTTTGGCCAGTTCCCCGGCCACGGAGGCGGCCTCGCCCCGCAACAGAGATCCGGTAAGTTCGGACAAGGCATCGCGAAATGCGGCCGTCTCGTCTTTGTTCAGGGCGCCTGGAGATTGCGCGGCCAGCCGTTCCTCGAAATCAAAAGCTAGCGCGGTTATGGCGACATCAAACTCGACTTTGTCATGCAGCTGATGATAAGCGGACAGTCGATTTAACCAGGCGTTCACCAGCTTTTCCGCGATCCCCTCATCCAGGCCGGCGGGCAAAAAGGAATGAAAACTCAGGCGCACATCGATATAGGGCTGCCCGCCCAACGAGACCAAAAGCGGCATACCGTTCGGTTCGCTGTAACCCATCTGGCCCCGCGCCTGGCGCCAGGCCCGATCGGTAATCAAATGACGATAAAGCGACAGGGCCAGGGGGCGGGGCGCCCGGCCGATCATCTCGGCCGGGTTCCAGTCCGGCATCTGGCCAAAGATGGAGCGGCGGCCATGGATGCCGGCCATGGGCGCGAAGCGGCTCTGCACGAAGGCCCGGATTCGGCCAATGGCTTCATCGACCCGGCCCGGCATTTCATCGTCCGGTGTTGGTTGCGCCGTCATCCGGCGAACTTGCAGAAGATGAACGCCCAGATCCCGGTCCACGGCGAATTCTATATCCAGACCCTGACCGGGGATGGCCAACTCCAATTCCACGGTCGCGGCCAATAGAGCCTGGAAACGTGGGGACTGCACGGCATCCAGCGCGCCGCGATGAACCACCAGGGTCCGGTTGGAATAGACGCCGCCGGAGGTCACCGTGTCGGTACGCCCGGTTTCGTCATCATAGTTGATGACGTAATAAGGTCCGCCGGTGTTGAGATCGTGGGTGAACAGCACCCCGCTCATCAATACATCGCGGAGCATGGATTGGATCAACACCTGGTCCTCTCCGTCATCGGACGTCCGATCATAGGAGGCGATGACCTGATTGATGGCGCCGCGTAAGGCATCCGGGGTGGCTGCGATATCGCCTATGGAATCGAACCGGCCCGCCATGCTGCCAACTTCACCATCCTCGCCCTGCGCCGAGGAGCGCACGATAACCACGTCGTCGGCGAAGTGATCCTCAAGCTCCCGCAACTGGCGATCAGGGTCGATCCGCCATTCCGAGACAGTGAAATGCCGTGATCTGGGCACCTTGAATAGCGTCAAAAGAGGCGCGATCCGTATCAGGGATTCGGCTTTGGTGCCGAAGCTAAATGTCTGACCGCTGCTGGATGTCATGGCTGCAAAGATCCGCCGTTCCTATTTTTTGCGGACGCAGCTATCCCAAAAATCGTACCAAACCAGGCCCAGGGAAAAGGCGACGATAAACCAAAACGGCAGGCCGCCCCAAAAACCGGCGGCACCGGAAGATATGCTCTCCGCCAAGCCAATGATGAAGATCATCAGCAAAAGGGAGCCCGCCGCCCCGGATATAAGATCAATGCGTCGTTTGGACATTATCTTCGCCATCTTCGCCTTTGCAATTCTTATAAGCCGCGGCCTAGCTTTGATCCAGGAAATTCAACAGCCATTGTGCCGTGCGGCACAAGCGGTCGTCTTCCTCCAACCCGGCCACCAGCTGTACACCAATGGGCAGCCCGTCCGCGCCCTCCAGTATGGGCAGGGTCAGGCTCGGCAGGCCGCAGAACGTCCATAGAATGCAGAAAATAGAATCCCCGGTATGTTCCAGGCCCAAGGGGGCCTGGCCCGTTGCCGCCGGCGTCAATATGGCGTCGAAATCATGGGACAGTTCCGCGAAAAAGGACCTGGCGGCCTCTCTCGCCGCAAGAGAGTGGCCATATTCCTCATCACTGGGGTCCAGAGCATTTTGCTTCACCTCCAGAAAATATGGATTTGGCTCCCGGGCGTAAGCCTGGTCCAGATGACGGCGCAGCTCGTATTGATGAATGACCCGGTGATGGTCGATAATATTGCCTAAGGATTCCGGCAGGGGGAAGGGTTCGACCTGATCACCCAGCACCTCGCGCAACTCCGCCAACCCCTCGCGGGCATCGTCGTCCAGGCGATCTTCGAACGGTAGATCAAACCAGACGAAATTCGGCTCTAATGGCGCTTCGGCCAGGGCACCGGCGCTCAGGTTCGGCTTGGCCCTGGCATAGGTCATTCCGTCGGCGGCGTCATGGCCGCTCAGGGCATCCGTCAACATTGCCACATCTTGTAGAGTGCGCCCGAAGACACCGATCTGGTCGAGACTTTCCGACGTTTCCAGGGTCCCCGCGCGGGAGATCATGCCCTGGCTGGGTTTCAAGCCGATGACGCCGCAAAAGGATGCCGGGCGGATCACCGAGCCGCCCGTTTGACTGCCCACGGCCAAGGGGACATGGCCCGCCGCCACCGCCGCCGCCGAGCCCGAGGACGAACCCCCCGGCGTATGAGCGGGATTGTGCGGATTGGTGGTCGGGCCCGGCGAGAGAAAGGTGAACTCGGTTGTGACGTTCTTGCCCAGGATCACCGCGCCGGCTTCCCGAAGCTTGGCGACCAGCGTGGCATCGGCGAGGGGTTGGCGGCCGGCGAAGGCGGATGCACCATATTCGGTCGGCATATCCGCGGTATCGATGATGTCCTTGATGCCCACCGGAATACCGTGCAACGGCCCCATGGGTTTGCCGTTGGTGCGCGCCTCGTCTAGGGCCTTGGCCTGGGCCAGCGCGTGGGCTTCGTCCAAATGGGCCCAGGCCTTGACCACTCCATCCGTCTGCGCGATCCGCTCGAGGCAATCACGCACCAGATCCTGCGAGGTGATTTCCCCCGCCTTGATCTTGGCGACCAGATCGGTCGCTGTTTCCAGGCTAAGGGACATAGACGCCGAATAATGCATCGGGCAGCCACAGGGCCAGACCCTGGAATTGATACATCAGGACCATGCAAAAGATCACGATGGCCAGATAGGGCATGATGCCCTTGAATATCTGCACCAATTCGATCTGGGATTTCAGCACGCCCTTCAGATAATAGGCGGACATGGCCATGGGCGGGGTCAGGAACGAGGTCTGCAGGTTCAGAGCAACCAACATAGCAAAGAAATACGGATTGACCCCGAAGGTATCAAGCATGGGCAGGAAGATCGGCACGAAGATGATCAGGATTTCGGACCATTCCAACGGCCAGCCCAACAGGAAAATGACCAGTTGCGCCAGGACCAGGAATTGCCAGGGTTCCAGATTGAAGGACAGTATCCATTCCTCGATCACCGTATGCCCGCCCAGATAAGAAAACACCGAGGCGAAGGTCCAGGAGCCGACGAACAGCCAGCACACCATGGCGGTCGCCTTGGCGCACAGGAACACCGATTCCTTCATTTTCTCCCAGGTGAGGGAGCGGTACATGGCGGCCAGGACCACGGCGCCCAGGGCGCCCATGGCAGCGGCCTCGGCCGGGGTCGCCAAACCGCCCAGGATCGACCCCAGCACCAGCATAATCAATACGGTCAACGGTACGAACGAGGTCAGCAGGCTCAGATAGATTTCCCGCCTGGGCGGTATATCCTCGTCCTTGGGCATCGGCGCGAGCTCGGGGTTTATTTTCGCCCGTACGACGACATAGATAATATAGAAGCCCGCCAGCATGAAACCCGGGATCACCGCCGCAGCATAAAGGCGCAAGGGCGACAGCTCGGCGATGGCGGCATAGACGATCAACATGATCGACGGCGGGATCAGAATGCCCAGGGTGCCGCCGGCGCAAATCACGCCAGAGGCAAATGTCTTGTCATAGTTGGCCGATACCATGGCCGGAAAGGCCAATAGTCCCATCAGCGTGACCACGGCGCCGACGATGCCGGAGGCGGTGGAAAACACGGCACAGGTGATCAACGCCGCGACGGCCATGGAACCCGGCAAGTTCCGGGCCGCCAGACGCAGGGAGGTGAATAGGCGATGGACGATATTGGCCCGCTCCACCACATAGCCCATGAACAGAAATAACGGCACCGCGACAAGGGTGTCGTTCTCCATCACCGAATAAGTGTTCTGGTTGAGCAGATAAAAAATCTGATTGTCGAACAGATCGGAAAAGAACTCGATGCGATCGGAGTCATAATAGGCGTAGTAGCCAAAGGCGACGCCCATGGCCAGCAAGGTGAAGGCGATGGGGAAGCCGAACAGCACCAGCACGATGAACAGTGACAGCATGAAGATGGCGATTTCGGGATTGGACATCTTAAACGCTGCCCCCCTCGGTCGTACGGGGTTCCGTGTCATCACTCAGCAAATTCTCGGTTTCGCGGACGTCTTCATGGCGTTCGACCCAGCGGCCGGTCCTTATGGCGATGATACAACGCAGACATTCCGACAGGCCCTGAACAATCAGCAAAGCGCCGGCCACCGGGATCAGGGTTTTAAAGAAATAGATTTGAATGCGGGCCGGGCTGTTCCAGCTGACTTCCTTGAAGCGCCATGAATCAGACGCGATCTCGGCGCCGTACCAGAACAGGGCCAGCATGCCGGGGAAGAAAAACAAAATGTAGAGAACGAAATCAATGCGCGCCTGCCAACGTACCGGGATCAGGCGATAGACCACGTCAGCCCGCACATGGCCGTCCTGCGCCAAGGCATAGGGCCCCGCCATGAGAAACAGCGCGCCATACATCTGCACCATCATATCGAACACCCAGACCGTGGGCGCGTTCAGGACATAGCGGACGAAAACCTCATAGGCCACCGACAGGGTCAAAATGACGATGCACCAGGCGAAGGCACGGCCGACCCATGTGTTGAAGCTTTCAATGGCGTGAATGGTGGACAGCATTTGTCCCTCCATATTTCGCGAGATCGGAAAAGAACAGGGACAGCCTGTGGAGCTGTCCCTGTTCCAGATTCAGATCAACTTCAAAGTGACCAAATCTTTCAGGCCGCCTTATTAGCCGAAGTGATGGCGGTACGCCATGCTGTAATCGGGCTGGTTCAGCAGCAGATAGTTCATCACCTTCTTGGCGTAGGTCTTTTGCGAGGCGATAACCTTGGCAAAGAACGGATCTTCGGCGGAGATCTCGTTGACGACCGTATCCCAGGCCTTCAACTGATCCTGCATGACGGAATCCGGCGTGCGGTAGACGTTGACACCGCTTTTTTCCTTCAAGCTGATCAGATCATCGGCATAACGCAGGGTGTTGTGCCAATAGAAGTTGGAATTTTCGGCTTCCGAGGCATACCGCAGGATGGCTTGGTGTTCCTGGGGCAGGCGATCGAAAGTCTTCTTGTTGAAGGTGATTTCAAAGGCTTCCTGCGATTGATGGAAGGATGCCAGATGATAATGCTTCGAGACGTCCTGCATGCCGAAATCCTTATCGGACGTCGGATTGTTGAATTCGGCCGCATCAATCAGGCCGGACTTCATGGCGGGCTGAATTTCGCCGCCGGGCAATTGCACGACGGACATGCCCATTTCCTGCAGCACATTGGCCGCCAGCCCAACTGTCCGATACTTCAGGCCCTTCATCTGCGAGGAATCCGTCACATGCATCTTGAACCAGCCAAGGGGCTGTGCCGGCATGGGGCTGTTGAAGAAGCTAACCAGATTGAGGCCCAGGCCGCTCATCAATTCGTTGAAAAGTTCCATGCCGCCGCCATAGTGGATCCAGCCGAGCAGTTCCTGGGCTGACCAGCCAAAGCAGGGACCCGTGCCGAACAACGAAGCAGCCTTGGATTTTGAATACCAATAGGCCGGCACATAATGGGCGCCGTCAAGCACACCGCGATGCACCGCATCCTGCATCTGCGAGGTCTTGACCACGGAGTTCACCGACAGCAGATCGATCCTCAGATCCTTGCCGGCCATGGCATGGACGCGGTCAACATAGCTTTTGGCATTCTCCAGAAAAATACCGCCGCCCCAGGCCGCCTGAACTTTCAGAACCTTGGTTTTGGCTTGGGCGATGTGAGGCGTGGCCAGCGTGCCCGCGACGGCAGCGCCGCCCGCGATGCCCGCTCCTTTGAGGAATTTACGGCGCGTGGATATGGATTTCGACATAACATTCTCCCGTCTGTTATTTTTGCTTATTTGATGAATTCGGAACTGACGTGTAACCAGGAATTCGAGGATCACACCCTGAGCATATCCCCGGATTTTCAGACGCCAGACTAGAACAACTTCGCAATAATTTAAAGCGGTTGCTGTCGGCCGAAGCTAAGGTTTGGGCCTTTTCAGCCGGCGCTCGGGATGCATGCTGTCCACGTGACCCATGAAGGGCGGGTGAATGGAGTAACCCATCAGTGCGCGCACCCGGGGCGATAAACTTTCAGTGATATCCCTGGGCACGGCCAGAAACATGTTTTCCTGCTGCCGGGCCCAGGGCGCGCAGTACTGCAATGTAACCGCCAGGCGGTTTACCGGCGACCGATTGCCGCCGCCGCGATGCCACAGAGTTCCCGGGAAAATCAACGCTGATCCCGCCGGCATCACCGCGTCCACCAACAGGTCTTCCAGATTTTGGATCATCGGTTCCTCATGGGCCGGGCCGTTGCGGGGCAGGGCTATTTCCGCCTCGTCCGGCACGCCGTCGGGAGTTTGCTCGCCCCAGAGGTGGCTGCCGGGAATAAGCTGGGTTGCGCCGTTTTGATCGGTGAAAGGATCAATGGCCCAAATCACGCTCATCCCGATGGCGGGTCGCGGCCGGGGCACGGCATAGAAGGAGTCATCGAAATGCAATGCCTGGGGTGTTTCGCCCGGATGCAGATCTATGGACAGGCCGGCGGACAGCAGATAATTCGGCGCCAGCATCTGGTCCAGAATGGCCAGGACTGCCGCATGCTCGGTCATGTCCGCGAAAATCCTGCCCCGGGCCAGCAGGCTGTAGACCCGTTCCGTCCGGTAGCCTTCGAAATCATTGCGACCGCGCAGGCCTTGTTTGTGTGCGGCCAGGGCATTCCGCACCGCCTCTCTGCCCGCCGTATCCAATAGTTCCGGCACGATGGCGAAGCCGTGACTGGCAATATTCGCCAAAATGCCGTTAGTGTCGTCCGCCTGGAAGAAATACTCTTTCATGAATTGGATTATATTTTCGCCGGCCGCCGATCACAATGGGCCGAAGCAGGGGAGTCAGACGATGTTGAAATTCTATTACAGTACCGCGCCCAACCCGATGAAGGTGGCCTTGTTTCTGGAGGAGGTGGGCCTTGAGTACGAGGCCATGCCCGTTGATACCCGCGCCGGCGATCAGCACGGGGAGGCTTTCAAGGCGATCAATCCAAATTCAAAAGTGCCGGTAATTGTCGACGGCGATACGACGGTCTTTGATAGCAACGCCATCCTGCTCTATCTGGCGGAAAAGACCGGCAAGTTCATGGGCGGTGACCGGGGCGATTTACTGTCCTGGCTGATGTTCATTGCCTCCGGCATCGGTCCCTATTCGGGCCAGGCCGTGCATTTCCAACATCACGCGCCCGAAAAACTGCCCTATGCCATCAATCGCTACCGTTTCGAGGCGCAGCGTCATTACGGTATCCTGGACGCCCGCCTGGCGGAGCGGCCGTATCTTTTGGGGGACGACTATACCATCGTCGACATGGCCGCATGGGCCTGGGCCCGTCTGGTGCCGTTTGTCCTGGGCGATGACGCCTTGCCCGCCATGCCGCATCTAAGCCGCCTGGTGGACGAGATCAGCGCACGCCCCGCCGCCGAGCGCGCCATCGCCATCAAGGACCGCCATGCCTTCAAGACCGAAATGGATGAAGCGGCCCTGCGCAATATGTTCCCCAGCAACTACTAGCCAGCAACTACTAGATTGTCAGGAAAATAGAGTCAGGACCATCTGCGGGTTCGAATTGGCGATGGACAGGGCCTGGGTGCCCAGCTGTTGTTTGATCTGCTCGCGCTGCTGTTTGGCCATCTCCTCGGCCAGATCAGCATCAACCATGGCGCCGATGGCGCCCTTGAAGGTCGTGATCAGTTTGCTGACAAACTCTTCCTGAATTTCCAGGCGTTTGGCCCCCGCTCCCCATTCGGAGAGATATCGCCCCAGGCGCTCGATGGCATTATCGATGGCGGTTACTGCTGAACTGGCGCCCGATACCACATCGATGGAACCGAGGCCCAGATCACCGCTGCCCGTGGGATGTTTTTTGAAACGGACGGAATTGCCCAGAGTGTCGATCTGCGAGCCGAAATCATCCCGGACCGCTTCCAGGCGGGAAAGATCGTGGGACGTCGCGTTCACGGTCACCACGCCGTCTATGCCATCGCCGTCGAAGTCGCCGACCGCTATGCCGCCCGGCCCGGTACCAACCGCATTGCTGACGGCGGTCTGAAAGGTGCCATCGCCGTTTCCCATCAGAAACGAAACCGTGTTGTCGCCGCTGTTGGACGTCGCGATATCGGTGATGCCGTCGCCGTTGAAATCTCCCGCCGCGACGCCTTTTGGTGCATCGCCGACGGACACTGTGGTCGTCGAATTGAACGCCCCTCCGTATCCGTTTGGATTTCGCAAACTTATGCTGACAGTATCATCGGTTTCATTGGCGATTGCGATATCCATCAAGCCGTCGTTATTAAAATCCGCCGCAGTGATGGCGCCTGCGCCTGCTCCAATACCATGAGTATAGGAGTTCGAGGAATTGGGGTGGTTTGGCGAGGTGGTAAAACCCGGCGAACTGTACAGTGGTATGGAGGTGGAAAATCCATTCGAATCCTGTATCAGTACGGCCGATGCCGACGTGACGGATGCCGTCAGGTCATTCCCGGTTTCACCCGGTGTCGAGGGGCTGATTACGATTGAACCTTTGATATTGGGATTGAGATCGGAACCATCGTTATTGTCCAAGATTACGGCGCCCGATATGTTCGTCGAAACTGTTAGGTCATTCGCCGCCGCACCGGGCTCCTCGAAATGGACTATGGTATTGTTGCCCTCGGCATAGAAACTACCGGACACTGAACCGCTGAATGTTCCTTCATTGAGACTTGATCCTGTCACGGCCCCGACGAATGCCTGTGTATCGGCAATTAACCCATTGCCGATGGTAAAATCCGTTCCAGCCGTCAAGGTTACGCCACCGATGGTGAAAGTGTCTCCGTTCGAAAAACCGGTGCCTGGGATCAGCATTCTGATGTTGGAAACCGTAGTCTGAGTACCAAAGCCGGTACCGTTGTAAAAGCTATTGGTAACCGAGAGGTTGCCAGTATAGGAACCTTCCGTAACTGCCAGTCCGCCGAAGGCTCTCGAAACCGCAATTTGATCAGTCAAGAAGGACCTTACATTTCCAGCCAGAGCTAGCACGTCCGGGTCATTTACGTCGATTTCCACGCCGACCGTCAGTGTTTTGTCGCCGATCGTGAATGTGTCACCCGCGTTGAGAAGCGTATCCGTGAACCCAAACACGATATTCGAATTTGGTGGGCCGATGAATGGCGCAACACTTCCAAGGGCACGCAGCGTCGAAGCAATGTTAAGATCGGGATGTGCAACGACTGCGTGTGCGAAAGTTCCAGATGAATTTTCAAGCGCAGCGATTGCGTCCGGACTTCCATGGGTTGCGAATTTTTGATCTACGGAAAGGTTCCCGCTACCGTCATTTAAAAGCACTGAGACAGTATGATCATCCGGATTGGTCACCATGACATCAAGATCATCGTCACCATCGAAGTTCGCAACAGTCAAACCGCCGATCCGGCCCGATCCGACGTTGGTCGCCGTTGCCGCCTGAAAAGTATTGTCGCCGTTGCCCTTGTAAGTCAGAACACGGCCATCTTCCGTTGAAATAACAATGTCTTCATGTCCATCGCCATCCATGTCTCCGGTCGTCATATCGCTTGCGTCTGTGCCGATGCTTGTTTCCACAGGAGATTTGAACGTGGATTCCAAAAGAACACGTTGATTTTCAAGAATGGAAAACGTCTGCGCGCCTTTGTTCAGCACGGCCACGTCGGTTTCGTCGTCGGAGTTGAAGTCGGCGGTTACGACTTTGGTCGGCTGCGGCGTGCCCGAGGCCGAGACCGCGTGGGATGTCGCGGGGCCATAGGTGAGAGGCTGGCGGCTGACCAGGCTGACGCCATCGAATTCGGCGCTAGTAGTGATGGTGTCGATCTGTCCGCGCAGGGCCTCAAGCGCCTGCTGAATTTTCGTGCGGCTGGATGTACCCATGCCGGGGTCGCGGGCCTGAGTCGCCTTGCCCTTCATTTCGATCAACAGATCCATGATCGAACGGCCGGCTTCGATGGTAGTTTCCAGAATGGCGCCGCTGCGTGCCAGGTCGGTCTTCACCGAATGCCAGCCGGCCACATCGCCGCGCATGCTCTGCGCGATGGAATAGCTGGCGGCATCATCCTGGGGCCCGTTGACCCTTAATCCGGTGGTGATGTGCAATTGCGTCCGCTCAAGCACACCATTGGTCTGCTGCATCATGCGCAGAGCCGTGGCCGCCGCATTATTTGTGTTGACGGAAATCGTCATGACACAGGTTTCACACCCTAAATTGCACCTTGTAACAATAAGGTGCAATTTTCATGCCAAATTCAGAGGTGCCTAATCGGTTGATTCCGTAGGGAAAGGTAAGGTGTTAACAGGTATGCGATGGGCAATGGGCAAATCTTGCCTAGCGGTTCATGCCGTCCGCGGAATACGCATGGCCGGGCGTTCACGATCAAATCTCGTTGCGCTGGTCGTGGTCATAGTCGTCCAGGTGGTTCAGATGTTCGTCGTGGAAATAGCGGGTTATGAGGATGCGGACCGGGACGCAAAGCGCGATGAAGAACGGAAAGAAGATGCCGACGACGCTGGACTTCACGCCCCATAGAACCACCAGGCAACCGGCTTGCATGTAGGTAAATCGGTTGCGCACATGGCGCGGCACATGGGCGTCGGCATCATGGCCGTGGACGATCATTCCCGGCATTACCAGGGACAATGAGCGCACGAAAAAGGCGTTCCCCCACAGGGACATGAAACCCATGTAAACGAACAGACCCAACAGCACCGCCATGGGGATCATGGCAACGAAGTGCAGGGCCAGCAGCGAGGCGGCGATAGCGAGATGAATGGACAGCGCCGAAATCCGGCTTTCGACCACCGCCAGGCTGGGCATGTCCGGATTTACCAGATCATCGATACTCAAACTTTTCAGATGATTGACGGAATGCACCGTCGCGGCCACGATCCAGGGCAGACCGAAGAAGGAAAAACAGAGCGTGAAGAGACCGATCAACAGCAAATCCAGATGATAGCCGTGACCTTTGCGCAGGGGCGCATCACTTTCATTGATAATACGCGAGGTGATGTTCTGATCCAGGAACAGCAACGTGGCGGCGAACGTGGCGGGCAATACGCAGGTCAGCTTGATCCATAACGGCAACGCCAGGATATCCACCAGCCAAGGTCGCCCTGTCGATGTGGCGGCATAGTCCACCGGCACCGCGGGTCCTTCGATCTGTCCGCTCCACAGGGTCACGGCAAAGGTGGACATGATAATGATGGCCAGGGTCGGCGCGAAATCCGCCAGCAGCGGCGTACCCGGCAATGGCCTTTTTCCGATCCGCACCGTCCAACGCAGGCCAAAGGCGATGACGCAGGTGCCGAACGCCAGGACGGCGGCGAACCAGGCATCGGCCGGGGTCAGTTTGTCATCGAACAGACCGCCGCCGACCGTTCTGACCGCCTCAATGACAAAGATCAGAGAGACAAGGGCAGCAAAGATATCGTCCGTGAAGCGGGAGAAGAACCGCATCAGATTGGAGGCATTGGCAACCGCCAGAACGATCAGGATGATACCGGCCCAAATACCGGTCCAGGCATAGACCGCAATGAAGCTGACGCCAAGATCCTTGCACGCGGCATAGAGCAGCGCCGTAAAGATAACGATAGGGCCGGTGCCCCCCAAAAGAGTAATCGGCTGGGCGGAAAACAGGGCATAGGTGGTGCCGCCGATAGCCGTGGCGATCATCATCTCGATGATACCGATCTCGCCACCGGTCAGCACACTGGACAGCGCGCCAAACGCGATCGCATTGGCCAGGCAGGCAAAGAACAGATAGAAGCTGGCGCTTAAAACCTTTTGGCTGAAAATACCCGAAAAATCGCTTCGATAATGCGGCCGGCGGGTTGCTATATCCTTGGCGATGCCGTGGAATAATTTCATAAGACTAACACCACCCGACCCACACAACACCGCACCGTTGACGGGGCCAGCCACATCAATTTGCCGAAATGTCCAGGGAAGCCTTCAGATTGGAAAACCTATGGATGAAAATAGTATCGTAGAAATCCGGCTTCAGGTGAAAGAATTTGATCGTCGCTTAGCGGCCTGTGGTTGGACCCAATGTGCGGAATATGACCTTATGGAATTTTCGTCTTGCCGCCATTCGTGGCCGAATGCGGCCCCTGCCGCTATATTATTTTGAAATCTAACCTACAACTTGGAGGATCTTCATGAAGAGAGTGATCAGGGCGATTGCCACGAATGGATATGCCCATATTTTTCTCGGAATCGTCGTGGCGTTCAGCGGCGGTTGGGAGGTTGCCGATACGCTGTGGGAAGATATCACGAGCGGCAACATTCACAGCGGCCACGGCGTATTTTTGATCGGGTTGTGGCATATTCTCACATCAATTGGCGAGATTATTGAATCGACCGACTACATGGTCGAGGGTTTGGACGATTAGCCCTCGTTCCGGGACGACCGGACGGCATGATTTCATCGGCGAATTTGCACGCAAGTTCGAATCAGACCGTTGGAAAATGAATAGGACGCCTCGAATTCCATGTCCTCTTGCAGCTCCGCCGTCAGGGTTTGATTTAGCCGCATTCTGGCCTTCCCATCGCCGAAGCCGGCCAGGCCAATGTCATGAAAATCGATTAGTCTCCCCAGGCGGGGGTACAACGCCTTGTAGAGGCATTCCTTCAACGAGAATACCAACGTCAGATGATGTTCGAATGAATGTCCCGTCCTTCCCCGCAGGATGGCGTTGTCGGTTTTGGTCAGCACAGCCGGTTTGATGTCGCGCGCCTGATCCGCCGGTATCAAGGCTTCGAAGTCTATCCCCAGTCCCAGATACATGGAGGCAGGTGCGACGACGGCCCCCGCCAGCCCGCCGGAATGGGTGATCGAGCCCACAAACCCATCCGGCCAAATGGGCGAGCGGTCGGAATGGACGCCGACGTCCTTGATCGGGCAACCGGACAGGGACAAGGCCTGCCGCGCACACATGCGTCCGGCCAGAAACTCCGCCTGTCGCCTGGCCACGGCACCGGCCAGCGCCGGGGGCAGAATTATATCGTTGGTGCTAAAGTCATCCACCTGGAACGTGCGCCAGTCAAACGCCGCCTCGACGGCAATTGACGGTCCCTCGAACGGCGTGCGCCGCCACGATTCCGAGACATTCCTCAGTTCTATCTTCACTACTCTATCTTCACTACGGCTCTCGTTACGTTGAATAGCTTCCGCGAACGGTAAGATGAGCCTTTCCACCGCAAAACGCCATGCCGGGCTGCCGCGGATTATCGTAACGCCGCCATTTTCAACATAGACCTTCAATTCAACTGGCGATCATGCAACAGTTACCAATGTGATGCTTGGATCTTCGGGGAATTTGCTTTGCCGCAGAAAGTCATCTCGTTCGTCACCATGAAGGGCGGCAGCGGGAAAAGCACGTCGGCGATGTGTCTGGCCGCACACTGGTACAAGGCGGGTGTGCGGGTCGCTCTCGTTGACGCGGACCCGGCGGCAACCCTGGTCCGCTGGATTGAAACCGGTGACGATTTGAACGGGTTGCGTGCCGCCGCCACGGCGCCGGAAGCTGTCGCCGAACAGATCAATACGCTGAAGGCAGATGGATTTCAGCGCATCATAATCGATACCCCCGGCTTCCGCTCCCTGGCGACGGATGATGCCATTCGCCAGTCCGACCTAGTTCTTGTTCCCATGCGGCCGTCGCCGGTAGATTTCCAAGTCGCCGCCGACACCGTGGAGCTGATCGATCAGATCGTTGCTGAGCGGGCGACATGGGACGGTACCGTACGCTTCCTCATGAGCCAGACCACGCGCGGGAGCGTTATCGCGCGCCACATGCGGGCGCAGATGGAGGCCGCGGGCTATTATCCGCTGGCCGTGGAACTATCCAGTCGGGTTGTGTACGGCGAAGCCGCCCTGGCCGGCAGCACGCCGAGTTTTTATCAACCGCGCGGTGGCGCGACGGTTGATATCGCGGCCTTCGTGACGGAGGTCGAGGGGCTGCTTTCGGGTACCCCAGGAACCGGTACCGGAATTAAGAATCGAACGGGATAGCCGGGATGAGCAAGAAACTACCGGAGCTTCGCCGAACCAAAAGGCCGGAACCAGGCCAATCAAGGCCGGCGCCGGCAGACCCGGTGGCCGCCACGGGCAGCGGCGGGGCGGGGCAATCGCCTGCTGATCCGGACCATGCGCCGAAAGAACCGAAACCATCCCCTGCGAAGAAGCTTGCACCAGCCACGAAGGAAGGGGCGGCGACGGCGAAAACCGTGAAACCGGCCCAACCCGCCGTCGCGAAGAGTAAGACGTCCCGTCGACCGTCGGCTACCGAATTGAAGCCCGCCGCCGAAATTGTCAAAATCACCGTCAGGACCACGAACGGCGCGGCTAGGCGGCGACGGCAAGCCAAAGGGATCGTTGCGGAATATGCGGCCTGGTCGACGGCCTTCGGTCTGTTGCCAATACCTTTCGCGGACATGGCCGGGATTTCTGCGACCCAGGTCAGCATGGTCGCGGAATTGTCGAAGTTTTATAACGTGCCGTTTTCCAGACATTGGATTCGTACCATACTCGGCGCCATCGCGGGCGGCGTGGCGCCTTGGGGCGTGACCACCGGCGTTGTCTCCCTGCTCAAGAGCATGCCGGGTCTCGGCGTCGGCATTCGCTTGGCGGGCATGGCGGGGTTATCCAACCTGGCGACGCGCGCCCTGGGAAATTTGTTTATCAGTCATTTCGAAAACGGCGGCGATCTGTCGAATGTGGACACCGCCGCCATGAGAACGGCGCTCAACGGCGACCTGAAGTAAGGCTGATGGCAACCGGTGCTGCTAGCGCATGTCGCGTTCAATTGAACGCGCTGCCATGCGCTAAAACCTTTAAGATAGAGCAACTTATCCGCGGTCAATTGAATCCAATTGATCGCGGGTTGCTCTAGTATTTCTTAGACTGTGTTCGGTTAAAATGTCAGTCCGAGCGCGGCGTTCTCGGCCCGGCCTTTTGATCCGGCGTATCCTTGCAGGCCAGCGTTCAAATCGAAACGCAGGCCTTCCATGACCAGGGACATGACCTGTCCGCGTTCTTCGAACAGCACGCCGATTTGCCGCAGGTACGACAGGCTCTCCTGATTGGTTTCCATGGTCCTGGTAATCGAACGGGGCGATGCGAGTTTGCGCAATAGGGCGACATCCGCGTCCTCCAACTCGTGCTCCACCAAATGCCCGGTCCGCCGGTCTTCAATCAGCCAACCCATGTCGTCCGAGATCAAGCGCAGCCGTGGCGCCCCGGCCTCGGATTCCCAGCGTGCCCGCCACCGCTCAACCGTGTCACGCAGATGCTGCATGTGGTCGGCCAAATCCACCTGATAGGGCGCATCGATATTCCGATCTCTGAAATAATAGGCCATGTTCCAGGTGACCTCCGGGGGGAAGGGATAAATCAGCTCGTGAAAATCGAGTGGGGCCAAGTCGAGTTGGTAGGCTTCGGACTCGGAAAAATACGGACTGAAACGATCAAAGCGGACGGGAAAGACGCCGGACGGCGGTGGCAGGTGTGCCAATCGGGGGAGATTTTCCCGATACATCTCGAATATTTCCGCCGATTCTCCGGGAAAGCCCACCAGAAGATTCCAGACGGGCTTTATGCCGGCGGCGCCACAGTCGGCGAGGAAGCGGATATTGTTAAAGGCCGTAGTACCCTTGCGCATCAGCTTCAAGGTATCCGTGGAAATGGATTCAACACCAGGCTGCACTTCAACCACCCGCGCTTTGGCGAGAGTTTCCAACTGGGCCGGGTTAAGGTCCGCCTTCACCTCATAGAACAATGTCACATGGTCCGGAATTTCCAGGTTTGGTAACAGCTCGTCCAGATAGGATTTTGGAATGATATTGTCGACACTGGCAAATCGGCTGACCCGCTTCGCATATGTATCGATCATCTCTTGAATGTTGCGACCGGCCAGGGACAGGCTCATTTCACGAAAACTCATGGTCGCGCCGTTCAATCCGCAAAAGGTGCAATGGGCCTTTTCACCCCACCAGCAGCCTCGGGATGTCTCGAACAAAAGCTCAATTTCGTCGGCGCGATGATCACCGAAATGACGATCATAAGATTCCAAATAGCCATCGTAGTTCAGGGCCACATAGTCGTTCAGGGGGCGTTCGGGACCACCAACCGCAATTCCCTCCAACTGATCCTCGACCTTCGCATCACCTGGCCGCAGGGGCTTGACGTCCGCTGGCAAGGCGGTGATCGAGAGGCTGTTCGCGCGGTTAAAAATCCCGTCGATGCGTGACAGGGCGCTTTCGTCCCCCGCCTGGAAAGCGCTAAGAAATTGCGGAAAATTGATCAGGCCATGACCGGAAAAAACATGGTCGACCCAGGGCACGTTATTCACGATCTCGATCCCCATGGTGCCTTCGCAATTGGCCCCGCCCATGACGACTTTCGCTTTGGATCCCCCTTCCTTCAGGCGCCGGGCCAAGGCAAAACTGGGGATATTCTGGAAAAACATCGACGTCAGGCCGACAATATCCGCGTCTCCCAGACCGCGTTCCTCGATCATCTCATCCAGAATTCGAGGCAGATCCATGCGCACCGATGCCAGTTCGCGATGGTAGCGTTCCACTTGCGCCGGGCCGAAATGATGGGCGTATCGGGTGAAATATTCTTCCGTATTATCGCCGTGCTCGGGAAAGGCCGCATAGCGGAACAGCCATTCACCGAAGCCACAGGTGTGACCGGCCAGACTTTCCGAAATCCAGCTGTAAATGTCCGGGCCGACGCGGGCGCCAAAATCGTGATTCAAGTAATGGATGTCGACCGTCGCTTTGTCCTGAAAATTCTCCGCAATCACCGTTTCCAATTGATGCAAGGCGATCGATGGAATTTGCAACGACGAAAACGGCATATTGACGAGCGCGATGCGCATAACCATTGTCCCCCAGCCGTTAAGGCCTATTCATTGTCATTGTCATTGTCGGTTCGCCACTCGGACATCATGCGTCCCATACTGACAAGGACCTGGCGCGGACCGGTGAACGGCCTGCGGCCATGTGCCGCCAGCATGTTGTCCAGTATCATGACGTCGCCGGCCTGCCAATCGAACACATGCGCGGCATCCGCAAAGGCCTGGCGCACGCTCTCCAGCAACGCCGCATCGATCGCCGCCCCGTCACCGAAACAGGCGTTACGCGGCAGCTCCTCTTCGCCGAAAATATCCAACAGATCCTGCTGCACGTCCGGGCCCAGGGCCGATGGGTGGAACAGATGGGCCTGATTAAACCAAACCCGCTCGCCCGTGCCCGGGTGCCGGGCCACGGCCTGACAGATTTGAGATGTCCGCAGGCGGCCGTCGGGAAGCCAGGTGAATTCGATGTCATGTTCCGTGCAATAGGCCGCGACAGCCGCCGGGTCCTCGGTTTGAAATACCACCCGCCAGTCGAGATCAAATCCCTCGTGGTAGTTGCGAACATACCGGACCCCCCGGCGTTCAAACAGATCAAGCGTATCTTCGCCAATTGCCCGGGTTACGGCCCGTACATCGGCGATCGGTGTTTGACCGCCAGTTGTCGGCGGGTTTAGGCAACAGAACGCCAACCGCAACGGCCAATCCCGTTGATAGGCGTTCTCGCAATGGAGCAGGATATGTTCCGAAGCCGGATACTCGGTCGCCGTCATGACGCCGTCGCCTAGTTCTGTGCGCGGGGTGGAGCGGTAGACATATGCACTGGGTTCCCCGACCACCACGTCACGAATACGTTGAAAAATCACTTCATCACGAACGCCCAGGCCGCGAAGCAGAATGGCGGGATATGTGTCTGCCAATTCCTCGATTTCACTCTGATTGGATATGCACCACGCCACCGGGTCGTCAACCATTTCGCCGGGTTCAACGGTGACAGCGAAATCCTCGCCGTCTACCTGCTTCCGAACCATTCGTGAATTCGCAGCCATTCTTCGCTATGCCTCTTGTTCGTCCCAAAGCCGTTCTATCTGCCTTGAGAGCGCGGGCAAATCACCGGAGCGCAGAATTGTATGATGCGATCCCGGCATGGTCTTAACCGCCGTGCTGTCAAAGACACCGGCCCATCCAAGGTCGGGTGCCGCGCCCTCCCGTGGTGTGTCCGATGCGCGTATGACCGCGGCCGGACCGGGAATACGTCCAAACGAATGGTTCGCGGCGATGCGAATGTTTTCCCGTACACGATCAACCGTTGCCCCGTCGGCGCCGGCGGCTTTGGCCGCCGCTGCAATCTCCGTTTCGTCGGCGGAGTGTTCGTTTTCATGAGGTACCGGCCGAGCGGCGTCGATCAGAACGACCCTGACATCACGCCCTTGGCGTCGCAGCTGTTCGGCGACCGCTGCCGCAATGGTCGCGCCCAGGGACCAGCCGCCAAGCAGCACTGTATCGCCATCCCCGGCAGCGGTGTCGATCGCCTGCGCATAGCCCTCCGCCAATGTTTCCAGGGAATCAAATCCCTGACCTTGTTCCACAACGTTGATGTGACGGTCGCCGTGCCAGTTTCCGGCCAATTGGTCATAGCAGTGCCCCGATCCATCGACGGCATGGAACAGGAAGGCCGCCGGGCCGGTACCATGGCGCAGGGTGCGGATCACGCAGGCATTCTGCGTCTCGCCCGACGTGAACAATCCTGCCAGACCAGCCGCCGTTGGGTTCGCGAAAACCGCGGGCAATGGAACCTTTCGATCCAGTTTCCCGGACAGCGCGGCGGCCAAGCGAACCACAAGCAGGGAATGCCCGCCCAGGACAAAGAAATTCTGATCTCGGCCCGGTCGTGCGGGCAGCGCCAGGATATCTGCGAACACATCCAGAATGACGGCTTCCAGTTCCGAACAGGGCTCAGCCCCCGCACTGGGTTCGCCCGCTGCAATTGCCTGATCCGGATGCGCGGCGGCTTTCCGTGGATCCGATAATGCCAAGCGATCAATCTTTCCGGTCGCCGTTACGGGCATATGATCCAGCACGGTGAGGAAGGCCGGCAACATGGTTTCGGGCAAATGGATCGCCAATGCCTCCCGTATGCTTGCTGCCTCATCATGGGCCGGTCCGGTTACCCAGGCCGCGAGTGCGGGTCTGCCCGTGGCATCGGGAACGGTTTTCGCCGCCGCCTGCCGAACGCCGGCGACGGCCTGCAGCGCGGCTTCGATTTCGTCCAATTCCATGCGCACGCCACGCACTTTGACCTGGCGGTCGTCGCGGCCGATGAATTGTATGCGGACATTGGTTCGAATGCGCGCCATATCGCCCGTGCAATAAAGCCGGCGGCCATCATCGGCGCCAGGGTCCGCGATGAAACGTTCGGCGGTGATCGCCGGTGCACCCACATAGCCAAGGCCGACGCCGATACCGCCGACCCACAACTCGCCGACCGCGCCGGGTATGGCCGGCATGGCGTAGCGGTCCATCACCATCGCCGTCATCCCGACGATGGGTGTGCCGATGTCCGGTGTATCGCTGCCCGCAGCGCAAACGCCGTGGGAGGCGCAGACCGTCGCTTCGCACGGCCCATAGGCATTGAACATCCGCCGACCCGGAGCCCAGGTTTCCATCAAATCGGCCGACAACGGCTCGCCGGCCGCGACGATTGTCGTCAGCTCCGGCAGATCGACCTGGCCCAGCGCCGCCAGGGCGGACGGCGTGATGGTTACATGACTGACCGCGCGCTCCCTCAGGCACACCGCAAGTGGTTCGCCGGCGTGCAGGGCGGACCGGTCCGCCAGCACTAATGTGCCGCCGGCGCCGAGTGTAATGAAAACTTCCCAGACCCAGGCATCGAATGCCGGCGCGGCCAGCTGCAATACCCGGCTGCCCGGTTTTATGGACAGATCATTGCCAAGGGTTCGGATAAGGTTGGCCAGGCCGACCCGGCTCAGCAGCGCCGCTTTCGGCTCTCCCGTGGTGCCGCTCGTGAATTGAACATAGGAGGCCACGGTCCCGTCGATCCCCTCAGTCTCGATAGCAAGCAGCGTCGATCGCATTTTGTCCCGACGGGCCTGGGGAAGTGCGGGATCGAACAACGCCAGCACCTTTTGTCCAAGGATCGCCGCCAACGCCTGCACAACGCGTTCAACCGGGTCGTCGGTATCGATGATTGATACTTTTCCCGGTCCAGGAATAATGTCCTGCGCCCGGGCCCGCAGGTCGCCGTAAGTCAAGGTGACGTCGCCGGATTCCACGGCGGGCAGGCTATCGTATTCCGCAAGCGCCCGCAGCAGTAGCAGGCTTAACTCCGGCGGTGCGTCCACCTTCGGGCCGGCCAAGGACGCGCGGTCAAGGTCTTGCGCGGCCACCGTCGGCAATCTCCTGATTGGGCAATCGCTTTGCTGGACCAAACCTTCAAGTATCATGACAAATGAACGGGTCCAGGCGGCAACAGTCTCGCTGTCCAACGACGCATAGTCGAAAATGAAGCCGCCGGTGATAGTGCCGTCTTCCTGGCCGGACAGGCTTAAGGCCAGATCAAAGGGCGCCGTAGCCACGTCAAGGGGGTAGGCTTCCGGCTGGGGCTGTTCATCTGCAACCAAATCATCAAGCTGCGGGTTGCCTTCCCGCCAGTCCAGCACTGTTTGCAACAGGGGCGTCCGGCCTTCGAAGCGTTCGGGATTAGTGGCCTCGACGATGCGCGCCAAGGGTTGATCGGCATGGCTCAACAATTCCGCCATGGTGTCCCGGATTTGTTGGAGCAGCATCTCGCCGGTTTCGCCACCGGCAATTTTAACGCGAAGCGGCAGGGTATTCAGAAAATAGCCTGCAACGTCGTCGAAACCCTCCGGGCGATCACTTACGGGAATGCCGAAAATCAGGTCCCCCGCGCCGGTCAGCCGATGCAGGAAAATAGTATAGGCGGCAACCAGCACATTCTGGATCGAACCGCCGTTCCTTCGGGCGAGGGAGGCCGCCGCATTCGTCAACGTCTTGTCGATGCGAAACGGCACGGAACCGCCCACGGGGCTGTGGTCACGCGTCCGCGGGCGATCAAGTGGCACCGCGAGCGGGCTGGGCGGAACCGCGAGACGTCTTTGCCAATACGCAATCTGCCCATCCGCCGTTGCTTGCATCCGCCGTTCGCGCCATTGGGCATAGGCGCGATAGTTGGCCTTGGGCGCATCGCCGAGCGTCCCACTGGTTAACAAGGCAATCAGATCGCCGAGTATCAAGCCAAGCGAGGTGTTGTCGGAGACGATATGATGCAGCGAAAGTATCAGGACGCCATCTCCGTCCGCCGTTTCCACGAAACTCAACCGACTGGTTTTTCCCCGGTCAATCCGGAATGACAGGGCCGCGTCCCCCTGCGCCGTCGCGCGCACCAGATCGTCCAGGGTTTCGTACCGGCCAACGGTTCGGTTCGTGATGGTCGGCACCCCGGCGGACAGGATTTCGACCTCCGATCCGGTATCACCGCTTGTATATGCGGTTCGCAAGACAGGATGGCGTTCGGCCAACATCCCGAACGCGGCGCCAAGTGCTTCTTCCGCGTTCGGTAATTTCAGTTTGATTGCCGCTTGCATGACATAGGCCGTGGCCTGCCCGCCCAGTTCATTTTCAAGCCAAAGCTGCTGCTCGCCCGGTGAAGCCTGGGGCGCCTCATCCGTCTGCAATTGTAGTTGCGGTCCCAGATCCACGGTCGATCCCGGCGCTGTGCCCGCGGCGCAATTCCCTTGCGCGATCAATGCCGCGACACCCCGGGCGGTGCGCCCGCCATGAACGATATCAGCGGGAACCTCCTGCCCAAGACCACGTCTCAGCCGCGCCACCAGACGGATCGCGTTCAGGGAGGTCCCGCCGGCTTCGAAAAAATCGGTATCCCCGTCCATCTCCGGTGTGTCGAGAATGGTGCGATATAGATCAAGCACCAGGGGCAGGTCCGCTGGAGCCGCCGGTTGCGCTGGAAACATTGTCAATGCCAGGCCTTGCGGCGTCGGGCTTAACGCCAGATCAGCATATTCGATGGTCTGTCCGAAGTGACGTTTCAGCCGCGCGATTAGCCTTATGGCGCCAAGCGAGGTGCCGCCGGCGGCGAAGAAATCCGTATCCGCGCCCGCGTCTTCCTCTTGCAGGACATTTCGCCAGATGGTGATCAGCGCTTCCAGCTTTTCCGGATCGGCAAGTTCCTCCTCGCCACTTTCCCGGGCTATCGATTGATCAAGCGCGACGCCTGGCCTGCCGTCCATGATGATCGCGGCGATGTCCAGCGATGCCAACGCGCCCCGGTCGACCTTGTCATTGGCGGTCAAGGGCAGGCTATCGCGAAGGACGAACCGGTCCGGCACCATATAGGGCGGTAATCGAGAGGTTAGCGCCGCGTTGCAGGCTTCAACCGTCGCCGCGCCGGTATAAAAGGCCACCAGGCGCTGATCGCCGCCGCCGCTCATGGCGACGACGGCGGCACCGCTTACGCCGTCGACCGCCTGCAATCTGGCTTCAATTTCTCCAGGCTCAATGCGGTAGCCACTGACCTTCAGTTGATTATCATTCCGGCCCAGGTATTCCAGATTTCCGTCCGCTCCCAGTCTGACAAGATCACCGGTCCGATACATCCGGCTTCCCGGGTGGTCCGTGAACGGGTCGGCGATGAAGCGGTCCGCCGTCAATCCCGCCTGGCGCCAATATCCCCAGCTGACACCGGCCCCGCCAATATAGAGCTCTCCCACCATGCCGGCCGGTATCGGGGCGAGCTTTCGATCAAGGACATATAATTGAGTGTTCCAGATCGCCTTGCCGATTGGCTCGCTACGCCCATCGGGGGCTGAATTTCCGAGCTTGAAAGCCGTGCATCCCACCACTGTTTCTGTGGGGCCGTATTCGTTGAAAATTGCCACCGACGGCGCCGCCTTGCGCCAGGGGGTCGTCGTGCTTTTCGTCAAGGCCTCGCCGCCGACCACGAATTTGCGGCTGCCGGTGCTTTGCTTCGCGATGGGATGCAGCTCCGCCAACAGGCCCAGATGGGCCGGGGTCAGCTTCACGAATCCGTAGTCCGCACC